>MNDR01000032.1 GCA_001915025.1 Gemmatimonadetes bacterium 13_2_20CM_2_65_7
GCGCTGAATCGCAGTCTCCCTGTCGACCATCGCCTCTGGCCGCAGGACGTCGCCGCGAGCAAAGCGTGGGTGCACGCACTCTGTCAGGCAGGGGTTGTCACTGCCAATGAAGAGGCGCAGCTGCTGGGCGGCCTCGATCGCGTAGCCGATCAGCTCGCTGACGGCGCCGCGGTCGGCGCACAGGACGAAGACGTGCACACCCTCGTGGAGCGCCTGCTCTACAACGAGGTGGGTGGTCTCGCCGGGAAGCTGCACACCGGCCGCTCGCGCAATGATCAGGTCGCGACCGACCTGCGCCTGTGGACGCTCGACGCGATCGATCACCTCGACGCCGGCGTCGCCGCGCTCGGCAAGACACTCGTCGGAAAGGCGAACGCCAGCATCGACGCGATTCTTCCCGGCTACACGCATGGCCAGCGCGCCCAGCCCGTGCGCTGGGCCTACGTGCTGCTCGCGCACGCCTGGCCGCTCGTGCGCGATCGCCAGCGGCTCGCCGACGCGCGCCGGCGCACGGCGGAGCTGCCGCTCGGCTCCGGCGCACTCGCCGGCTCCGGTTTTCCCGTCGACCGCGTGCTCCTCAAGGAGGCACTCGGCTTCCGCGTCGTGTCACCCAACGCGCTCGACGCGACGGGTGATCGCGACTTCGTCGCTGATGTGCTGTTCGCGATCGCGCTGATCGGCACGCATCTCTCTCGACTTGGCGCCGAGCTGATCACGTACGCGAGCGGCGAGTTCGGATTCGTCACGCTCGCCGACGATTTCAGTACCGGCTCGAGTCTCATGCCGCAGAAACGGAATCCCGATGTGTTCGAGCTCGCGCGCGGGAAAGCCGGCCGCATGCTCGGCGACCTCGTGGCGCTGCTCACCACGCTCAAGGGGATTCCCGCCGGCTATCAGAAGGATCTCCAGGAGGACAAGGCGCTGTTGTTCGACGCCTGTGATACGCTCGCGACGGTGCTGCCGGCCGTTACGGGGGCGATCGAAACACTAGCGATCAACGCCGATCGCATGGCGGCGGCGCTCGATCCCGCGATGCGCGCGACGGATCTCGCCGATCTGCTCGTCGAGGCAGGTGTGCCGTTCCGGGAAAGCCACGGACTGATCGGCCGGCTGGTGCGCGCCGCGGAACATGAGCATGTGCCGCTCGATCGCGTGCCGCAGAAGATCGCGAACGATATCCATCCCGCCCTGGGGCCCGCGCTGGCGCAGCTCGGCACTTGGGAGCAAAGCGTCGAGAGCCGTGCCACACCAGGCGGCGCGTCGCGGGCGTCGGTAGAGTCGCAAATCGAGGAGTTACGCCGCGCGTTCATGCCCGCAACTACTGCATAAAGCGTCTTCCCTTGCCGCAGGTTGTAGGCTGGTATTAGCATATGCCGATGCGCTGCCTAGCCCTCAATGCCTCGTTCGAACCGCTGACGATGGTGCCCGTGCGCCGGGCGCTGCGGCTGGTCATCGATGGCAAGGCCGAGGTAGTCGAGGCCGAGGGCACGCCGGTCCACTCCGAGCGAATGGCGGTACCACGACCTGCCGTCATTCGCCTGGTTCGCTTCGTCCACGTCCCACGCCGCTTCCGCCGCCAAGTCACCAACACATTCCTGTTCGCCCGCGACAACTACCGCTGTCAGTTCTGCGGTCGCTCGCAACAGGAGCTGCGGCAGCGCGAGTGCCTCACGCGCGATCATCTCCTGCCGTTGTCGCGCGGCGGTACGAACGCCTGGACCAACGTCCTCACGGCGTGCTCCAGCTGCAACACGCGCAAGGGCAATCTCCTGCCGGAAGAAGTGGGCATGCATCCGCTGCGCGCGCCGCACGAGCCGCACTTCGTGCACCTCTCGTGGGCGGTTCGCCGCCTCACGCGCACGCAGGCGAAGTACATCCGTCTCTTCTACGGGGCGGACGTGCTGGCGACGCTCGAGGCCATGTGACGAGGGGCCCATGGGTGGTGGCGGGCGCGGCAGTCGTCGCGCTCGCCGGAGTCGTGTTTCTCACCCGTCCCGCCCGGGGCTCGACGCATCCCCAACCGCGGTCCGGCATCACGGCGGCGAAGGTGCTCCCCGATTTCGCGATTCCGCAGAATGCCGGCGCGCTCGAGGCGTACGCGGCGGCACGGCGTTCTGCCGCGACGCTCGATGGTGTGTATTGCCACTGCGATTGCTCGAAGCACTCCGGACATCGCTCGCTGCTGACCTGCTTCGAGTCGGAGCACGCAGCCTACTGCGACATCTGCATGGGAGAGGCGAACCTGGCGAGTGACCTGGCGGCGCGCGGAAGGTCGCTGACGGAAATTCGCGCCGCTATCGACCGTCAATTCGGATCGTAGGGCTCCGCGCCTCGAGCTGCAGGCGCGGGAGGCCGGCCAGCCGCACCAGCACGCGCTGCGCCCCCCGCGCCAACGCCGCGCCGAAATTCCCTTCGCCCGAAACCGCCGGCCCGACGTCTCCCGACAACCAGCTCGACAGCTCTCGCAGATCGGTGTCGTTGAGCGTCGTCACCTCGAGTCGCGCGACGAAGTAGTAGCGGCCGGAGCCGGCGCCGCTCGCTTCGGGCCGCACCGTGACCGTGTAAGGAATCTCGAGCGCGGCCGCCAGCTCTTCCGGCGTCGCGTAGCGGGTGAGGCTGCGGCCACCCCCGGGGCGGAGCAACACGAAGTCGTCCGCCAGCGGATCGTTGCGGGCGACGACGTCCCACGATACCTCGCGGACGAATTGATCGAACCAGCTCCGGCGCACCTTCCACAGCTCGAGCCGGTAGTGGAGTCGCAGCGGAAATCCCGAGCGCATGAGCCCGACAAATTTCCCGTCCGCCAGGAGTCCCGTGCTGCGGACGCGAGGCGTCGTCGTTTGCAGCGTGACCGTCAGGGTCGGCGACTGCGCCGTCAGCCCCGCGGGCAGGGCCAGCGAGAGGACGATCGCGTGGCGGAGGAGCACTCGCGCCACTCTAGAAGCGATGATCGAGCCTAAATAGGAAGCGCAGTCGTTCGCCCGTCGTCACCGCCTTCGCGACGTAAATCCCAAACCCGCTCCAATCAGCGCCCAGTCCCGCGTCCACCAGCCAGCTCGCGAATCGCGGGATGCGACCCGCGGGAACGTGTCCCGGCCCCTTCCCCACGAGCCACCCCTGTCCCGCGTCCGCGAAGACGACGAGGTCGAGCCCCTCGATCCAGAACGGCGAGCGCTCCTCGCGAGGCGATTTCTCGTCGCGCCACGGGTTGTAACTCCAATTGAGTTTCACATGGCCGCGGTATTCCGTCTGGACGACGAGCATGCGATCGCATGCGGCGAGGAGCGTCCCGGCGAACGCCGGGTCGACGATCGCGCCATCGCAGGCGCTCGAGCGGAATGGATGACCGGGCATTGGATCGGGACCGCCGACGGAAAGACGGCGTTGCAGTGGGAGCGGATCACCCCCCAGCCAGCCGCCACCGACGAGCCGCAGGTTCACGCGGCCCGAGGGGCTGATGCGTGAATAGCGGCGCACGTCGAAGAAGAGCCGAGTGAAGCGGTAAGACCCATCCGTAGGAATCGAATCGCGCACCGACGCTGGGATCCCCGCGTGCGGCACCACATCGTGGCTGCGCGAATGTTCGAGCGTCGTGCGCACCAGCCACCCTGCGGTGGGAGCCTCGGGATCGTTGCGCGTGTCGAATGTCGCGTTGGCGGCGACGGTGTTGTAGTGCCCCTCGTCGACCGCCGGGTTGGGGCGCCACGTCTCGGCGTGGCGGAAAATCGTCCAGGGATCTTTGACCGCTACGCTCGTTTGCCACTCGTGGCGGAATTCGAGCGACACGGCCAGCGGGCGATTGGGCGCGGCGAACACGCGCGCCGCCCATCCTTTGTTGAGGAAGTAGTCGCGATAATCGCGCGCGAACACGAACGCGCTCCACCCGACCTCCGCGCTGTGCAACCCCCAGTCCTCGACCGGACTCACGACGTCGAACGCCCGCAGCCCGACGCCCAGGTGCTGGATTTCCCCCGAGCGCAGCTCGCTGCGGAACATGTAGCCCAGGCTACTCCGGTTGTCGGAGAGATCGCCCGCGGACCGGAAGACGGCGAGTGCGTCAATCCGCAGCCGGAAATCCTGTTGCAGCCTCCAATCGAACAACGGCCCGAACACGATGGGCAGTCCTTCGACGCGATTGAAGGTTCCGCCGGTCGCGATCGTCAGCGTCGAGCGGGAGTCGGCGGTGCCCCACGACACGTGCGCGCCGGGATTCCAGAGCCGGCGCCGCAGGTTTGGGGCGTAGGCGATCTGATCGCCTTCGTTGCGCAAGCGGTACAGCAGGGGCTCGCGATACTGGCGCAATTCTCCGTGGATCTTTGCCGCCGCCGAATCATCAACCACGCCGCCGACGACGATCACGTTGCCGCTCACCTCGGCGCCGGGCTCGAATTGCAGATCGCCGTTGATCACCACGAGCGTCCCCTGCACCCGGCCGGCGATGAAGACCGGACCGTTCCGCACCGCGACATCGCCACGCCACTCGTTCCCGCGAGGCAGTCGCGTGCGGCCAACCAGACGCGTCGTCCCCGGCGCATTGTAGAACCGGATGACTTCGTCGGAGACCAGGCGCGGCAGCGCCAGCGCCTCGAGCGACACGCCGGAGCTGTCGGGGTGAATGACGATGGTCGTATCCTGAACCGCCAGAATCAGCAGCAATGCGATCATAGTGAGCCTTCGTTGGAGCCCCCGCCGATGTTGTTGCGCGGCGGTTCGATGCCGAGCCGTCGCATACGGCGGTATAGGTTGGCACGGTCCGTCAGCAGCCGCCGCGCCGCTTCGGCGACGTTGCCCCGGGAAATCGAAAGCGCGCGCGCGATCAGCTCGCGCTCGTACTGGTCGAGCGTCTCGCTAAGCGCGATATCCCGCCACGGCGCATCGCCATCGGCCGCCTCGAGCCGCGCGGGCGGAACGGTCCCATCCTGAGGCAACACCCGCGCGACATCGGCGGCGGTGAGCGTTTCGCCGGAAGCCAGAATGGCGAGCCGCTCGATGATGTTGGCGAGCTCGCGGACGTTGCCGGGCCATGTGTACGCGGCGAGCAGGGGAACCGCCCCGGCGTCGAAGTGCACGGGCCGGCCGAGGCGTGCCGCGCAGCGCGCCGCGAAATGGCGGACCAGAGGCGGCACGTCCTCCGGCCGCTCGCGCAACGGCGGGATGTGAATGGGCAAGACGTTCAGCCGGAACCAGAGGTCCTCGCGGAACGACCCCTGCCGCACCGCGACGATCAGGTCTTTGTTGGTCGCGGCGATGACGCGCACGTTCACGGCGAACGGCCGTTCCCCGCCCACGCGCTCGACGATGCCGCTCTCGAGCACGCGCAGGAGTTTCGCCTGCGCCTCCGGTCCCAGGTCCCCGACCTCATCGAGGAACAGAGTTCCGCCGTCGGCCAGCTCGAAACGTCCCTGCCGCCGATCCGTCGCGCCCGTGAACGCGCCGCGCTCATGTCCGAACATCTCCGATTCGACGAGATCGCGAGGGAGTGCTGCGCTGTTCACGGTGACGAACGGTTTACTGCCACGCGCACTCTGTCGGTGGATCGCCGATGCGACCAGCTCCTTGCCGGTGCCGGATTCGCCCGTGATCAGCACGCGCGATTCCGTTGGGGCAACACGCGCGATCAACGCGCGCAGCTCCTCCATCGCGACGCTCGTCCCGACGAGCGGATCGTCGTGGCCGAGCTGCTCGTGCAGCCGTTTGTTCTCCGCGAGCGTGCGGCCCAGCTCGAGCGCGCTGCGCAGCGCGACGAGTACGCCTTCGGGCGTGAGCGGCTTCTCGAGGAACTGGAAGGCCCCGAGCTTCGTCGCGCGCACGGCGTCGGAGAGGTTGGCCTTGCCGCTCATCATGACGACCGGGACCTGCGGCGCGCGCTTGCGGATCTGCTCGAGCGTCGCGAGCCCGTCGGGACCGGGCGGCATCATCAAATCGAGCAGCACGACGTCCGGAGCGTCTTCGATCACGCGCGTCAGGGCCGCGTTGCCGTCGGGCGCTTCGATCGTCTCGAAGCCGTCCGATTGCAACAGCGCGCCGACCATGCGGCGGATGTTCGCTTCGTCGTCGACGAGGAGGACGCGTGGACTCATGATCCGGACACCGGTGGAAAGACGATCGCGAATGTCGCGCCCCCGCCGGGCGTCTCGCTGACGGCGATCGTGCCGCGATGCGCTTCGAGGGTCACCCGCACGAGCGCGAGGCCGAGGCCCGTGCCGTCGCGTTTCGTCGTGAAGTACGGCTCGAAGATCCGCTGCCGCAGGTCGGCGGGAATACCCGGCCCGTGGTCAGCGATCGTCACGCCGAGTCCCGCGCCGTCGCCTGTGACCGTCACGTCCAGCGCGCCCATGCCCTGCATCGCTTCGGAGGCGTTGCGATACAGGTTCGCGAACGCCCGGCGCAGCGGCTCGTAGTGGCCCACGATCGTGCGCGGTCCACCGTTCGCGGTGAGCCGGACGGTGACGCCATCGGGAACGCTCGTCCGTCCCAACTCCTCGAGCAGCTCGACGAGATCGACTTCGCTGGGCGGCCCTTCCGGCAGTCGCCCAAAATCCGCGAATTCTCTAGCGAGTCGCTCCAGCCGATCGGTTTCGGCCGCCATCACCTCCATGGCCGTTTCTTTCCGACCCTCCGTCATTCCGTCCTTCCGCCGCAGTTGATCCACCGCGATCCGCATCGACGTCAATGGATTCTTGATTTCATGCGCGACGCGCCGGGCGACTTCGCGGAACGCCCGCAGTCGCTCGGCCTCGAGCTCGCGTTCGCGCGCGGCGGCGAGAGCGGCGGCCAATTCGCGCAGCGCCTGGCGCAGCGATTCGAATTCGGGCGCGCCGCGGCTGAGCGGGCCGCCGGCGGCGGGAAGGGGCTCGTGGCGCCGGATCAGGGACGTCCACCCGACCAGCTCGTCGATGGGACGCGAGAGCTGCCGCGACAGATGCCCGGCCAGATTCACCGCGGCGTACAGCACGCCGGCGCCGAGGAGCAGGATGACCACCGCGACGCCGGCCGTGTAGTAGCGCAGGAATGTTTCGGCCCGGCGCGCGAGGCTGACGGATGCCGAGACTTCATCGAGGTGTTGGCGCAGCAGCGCGCGCTCGTGGACGGTGAGGTGCAGCGTATCGACGCCCTCGAGCAGTGTCCGCGCGGTCGAGGCGACGCGCTCGGTGGACGCGCGGGCGCCGGCCGCGGGCAAGAGCCGCCGCACCGACACGAGCCAGCCTGCGACGGCGAGCAGCGTCGGCACGGTCGTCATGACGACGAGGATCACGAAGATTCGCCGTCTGAAGGGAAGCGCCATATTGCGCGCCAATTTAGGGATTTGGCCCGGCTGTGACAATTCGACACGGGGGGTTCATGAAGGCCCAGACGCACTACCTCTGGTTCAATACCAAACGCCGCCAGGAAATCATCGACATCACTGAAGAAGTGACCGGTCAGGTCGAGAAAAGCGGGGTCCGCGAGGGGATCGTACTGGTCAGCGCGATGCACATCTCGGCGTCGGTATTCGTGAACGATCATGAGTCGGGACTGTGGGAGGACATCCTGAAGTGGCTCGAGGGCACGATCGCGCCGTGGGATCCGCCACGCTATCGTCACAATGAAACGGGAGAAGACAACGCTGCCGCGCATCTGCGCAGTCTCACGATCGGTCATGAGGTGATCGTGCCGATCACCGGTGGCAAGTTGGACTTCGGTCCGTGGCAGCGGGTGTTCTACGGAGAGTGGGACGGACAGCGGAAAAAGCGCGTGATCATCAAAGTGCTGGGGGAGTAGGGAGGCCGTCATGAATCTGCTGCTGGTTGCGATGCTGTTCTTCACAGGTCCGCAGGACGCGGACACCCACGCACTACTGCGGCTCGAGGACGATTGGGCGCGCGCCCTGGTCAAGCGCGATACGGTTGTCTTTGAGCGCCTGCTGGCTGCCGGGTTCGTTTACACCGAGGACGACAAGACGATGGACCGCGCGACGGTCCTACATGAGGTCGGTTCGGGATCGGACACGGTCACCGCGGCGCACAACGAAGACATGCAGGTCCATCGCTTCGGCGCCACCGCGCTCGTCACAGGATGGTTGATCGTGCAGGGGCGCTCGAACGGCTCGTTCGATCGACGCTACCGGTTCACCGACACCTGGGTGAAGCGGCGCGGTCGCTGGCAGATCGTCGGCGCGCAAGATTATCTTGTGCTCGGTCACTCTGGGGAGTCATGACATGGGCTTCATTCCCGATTGGGCGCTCGGTGTCGGCGTCATCATTATCGCGATCACGGTGGCAAAGACGCTGTCCGGGATGTTACGGATGATGGGCATCCGTGCTGCCGCGCGAAACCTGACGCCATCCGACGAAGCAATCAGCGAATTGCGGCAGTCACTCGACGCGGTGCAGAATCGGCTATCTGAAGTGGAAGAGCGCCTCGACTTCACGGAGCGCCTGCTGGCCAAGCAGCGCGACTCCGAGCGCCTCGGATCTCCACCGCGCTAACGAGTTCCCCGCCTATGCCACCGACTGTTCGAAACGGTAAGATCTGCTACCTCGAGATTCCCGCCACAGACGTCCGGCGGTCGTCGGAGTTCTATCGTGGGGTTTTCGGCTGGAATATTCGCCGGCGCGGTGACGGTCACCTCGCGTTCGACGATGCCGTCGGAGAGGTCAGTGGCTCCTGGGTCACCGGTCGGCCGGCGTCGCCCCAGCCCGGACTCCTCGTATACATCATGGTCGACAGCGTGGCCGCAACGGTGAAAGCCGTCGTCGCAAGCGGCGGCGAAATCGTCCAGCCGATCGGCGCCGACGCGCCAGAGATTACCGCGCGGTTTCGAGATCCTGCCGGCAACGTGATTGGCCTCTATCAGGAGCCGAATCGGTCGAGCGCCGGGTGAGGTTGCAAGGCGCGGTCTTCGTTGTGCTGGGAGTGATCGCGTGCGGTAGACCAAACGCCCGCAAATCGAGCTCCGAGCTTTCCGGACAACAGCTCGCCGAGCGCTACTGCCAGTCCTGCCATCTCCTTCCTGTTCCTTCGCAGCTCGCCCGCGAGACGTGGGAGCGCTGGATGTTACCGAGGATGGCCCGCCGTCTTGGCGTGAGAGACGTCACCTGGCCCGCGAACCAGGAGCCGGTCGAGGGCGGAGAGGGTGGACGACGGATTCGCGAGGCGGGCGTGTATCCCGACACGCCACGCATCTCCCGCGCCGATTGGGACAAGCTGGCGGCGTACTTTCTCAAAGAAGCTCCCGAGTCGCTCCCTCACGCAGCGACCCCGCCGGTCACGGTGGGACTGCCCGGATTCCGCGTGCGGCTTCCCGACTTTCAGATCAAGAGTCCCATGGTCACGTTGGTGCACGTCGATTCCGCACATCGCAGGATCTACGTGGGCGACGCTACTCCGGGACACAGCACCCTGTCGGTTCTCGACAGCCGAGGCCACGCAGGCAAGATCTTCCCGATCCCGTCACCCGTTTCCCATCTCCAGCTCTTTCGCGACACGCTCGGCGTCCTGCTGATGGGAAAACTTGAGCCGCACGACGCTGCGCTCGGTACCCTCGGCCTGATTTCCGCGTGGCGCCCCGGCGCCAATCCTACGATCGCCTGGAGGATCGATAGCCTGCAGCGGCCGGTGTACGCCTCGTACGCCGATCTCAACGGAGATGGGATCGCGGACGTGGTGGTCAGCGAGTTCGGCAATCTCACCGGGAGCCTGACGTGGTACGAACGGCTGAGCGGCGGCGGCAGCCGACGCCACGTCCTCACTCCTCAGCCGGGCGCGCTGACGACGATCGTCGGTGATTTCGACGGCGACGGGCGTCCCGACATTCTGGCGCTGACCGCACAGGGGGATGAGGGGATATCGCTCTTTCACGGTCAGCCCAGTGGCAACTTTTCCAGAGAGGTCCTGCTGCGCTTTCCCCCGTCGTACGGGTCCACGTCGCTGCAGTTGGTGGACATGAATTGCGATGGTTATCCGGACATCGTCTACACCAACGGCGATGCGGGGGACTACCCTGGTCCGCCGAAGCCGTATCACGGAATCCGCATTTTCCTGAACGATGGGCACTGGCACTTCACAGAGAAGTATTTCTTTCCGATGCCTGGTGCGATGAAGGCCATCGCGCGCGATTTCGACGGCGATGGGAACGTCGATATCGCGGCCATCTCCTTTTTTACGGATGACACGAGGCGTGCGCCCCTTCCTTTTGTTTATCTCCAAAACATGGGAGACCTGCACTTCACGGCGCGGACGTTCGCCGCGGCCGATCGCGGGCGGTGGCTCGTGATGGATGCGGGCGACATCGATGGCGATGGCGACGACGACATCGTCCTGGGGTCATTCGCGCAGCCCGATGCTCAGCCCGACCCTCGCCAGCTCTCGGCGCGCTGGCACCAGCCGGGCGCGCCAACGGTCATAATCCTGGAGAACATTCTTGACACATCTGGGACCGCTCGTGATCATGAGCAGGGGTGTGGGCTTACCCGCAGAAGAAAGAGGGACTCATGACATTGGCCCGGGCTCTCCTGTTCGCTGGACTGACATGAAAATCACGCTCGCAATCGTTGCGCTCGCCCTGCTCGCTGCGTGTGACGATCCGATCACGGTCAAAGATGTTGCGGGCACCTACTCGTTAACGGCAATGGACGCGCATCCATTGCCGCAACTGTTGACGGCCACACTCAGCTGCGATCAATGGGTGCACGGCGGTGATCTGACTTTGCTGGCGACCGGAGCGTTTCGGCTCGTCGTACGGGGTGAAATGGACTGCACGCGCGCTGGCGGGCCGGTGCAGGTGACGGGATGGGATTTTCCGGGGACGTTCAGCGTCGCGGGGACTGCGCTCCAATTCGTTTCGCCCCTGCCGCCTTCCACTGCCGGTGAACTCCGCTTCTCCGGAAGGATTGATGGGTTGCGCGGGCGCGTGATCGTCTCCGGTCTCGAGCTTCAACTGCAGCGAGCTGTCGACTTGGAATTCCGGCGCTAGGACCGGAGTCCTCCAATACCAGGGTGTTGGTTCGCCTGATGATCTGACGAATGTCGTTCACCGAAGGACGCTTTCTCCGCGCAGTTACGCTGGTCGCGGCAGTCGTTGGTGCCGTCGGCGCGATCGTCTTCGTGCTCCGCGTCGGGCACCGCAACAAGTCGATTATTCTGGTGGCGATGTTCGTGATCTGGGACGTGGCACCTTTTGTCGGCCTGCTCTTGGCGCATCGAGCCTCACGGCTTTGGGCGAGTACCTCTCGAATGGCTCTCTACTGGGTGACGCTGCTTGTCACGCTGGCCTCGCTGGCGATCTACGGCGTTGTTGCGCTGGGGCCGCCGAGGCCGAAGCCGGCGTCATGGTTTCTCATCGTTCCTGTGGTTTCATGGCTCCTCATCGCCGCCGTGCTCCGGATCGCCGCGCGAGCCAGACGCACATATTAGGCAGGATGAAACGCCCTCCTCTCGTCCTTCTGATCGCGGTCGCGCTAGGGCTCGTGATAACCGGCATTGCCCCATACGACCGCACCACGTGGTGGCTCGAGATCTTTCCGATCCTCATCGGCGCGCCGATCCTGATCGCCACGTATCGTCGCTTTCCGCTCACCCGGCTCGCGTACACGCTGCTCGCGATCCACGCCGTGATCCTCATGGTCGGCGGATATTACACGTACGCGCGCGTGCCACTCGGGTTCTGGGTCGAGCACACCTTCGGTCTTGCGCGCAACGATTACGACCGGCTCGGCCACTTCGCGCAGGGGTTTGTCCCCGCGATTCTCGCGCGCGAGATCCTGCTGCGGACCTCGCCGCTGCGCCCCGGTCGCTGGTTGTTCGTGATCGTGACCGCACTCTGCCTCGCCATCAGCGCGTGTTACGAATTCATCGAGTGGTGGTCGGCCCTCTTGTTTGGACAAGGCGCCGAGGCATTCCTGGGGACGCAAGGTGACGTGTGGGACACGCAGTGGGACATGCTTATGGCATTGATCGGGGCCATTGTCGCGCAGCTGCTCCTAAGCAACGTCCACAATCGCGCTGTTCGACAGCTCATGAATCAGCAGCAACCCGGGAGCCAGCCGAGTGAAGCGCACGCCTGAGTTGCGCCTGCGCCAGTATGTCGCGTCGCTGCCCGCGCCGGCGCGCAGGCGCCTCAAGGCGCTCCGGTCGGCGATCCGCGCCGTGGCTCCCGGCGCCACCGATGAATTCAGCTACGGGATTCCCGCCTTTCGCCTCGGTGGACGCATTCTGGTCTGGTATGCCGCGTGGAAGGAACACGTCAGCCTCTATCCTCTGCGCGCGCCGTTCGTACGGGCCAATCGAAGAGCGCTCAAGCGCTACAGGATTTCCAAGGGCACGATTCGCTTTCCACTCAACAAGCCGCCGCCGGCTGCGCTGGTCAAGAGATTCGTGAAAGCGCGAATTGCAGAGCTCCGTGCGTCCTGAGCGAATCCTGGTTCTCGCGGCAGCCCTCGTTGCCTGTCATCGCCCCACGGAAGTCCACGGTCTGTATGTGAACCAGGACGGCGCGGGATCGCTCTTCCCGTGTGATGATCCGAAGACGGTCATCGCGGTGCAGGATTCGGCACTCGAGAGCCGGTATCACCGGACCGCCACGTTGCCGTACCAGGCCGTGTTCGTGCGTCTTCGCGGGGTGAACGGACACTCGGGAAGCATCTACGGTGGGCAGCGGTTGTTTGAAGTTCAGCAGATCCTCGAGGTGCGGGCGCGGGCCAGCGGTGAGTGCCCACGCGTCGCGCAACCGGCGCCTCTGCCGCAAAAACCATAGCCGATGACGATGGTGAATGCTGTCAGCGGCTGAAGCGCTCGCGCGACTGCGCGATGGGAATCGTCGCGTCGTGCATGGGATGCACGACCACAACGCTGCCCGCCGCCTTACGCTTTCGCAGACGCAGGAACCCTTCGCCATCATTCTCGGGTGTTCTGATGCACGCGTTCCGGCGGAGTTGGTGTTCGGGCAGGGATTCGGCGATCTGTTCGTGATCCGGGTCGCCGGGAACATTGTCGCGCCGTCGCAGGTCGGCAGCGTGGAATTCGCCGCCGAGCGATTCGGCACGCGGCTCGTGGTGGTGCTGGGGCATACGGCATGCGGCGCGATCGTCACAACCATCGACGAGCTGCGGCGTCCCACCCCGGACCAGTCGCCTGGATTGCGGGCGATCGTCGACCGGATTCGGCCCGCGGTGGAGCCGCTCCTCTCGGCGTCGCATGATGCGCGATCCGAGACGCTCGTCGCGCATGCCGTGCGCGCCAACATCCGCGCTGCAGCGGATCACCTGCGTCACGGCTCTCAAGTGCTCGAGCGTCTCGTTCAGCGCGACGGACTGGCCATCGTGGGTGCCGAGTACTGCCTCCAAACGGGCGTCGTGGACTTCTTCGATGGAGTGCCGGACCGGACAGGGCTGTGAGGGCCGTTCTCCGAACCACGGACCGGTCGCTCATCGAGAGCGTGCGACTCGCGCTCGAGGCCGAGGGAATTGCGGTGGCGCTCGATCAGGAATTGGGGGCCATTCCGTTCATTCCGGTCGCGGTCTTTGTGGCGGAGGCGGATCTGGATCGCGCCCGGCGAATAATCCGAGACCTGGTTCCTCCGCTTACCGTCGTGAAGGACGATCAGGCGTCGCCGCGGCTGTGGCGTGTGGCGTTCATTGGCGTCGTGATCCTCCTCATCATCCTATTGGGGCGGATCTTCATACCATGAACTCGGAGCCCGATCCCAATAGAAAGTCGTGGACCGGCCAGGCCCTTATGGTCGTCGCCGCATTGACGGCGCTGCTGTGGTTTCTCCAAGTCCGGCGCGCGCCAGTGCAGCTTCTGGAGTGGCGCGATTGCGAGAATGCCTACGCCGCCGCGCGCACCCACGCCGACACCCTCGCCGCCGACGCGCGGCAGCCGCTTGGAGCAACGCGCACCGATAGTCTCGCGTTCACCTGTGGAACCTTGCGCCGGAGCGGCCGTCTATGACCAGGCGGTCGCCATGTAGCGCCGCTGGGCGCGCCGTCGAGATCGACGCCGAGCAGGTCATTCGCCTGATTCCGTGACGCATCCGTCGTCCACGATGACGCGGCGCTTCGGCCTGCTGCACGCCACGGCGCTGAACATGACGAACATGATCGGCATCGGACCGTTCATCACGATCCCGCTGCTCATGTCGGCGCTCGGCGGTCCGCAAGCGATGCTCGGCTGGCTCGTCGCGCTGGTGATCGTCATGTGCGACAGCATGGTCTGGAGCGAGCTCGGCGCGGCCATGCCGGGATCGGGCGGCTCGTTCGGGTACCTGCGGCAGGGATACGGCCCCGAGACGTTCGGCCGGCTGATGGGGTTTCTGTTTGTCTGGCAATTCGTCTTCAGTGGGCCGCTCGAGATCGCGTCGGGATACATCGGATTCGCGAACTATCTCGGCTATCTCTGGACGGGCATCACGGCCCACCAGACGATGCTGGTGGTGACTGTCGTCGGACTCGCGAACCTCGCGCTCCTGTACCGCCGCATCAAATCGATCGCCACGATCACCGTCACGCTCTGGATCGGCACCATCGTGACCGTGATCGCGGTTGTGGCGACGGGAGTGCGACACTTCGATCCGAAGATCGCGTTCGCTTTCCCTCCGGGAGCGTTCACGTTCTCATTGGGCTTCCTCCTCGGACTCGGCGCAGCGTCGCGGATCGGCGTCTACGACTACCTCGGCTACTACGATGTCTGCTACATCGGCGATGAGGTCGAGAATCCGGGCCGTGTCATCCCTCGCTCGATTCTGATCAGCACGCTCGCGGTCGCCGCCATTTATCTCGCCATCAACCTCTCGATCATCGGTGTCGTGCCCTGGCGCGACTTCGTTCCGGCCTCGGCACACGCGCAGTCGAACTTTATCGTGTCGATTTTCATGGAACGGATGTATGGATCGAGCGTCGCGACGATCTTCACGGCGATGATTCTGTGGACCGCGTTCGGCTCGGTCTTCGCCCTGCTACTCGGGTACTCGCGGGTACCGTATGCGGCAGCGAAGGACGGCTACTTCTTCAAGGTGTTCGCGCGCCTCCACGCGACGGAGGGGTTCCCGTGGGTCTCCCTCGTCGTGCTCGGTGTCCTTTCGATCCTCGCCGGCTTCGTATCACTCGGCATGGTCATCGATGCGTTGATCACAACGCGGATCCTGGTGCAGTTCGTCGGCCAGATCGGCGCATTGACGTTGCTGCGTCGTCGCGCTCCGGACATGCCGCGACCGTATCGCATGTGGCTGTACCCGTTGCCCAGCCTCGTCGCCTTACTGGGATGGATTTTTGTCTTTGCGACGACGCCCGTCTCCGTGATCGCTTTCGGTTTGGGCGCGCTGCTCCTCGGCGTGATATGTTTTGGCGCGTGGTCGTGGAAGGGAAAGACGTGGCCCTTCGAGGCGTGAGGTTGGTCGCGTGCGGCATCTTGCTGGGCTGCGTCGCCTGCGCCGGCAACAGCCCAACGGTCTCCACCACCACCGGCTCGTGGATCCAGGTCTGGAGCGACGAGTTCGCTGGACCACCCGGCGCCAGCATCGACACCACGAAATGGCGCTTCGATCTCGGAGACGGCTGCGCGAGCGGGAACTGCGGCTGGGGCAACAACGAGAAGGAGTACTACCGCGACGCATCCGAAAACATTGCGCTGAATGGACAGGGGCAGTTGCAAATCGTGGGCCAAGTCGCTCCCGCCGGCCTGACGTGCTACTACGGTCCATGCCGATACACGTCAGCGAAGATCACGACGCAGCACAAAGAGTATTTCGCTCCCGGCCGCGTCGAAGCGCGGATCAAGCTTTCCGCGGGGCAGGGACTGTGGCCGGCGTTCTGGTTCCTGGGCAAATCGTTTCCGCCCTGGCCCGATTGCGGCGAGCTCGATGTGATGGAGAATAAGGGAAGCGCTCCGACGCGGACCAGCTCGTCGGTACACGGCCCGGGCTATTTCGGAAACACGCCGATCACGCATGTGCAGACATTCGTGCGGGGATCTGCCGCGGACGCGTTCCATACCTACGCCGTCGAATGGGACTCACTGCACATCCGATTCTTTGTCGATGATACCGTCCATTACGCGGTCACTCGCAGCGAAGTGGAGGCGCACGGCAGATGGGTATTCGATCAGCCGTTTTTCGTGATCCTCAATCTTGCTGTCGGCGGCAACTTCGACGGCGATCCACAGTCGGATGCAATCTTTCCGGCGACCATGCTCGTCGACTACGTCCGCGTGTACCGGCGGGCGCAATGAGGTCGAGCATCACTCTCCTCTTACCGCGGATGGGACCGTATGAAGGCGTATCTGATCACCACCGGCACGCTGTTCGGACTGCTCACGCTCGTCCATCTCTGGCGAGTCATCGAGGAATGGCCCCATCTGGGGACCGATCCCTGGTTTCTCATCATCACGCTCGTGGCCGCGGCGCTGTGTGTCTGGGCGTGGCGTCTCTTCCGCGTGTCGCCGCGGGAGTGAAATAGGACTCGCCGTTCTGTACGAAGACCGCCACACACGACCATTACCGCCGCGGCGGTTCGCGCTGCGGATGGTCAATCATCTCGCCGCCGCGATGGGGCTCATCGCGGTGTCGTTGGTTGGGGGCATGTTGGGCTACGAGCATTATGAGCACCTCGCCTGGCGCGACGCGTTCGTCAATACGGCAATGCTGCTGGGCGGTATGGGTCCGGTCGATGCCCTCCACACCAACGGCGGCAAGGTGTTCGCCGGGATTTTCGCGCTCTACGCGGGCGGAGTCTTTCTGGTAGTCGGCGGAGTGCTGCTCACCCCGTTAATCCATCGTATCCTGCACCGTCTCCATTGGGAGGACGAGATCCGCCGCGTCGATCGCGGCGTCGTATGATCGACACACGCCGGCTCACCCTCGCACCGGCCGCGCCTCAACACCTGCTGACGCTGATCGAACATCCCGAAGCGTTCGAAGCATCGACCGACCTGCGTCTCGCTCCCGGACTCCGCGAATTTTACGCTTCGGGCGACGTATCACCGGCGTGGCTCAGCGCGCTGCGGAGGTCATCCGATCCCGACCCGTGGCGCCACGGATTTTTCATTGTCCATCGCGAGGCGAAGTCAGTGATTGGGACAGCCGGTTTCAAAGGACCTGCCGACGAGGACGGCATGGTCGAGATCGCGTACGGCGTCGCGCCCGGCTTTCAAGGACAGGGCTACGCGACGGAAGCGGCCGCGGCATTGGTCGACTACGCGTTCGCCACCCCTGGTGTGCGATTGGTCCGCGCCCATACGCTCGCCGAGCCCAACGCCTCGACGCGAGTACTGCTCAAGAACGGCTTTCGCCATTGCGGCATGGTCGTCGATCCGGAAGACGGGCCGGTGTGGCGGTGGGAGCTGAGCCGTAGGTCCTGAGAACCCATTTCCGGCGGGGTTTCTGCCTTCCCGCTAGCTTCTGCACTGCCAATCGTTTATGTTGAATCGTTCATACGCTTGGCAGTGCCACAGGGCGAAGGGGTCGAACCATCAGGCGGCGCCTGCGGGCCTCGGCATCGGGTCGAGGTAGCGCGCACCGGCGCGCCGGGGGTGACTCGGCGACCCTCCCCACGCACCAGCCAGCCTTAACTACGGCGCAACACGCCTTTACCAAGAGCCCGACGCAGCAGGCGAGCGTCGTTCACTTCCTCTCATCGGGGAACGTGCTACGAGCTTGTCCCGCCTCAGGGCAGGAACAGAATACGTTATGACACCGCAGCAAGCTCACAATCATTTGCCACGCCCCGCTCACAAAGAACCGCCCGCCCACGCGCCCAACGCCGCGCTGATGATCGACTTCGACAACGTGACCATGGCGATCCGCTCGGATCTGCAGACCGAGTTGAAGCGCCTACTCCAGTCGGAGATCATCCGCGGCAAG
>MNDR01000096.1:0-43352 GCA_001915025.1 Gemmatimonadetes bacterium 13_2_20CM_2_65_7
CTGCCGGGCGCCCAGCTTCAGGCGCATGTTAAGCACCGGCGCACGAAGCCCGGTACAAGGGCTCTTCATCCGCGCTGATAACATCCCAGTCCGTGACGCGAAGATCCTCTCTGATGATCGTGTCACCGCTGTACGTCACGATCGGGCCTACGGCCTCGACGTGGCGACGGCAATCGAACCCGTACTGCACGAGAATATTCGTCGCTGGCAACCGGGTCCACACGTACGCCTTGCCGTCACCGCGAGCGATACTCCGAGGGTCATAAACCCAGCCCAGCGTTCCGGCAACTGGGATGGAAGCCCATCCGGTGCTGCTAGGCGGACCTTCTGCGACTATCCGGTCGTGATTGCGCGTGCGCTCGGCGTTCGTGCAGCACAGCACTAGCATCGCCAGAACAAGGAAGAGAACGCGAGACATTAGTGGGCTGCTGCGCGGGGTGCCTAACGGCGTACGCCAAATCTGCCGCGCCACTGCTTTAGGCGCGCGAATCGGCTGCGCCGTACGAATTGAGTTACGCTTCGCGATTACTTAGGGCAATTGCCAGTCGTGTATGATTGATTCCCAATGATCTGAATCGTGTTCGTGCACCCGTTCGATCCATGAACGTAAATGAAATTGCCGATTCGTTGGGTTGTATAAGTAATGCCTTGGTTTGTCTGGGTGTATGTCTGCGAGCCTACACGCTGGGAGCTGGATGTAGCGCCATTGGGGCCGAAGGAGAACGTCTGTTCTCCGATCACTTGTTTCGTCCACGACTGAGTTTTCCCGTCAACCGTGAGGTTGTAGTAAATGATGTTCCCTATTTGCTGGGCAGTCCCGGTAACAGGCTTTCCATCGAGTGTTCCGCCGTAGTATGTAATATCCCCGATTCGTTGAGTGGTGATGTTGTTCTGAGAAGCCAGTGGAGAACTGAACAGAAGCAATGCGACGACAAAGAGGCCGGTGCTACGCATATACCATCCTAGCGAAGGACGCTGCTGTGGCCGGGAGGAAACTCTTGAGACGGCCAGCAGTAAAGGGTAGGTCGCCCAACAGAGCCGCGCAAGACGGTTGATGGATCGCTGTCGCAGGCTCATGGAAGGTTGCAAGCCATCGGCCGGATAATTCGCATACCGCTGTCTGAGGCGCTCAACACCATCGTTTTCGAGTGAGAGGGCCGATTGATCCTCAGGACCCCTTACCCCAGCGCGCTGCTGCACCTTTGCGGGCAATCGCCTTGCGCTCCTCGGGCGTCAGTTTCGCCGCCCGTGCCTGACCGCCCTTCTTGGCACCCAGCTTAGACAGGGCGACTGCATGAGGGTTCTTGCGTTTGGTCATAGCCTCCAACCTACTTGCGATGCCTAGCCCGAGCAAGCATATTTCTGGTGAAACCGTCACACAAATGGTCACAGTGCGTGTGGCGCCCTCCGTCGGCAGTCAGGGCCATAAACAACTAAGCCCGCCGCGTCGGCGAGCTTAGAACAAATGGCCAGGGGCAGAATCGAACTGCCGACACGCGGATTTTCAGTCCGCTGCTCTACCAACTGAGCTACCTGGCCCTAAAAAAGGAAAGCGGAAGATAGAACGCTATATGCGTTCCGTCTACCGTATCCATCCGGCCTGCGGGCACGCCCAGACCTCTCCGACGTACCGATTGGTCTCGACTGGCGCATGCTGGGCCCGTTTCGCGGCGGCCGCGTCGCCGCCGTGTGCGGTGTGCCCGGCCGACCAGACGAGTTCTATTTCGGCCACGTGAACGGCGGCGTCTGGAAAACGAAGGACGCCGGCAGAACCTGGTTTCCGATATTCGACGATCAGCCCGTCGCCTCGATCGGCGCATTGGCGGTCGCGCCGTCAGCACCGGACGTGATCTACGCCGGCACCGGCGAGTCCACCCTGCGCGACTCCACGGGCTTCGGCAACGGCGTCTACAAATCCACCGACGCGGGCCGCACTTGGACCCACCTCGGCCTCGACGAAACGCAGCACATCGGCAAGATCGCCGTGGATCCCAGGAACTCCGACGTGGTCTTCGTGGCGGCGATCGGGCATCTCTATGCCGCGAACCCGGACCGCGGGGTGTTCCGCTCGCGCGACGGCGGCCGCACGTGGCAGAAGGTTCTCTACAAAGACGAGAACGTCGGTGCCGTCGAGGTCGTCATCGACCCGACCGAGCCCCGAGTGGTGTACGCGGGACTGTGGAATACGCGCCGCCCGCCGTGGTTCACGTACGCGCCTACCAACGGCCCGGGTGGCGGGATCCACAAGTCCACCGACGGCGGATCGACCTGGCACCAGCTGACGACCGGCCTGCCCCCCGCAGGGATCGGACGGACCGGCATCGCCGTGGCGCCCTCGAATCCGCGGCGCGTGTACGCCGTGGTGGACTGCCTGGTGCCCGACCCGACTGCGCCCGCGCCGCCGTCACCGGCTGCGGGGCGGCCGGCCCCGCCGCCGCCCGGACAGGGGGGCGTGTTCCGCTCCGACGACGCCGGTGCCACCTGGCGGCGAGTGAGCGCCGACCAGGCGCTGTGGGGCCGCGGCTGGTATTTCGAGAAGATTGCGGTCGATCCGAAGGACGCGGGGCTGGTGTACGTGCCGAACGTCGCGGTGAACCGCAGCCGCGACGGCGGCCAAACGTGGGACGTGATCCGCGGCTCGCCCGGCGGCGACGATTACCATCAGGTGTGGATCGCGCCCCAGAACCCGGACGTCCTGATCGTCGCGAGCGACCAGGGCGCGATCATCACGCGCAACGCACGCACCGCCGATCCGCGCGCCATGACCTGGAGCTCGTGGCTCAATCAGCCCACGGCGCAGATCTACCACGCATCGGTCGACTATCGCTTCCCCTATTGGGTCGTCGGCGCGCAACAGGACAGCGGCGCGGTGGCGGTACGCTCGCGCGGCAAGTTCGCCCAAATCTCGCAGCGCGATTGGGAGCCGATCGGCGCCGCCGGCGAGAGCGGATATGCGACCGGCGACCCGTTGCACCCCGGCGTGATCTATGGCGGCGAGGGCAGCCGCTGGGACCTCGAGACCAATCTGTCGGTCCCGAACACCGCGGCGCCGAAAGGGGGGGGCACCGAGCCCGACCGGGGCGACTGGACTCAGCCGCTCGTGCTGTCGGCGGCCGATCTGCACGCGCTGTATTACGCCAGCCAGTTCTTGTTCAAGACGACCGACGGCGCGCGCACCTGGATCCAGATCAGCGGCGACCTGACGCGACCCGATCCCGGCATCCCCCCCAACCTCGACAGGGCCGCCGCGGAGTCCACCGATCGTAACGGCAAGCGCGGCGTCATCTACGCGGTGGCCCCGTCGCCGCTGCGCGCGCCGCTGATCTGGATCGGCACCGACGACGGGCTCATCCAGGTCACGACCGATGACGGCGCGTCGTGGCGCGACGTCACCCCGCCGGCGATGACAGCGTGGAGTCGAGTCACCGGCATCGAAGCGTCGCACTTCGACGAGGGAATAGCGTATGCGAGCGTAGACCGGCACCAGCTCCAGGACTTCGCGCCGTACATCTACCGCACGCGCGACCAGGGCCGGTCATGGCAGCTCATCACCGCAGGCCTGCCCGAAGGAGTGTACGTCCACGTGGTCAAGGAAGACCTGCTGCGCCGCGGGCTGCTGTTCGCAGGGACCGAGCGCGGGGCGTTCGTGTCGTTCGACGACGGAGACCATTGGCAGCCGCTCCAGCGCAACCTGCCGGTGACGTCGGTGCGCGACTTCGTGGTGTACGGCAACGACCTCATCGTCGCAACGCACGGCCGCGGATTCTGGGTGATGGACGACATCAGCGCACTGCGGCAGGTCAACGACGAAGTACTCAAAGCCGACGCCTGGCTGTTCCGGCCCGCGGACGCCATCAACGTCGTGCCGGGCGACGACGACGGCACACCGCTCCAGCGCGACGAGCCGCAGGCTCAGAACCCGCCCGATGGCGCGTTCATCGACTACTATCTGAGAGCGCCGGCGTCGGGAGCGGTCACGTTGGAGATCCTGGACGCGACGGGCAAAGTCCTGCGGACGTGGCCCCCCCCCGCCGAACCCTCCGGGGACGCGGGCGCGAGTCCGCGCGGTGGCCGAGGAACGAGCGGGCTGCCGCGCGTGTCGCCGTTGTGGCAACCGGCGCCGGAGGTGTTCTCCACGGCGGCCGGGATGCACCGGGTCGTTTGGCGTCCGGTCGCCCCCGTCGAGCCGGCCGCTCCCGCTGCGGGTGGGGGTGGACCGCGGCGCGGCGGCGGCACGCGGCTCACCGGTACGTTCACAGCGCGGCTGACCGTCAATGGCCGGACATCCACGCGAGACTTCACGGTGCGCCCAGATCCGCGTAGCGACGCACGCTAGCGATGCGTCATCGGTCCGGTTTTACGCTGATCGAGCTCCTGGTCGTGCTCATTCTCATGGGTCTCCTCGTTGCCCTCGTTGCACCCACGCTTCTCCCGCGCCACCAGGACAAGTCTGATGTCAACGCGCTTCTCAGGAGCGCTCGCGAAGTCGCCGCCCGGCGCGGCGAAGTCGTCTACCTGCATATCGATCCCACGGGAGACTGGCGGATGGAGGGCACCCACACCCCTCTCGCCACGGGGCACGTCCAGCCGTTTCTCACCGTCGCGGTCACGGTGATGGTGTCGCCGCTCGGCACCTGCGGCTTCGACGTGCGGAGCGCGGCAGCGGTGGGTACCGTGCCGCTCGATCCTCTCAGTTGTGAGATGCGCGCGCCCTGAGACAGGGCCTAACGATCAGCTGATGATGTCAGCGTCTTCGTCGACGCCACCGGGTTGCCCGTCGCGACCGAGACTGGAAAGGTCGTATCCACTCGGGTTGCGCTCGCTAGGGCTCTTATAGATGTAAGGGCGACCCCAGGGGTCGAGCGGCACGGCTTTCTTGAGGTAGGGTCCCCGCCAGTTGAGCGGCAGCGGTTCGCGCGTGGGCTTTTCCTGGAGTGCCTCCAGGCCCTGCTCGGTGGTGGGATACATCCCATTGTCCAACCGGTAGTTGTCCAGCGCGACGCCGAGCAGTTCGATCTGGGTTCGCGCGGTCGCGCTCTTCGCTTCGGAGACACGGCCCAGGATGCGAGGACCGACCAGGGCGGCGAGCAGGCCCAACACGATGATCACAACGAGGATCTCGATGAGGGTGAAGCCTTGAGGCTTGGTCCTGACGGTGATCATAGCAGCTGGATTCTACGCTCGGGGACTCTTCGAGCAAAGTGGCTGCTCCAGCGCGGCTGTGGCGTCGCAGCCGCAGTGGGGCCTTGCTAGCCGTTGGCCTAGCGCAACGTGGTCCAGCGACCCTTACCGAACTGCCTGTAAATGCCGCACTTGCCGAAGCGTTCTGTACCTCAACAGTCGGGCCCGATCTGTGCTCACTGCAACGTCCAGGACGGTGGAAACCGAGCGCGACTCATCGCGGCGCCGCCGTCCGTATATGAGGGGCCCGAATGGCTATCAGGCGCAACGGACTCGGTGCAAAACGTAGCGTGATCGAGGTCTACGGAGGCGCCGCTGCGTCGCGCGCCACGCTGGACGCCGACATCATTATCGCCAACGCCCCGGACCCGGTGTTCGTCTCCGATCTCGAAGGCAAGATCCTGCAGGCCAACGATGCGGTCTCCCAGCTCCTTGGGTTCCGGCAAGACGAGGTGCTGGAGCAGTCGCTCTCGCGCTTCATCAGCCTCGAAGAAACGCGGGAGTTCACGGCGGCGCTGCGCGAAGTGGTCGAACGCGGTGTCATGCGGAACGTGGTTCTGAACCCTCGCAGCGCGAGCGGCGAAGTCATCCCCACCAGCCTGAATGCCTCCGCGTTACGCGATCCGGACGGTCGCGCGATCGGCGTGATCGGCATCCTGCGCGACATGCGCGAGCTGGACAAGGCCCGAGCCTACGCTGAGAGCTTGATCAAGCACGCTCCAGACCCGGTGTTCGTCTCGGATCTCGAGGGGAAGATCCTGCAGGCGAACGATGCCGTGTCCGCGCTCCTCGGTTTCCGCCCGGACGAGCTCCTCGAGCAGTCGCTGTCGCGCTTCATCAGCGCCGATGAGACCCGGGAGTTCACGGCCGCGCTCCGGGAAGTCGTGGCGCGGGGCGTCACCCGCAACGCCCGGCTCAACCCACGGAGCGCGAGCGGCAAGGTGATCCCCACGACCCTCAACGCCTCGGCGCTGCGCGACCCCGACGGCAAGGTGATCGGCGCCATCGGCATTTTGCGCGACATGCGCGAGTACGCGAAGGTGGTCCACGATCTGGAGAAGTCCAAGAGCGAGCTACAGGAAAAGATCTTGGATCTCGAGAAATTCGAGGAAGTCGTGGTCGGACGCGAGCTGAAGATGATCGCCCTCGAGAAGGAACTCGAGAGCGTGCGCAAAGAAGTCGAGAGGCTCAGGGCGGGGAGGATTTGAGCGCGATGGCGCAGGCCGCGATCGCGGATCGTCAGCGCGCGGTCACGCAGCCCGGGGCGGCCTCGAGGACCGAGAGAGAACTCCGGTCCTACGTGGAGCTGCTGGAGCGGCGCCTGCGGAAAGGCGACGAACAGCGCCGCGCGATGCGCCACATCATGAGGGACCTGAACCAGTTCAACAAGCGCCTAACCAACCAGCGCAAGGCCATGCTTCATATTCTGGCCGACTACGAGGAGGACCGCCGCCGGCTGGCCCGCCAAACTGAGCGACTCGACAACTCCCGTCGGGCCTTGCTGCACCTCCTGCAGGACTCACACACGGGCACGCTGCATCTCGAGGCCAGCCGCAAGGCCATGATTCACATCATGGGGGACCTGCGGGAGACCACGGGCGAGATGCAGCGGCGCGAGCAGGAATTGCGTGAGAAACAAGAGCAGCTCGTCCAGGCGGGAAAACTGGCCACGCTCGGCGAGCTCACGACGGGTGTCGCGCACGAGCTTAACAACCCCCTCAACAACACCGCCCTGTTCGTGGGCAACGCGATCGACCTTATCGAGCTGGGCGCGACGGACAACGGGCGGGCGGTCCGTGAGCTGCGCCACGCCATGCAACAGGTCCACAAGGCCACGGAGATCATCTCGCATTTGCGCACGTTCGGACGGGCGGCCCCCGCCAGCCGCGAGCCGATTTCATTGAAGCACGTGATCGAGCGCGCGCTGTTCCTCTTGCAGGAGCAATTCCGACTGCGCGGGGTCGAGGTGACGCTCGACCTGGGGCCGGAGGAGCCCGTGGTCCTCGGGAATCCCATCCAGCTGGAGCAGGTGTTCATCAACCTGCTGACGAACGCGCGCGATGCCGTGGCCGACGCGCCCCGCAAGGCAATTCGCCTCTCGGGTGCCGTCGTCGCCGGAGCGGTCGAGGTCGCGGTCGCCGATACCGGGCACGGGATTCCGCCGGAGCTGGAGCGGCGGATCTTCGATCCGTTCTTCACCACCAAGGAGGTCGGGAAGGGCATGGGCCTCGGCCTCTCGATTACTTATGGGATCATCAAGGAGCACGGCGGCACGATCTCGGTCGTGAGCCCGCCCGGCGAAGGCGCCGCCTTCTTGATCCACCTCCCCCTCGCGGCATGACGCCGGCGCACGTCCTCATCGTCGACGACGACCCGGCCCTGCTGCAGGCGCTGCCCGAGGCCCTCCGCCTCCGCATGGGCGGGCTGATGGTGGACACCGCCGACTCGGCCGCGGGCGCGCTCGAGCAGATTGCCGCCAGGGACTACAATGCGATCGTCACCGACATCAAGATGCCGGGGATGGACGGGTTCGCGTTGTTGGACGAGATCCGGGCGCGCCAGCCCGACACGCCCACGCTGATGATCACCGGACACGGCGAGCGTGCCCTGGCGATTGCCGCCCTCCGCAAGGGGGCCTGTGACTATGTCCAAAAGCCGATCGATCGGGATTACTTCGTGGCGTCGTTGTGCCGCGCGATTCAAATGAACGAGCTGAGCCGCAAGCTCAAGCAACAGCAGCTGACCCTGGAGCGCCGTGCCAATGAGCTGGAGCGAACCGTCGAGCAGCGCACGCGCGACTTGCAGGAGGCAAACAAGATCATCCGGAGCCCGTTGCGGTGGTTGACGGCCCCGAATCAGCAGCTGGAACAGCTTGTCCAGCAGATAGGGCGGGCAGCCGACTCCTTGCTCCCGATCCTCATCGAGGGCGAGACCGGCACCGGCAAGGAGCTCGTGGCCCGGGCGATCCATCAGCTGAGTGCCCGACGCGAGCAGCCATTCGTCGCCATCGACTGCGCCGCGAAATCGGACACGCCGATCGAGGAGGAGTTCCAGCTTGCTGAGGGCGGCACCCTCTTCCTCGACGAGATTGTCAGCCTTCCCCTCCCCACGCAACCTCAGGTCTTGGGGGCCATCCAGGAACGACAGGTGCTGCCGCCCGGTAGCGAGACGCCCGTCCCCGTGGACGTGCGGACCATCGCTGCCTCCAGCGTCTCGCTCGAGCTAGCGGTGCGGGCCGGCTGGTTCCGCCAGGATGTCTACTGCGGCTTGAACGACGTCGTCATCACCCTACCGCCCCTGAGGCAGCGAGACGACATTCTTCACCTGGCGAAGGATTTTGTCGCAGAAGCCAGCATGGAGTTTGGCCGCCCCTGCCGAGAGATCTCGACGTCGGCGGCTGAGGTCCTACTGCGCCACTCCTGGCCTGGGAACGTGCGAGAGCTGCGGAACGTCATGCGCCGCGCTACCCTGCTCGCTGCGGATGTCATTGACCGGCAACACCTGTCTCTGCTTGACGGATCGCGGACATCTACACGCCGAAGCGGTCCGACTGCGATCGGACCGTCTCTGAAGGAGATCGCAGAAGCGGCCGCCGAGGACGCCGAGCGCCAGGCGATCCGTCAGGCCCTCCAGGCCTGTAAGGGGAACAAGACCGAGGCAGCGCGCCGCCTGCGCACCGACTACAAGACCCTCCACCTCAAGATCAAGCAATACGGCATCGACGCCGAGCGATTCAAAAAACTCCGAGCGTCGTGACTCGCCTGTAGGAGTCTGGTCCGCACCGCATGCTCTCCGCCGGCTCTGGTGAACACGCCATGGTCTCGACGCTCCCACTCGTGCAGCGGGCATGCCATGGTGCAATCGCCATGACACGCCGTTGTTCGGTCGTCGCGAGCACAAACTCGACACGCGCGCGCGCGTCAACGTGGGGCATGTGCTTTGCTAAATGTGGCGTCTGGATGCGTGCCCATAGGACTGCCGCACTCCGACGCCGCTGCGACGCCCACGTCGGGCCTGTCCGCCCGTCAGATGGCGCTTGGAGAATCCTATGCGTTCGCATGACCTATCCCTGGAGTGGCCCGACGGGAAGGAGCATGCACATGTCAACGCTGAGGAATTCTTTACTGCTGTTGCTGAGTGTCGGAGTGGCCGCGCCAGCGGCTGCCCGACCGCGGGGACCAGCTGCCGTGTGGCCGGGGGTAAGTGACGTGCTGCTGAATGTCAGAGTGGCCGCTTCGGTTGCTGCCTGGCCAGGGATTGCTGCCTGGCCGGGAGACGGATTGAATGATTCCGAGCGACCGGGGAGCGTGCTGGTGTTCCCCAAGTACAGAAATGGCACCCAGACTCTCACCGACCAGGGCGTAGTCCCCAACACCGAGTTCGAGATCAGCGTGAAGTGCCCCACGAACCCGGACGGTACGCCAGTTGACTGCACGACTTTGCCCGATTTTCCCAATGTGCACCTGAAGGGCCACTGGGTCTGCGCTGGTGATGGGGGTCCGGAGCAGCCAGGCATCTGCCATGAGAGTGACTTCGAGGTCCAAACCACGGTCAACGGGACCCTGTACCTCACGACCGAGCCGCTGGCAGATCCGGTCACTGGCCTGCCAACGAATGGCGTGAACCAAGCTAACGGCATCTTCACCAAGATTCCCCGGCCACCCTGCGAGGACTTCCCGGAGCCGGACTTCGGCCGTCCAAACGAAGCCTACCTGATCGTCTGGGTAACCGATGCGGGCCTCAATCCGATCAAGTTTGACGGGCTGGTCGGCGACGCGCTCCTCCGTCTGGGTCCATTGTTTAACAGCAACGTAACCGAGACGTACAACGCCCTCCCGATCCAGGCGGGCGACTTTTTCGGCACCGGCGAGCAGACCGCCGCGGACATCGGTGGAGCCCTGGCCTTTGACGGGTCTCATTACAAGCAGGTCACGGGGACGATCATCGGGACCATCCGGTATCCAGGGCGGACGTTTGCCACCGCGGCGGCAAAAGTGGCGAACACTTCAACCGGGCGGATCAGGACTAAGCTGAGCCTGCTGACGCTCGATGTGCTCTCCAACCGCGTGAACGAGGTGACCTTCGTCGACTTCGACTTCTTCAACGAGGCTGAGGTGCACCACTCGGCCGCCACAACCTTCGTGTGTTACGTAACCCGAGACTTGGACGGGTCGTCCGGAGATAGGCCCCCGATTGACCCGTTCTTGAACAACAGCTTTGGCAGAAAGGGGCTCGTCGTGTCCGGGCCGGCCCAGCGCTTGGATGGCACGCGCGTCAGTCTCGTGGCGCTGCTCGAGGTTCTTGAGGACCCGAGCGTTGGAGCCTCACGCGCCTACGCGAACCCCCTGTACAAGGATGGCAGCCCAGTCACGACGACTTTCTTCCCCAGCGGGGTGTTGCCTTAACTCACCTCCTGCGCCGCGCTGCACGGGGGGCTGGGTCCCGACCCAGCCCCCGTCTTATCTGTCCCGGTCAGGAAACCTGTTAGAATTCTGGCCGGGCCGTACGTCATTCCCCGGGCGGCACGGAAACCGGCGAGCGCGCGCTGGCCTCGCGACAGCGGAGGGCTATGTTCGGCTCCAAGGGACGATGGTTCGGGGTTCTCACGGCATGGGTCGTCGCGGGCTGTGCCGCTCACCCCCGATCCGCACCGCTGCTTCCCCGCTCTGCGCCGTCCCTGCCCCCCTATGCTCTGGCTCTCACCCTCGGGCCCGGGAAGGAATGGCGCTTTGAGCCCCTCGTCGTCGATCTCAACGGGGACGGCCATCTCGATCTCGTCGCGACGGCCCGGCTTGCCAGCCCGTCCCTCCACATCTGGCTGGGCGACGGTAAAGGCGGCTTCAGCCCGATGACGCCCACGTGGACCGATATCGGCTACGGCGCCCTCGCCGCGGGGGATATCAATGGCGATGGGTTTCCGGACATCGTGGCGGCCGGCCACTCTGGAGGAGTGCAGACGCTCCTCAGCGACGGGAAGGGAGGTTTCACTGAAAGTACTTTCCGGCGAGAGGACGGGTACGTGGCGGCCCAGCTTGCCGATCTCAACGGGGACGGCCACCTGGACCTGATCCTGGTTGGGTATCAAAGGGCGGGCATCGAGGTGTATTTCGGTGATGGGAAAGGGAACTGGACGCTCCACACGACGCTGCCCGAGACACTCCCGGGGCGGTCCATGCCGGGTCGGGCCCTGGTTGTCGGGGACCTCAATCACGACGGTCACCTGGACCTGGTTGCAGCGTTCCAGCGCTGGGGGGTCTACATCTACTGCGGCGATGGGCGCGGAGGCTTCACTGGGGGCCCCGTGGGCTTTCACTCCGTGAGCCAGGTGTTTGAATCGGTGGCCCTGGCTGACGTCAACAAGGACGCCCATCCCGATATCGTCTTCAACGGAACCTTTTTCGGCCCCGATCAGCCCAACGGTCCGGACGTCTACCTGGGGGACGGCCAGGGGGGGTGGAAAGCCTCGTCAGACGGGTTGAAAGTCATCCAATTTCCCTCGGCGGGAATCGCCTTGGGGGATCTCGACCAAGACGGGAACATGGACATCGTCGCGGGTGGAAATGGCACCGGCGCGTTTCCGTCCGGGTACGGGCTGTTCTGGTTCAGGGGCGATGGTAAGGGCGGCTGGTCGCTGGTGCAGGACTGCGGCCTCCCGCCGCAGGGGTTGTCGATACCGTACGGCGTTCGCTTGGCGGACCTGGATCACGACGGAGTTCTGGAGATCATTCTCCTGAGCGGCGGGGCAAACGGGAGCATCACGATCTGGAAGCGGCGATAGCTCATGAGGATTGCCGAGTGACTCGCGCGTCCGGCTTCACGCTGCTCGAAGTGATGCTGGCGATCGTGCTCACAGGCCTTGTGGTGCTCCTGGCCTACGGGGCGGCCCAGGTGAGCTACGACGCCCAGGCGCGCCTGCGCGCGAATATTGGAGCGTTGCAGGAAGCCCGCGCACTACGAGAGCTGCTCCAAGACGCGCTGCGCAGCGCCCGGGCGCCGCAACGCCCCGGGGACCCGCGGTTCACGCTGCACGCGGGCCGGTTGTCCTTCGTGACGGCTGGGGGCGGGCCGCCGATTGATCCGGACTACGACTGGCTGGTTACGATCGAGCCGGGTGCGGACGGGCTCGAGTTCTCAGCAACCCCAGTCGGGCGTGCCCCTGCCACCGTGGTGACGTTCCGCGTTCCCGGCGTGACGCGCTGGGACGTGCGGGCGCTCGCGCCAAGCCAACTGCAATGGCTCGAGGAGTGGCCGCAGACGACGCTGCTGCCTCGCGCAGTGGCGATCACAATGTGGCACGACTCCACGCAGCTGGGATTGCCGTTGCAAGCGCGGCTCTTGGCGGGCGCTCGCCTGGCGACGGGGGGCTCGCGACAATGACGAGAAACGAGCGGGGGTTCACACTCCTCGAAGTCATGGTGGCACTCGTGGTGCTCAGCCTCGTCGCCTTGGGCTACCTGCAGTTATTCCATGGCAGCCATCGGCTTGTCGGCGATGCCCGGGAGTGGTCACAGGCAGTGGAGTACGCCGAGGACGCGATCGAGCGGGCGAAGCTAAGCGGGCCGGGCTTCACTGGGACGCCAGCCGAGTCGCTGCCCGGGGGGTTTCGGCGCGAAGTCACGAGCCGCCCGTGGCAACCTGGACTGACGCTCGTGACCGTGACCGTGTTTCTCCCAGGCAGCGGTCGCTTCGACCTCGATTGGCTGGCGCAGGACCAACCGGCCGAACAGCGAGGGAGAGTGTCACCATGAGGTGCGGGGATCGCCGCGGCGTCGCGCTGATTTTCGTGCTGTGGCTGCTCGTGCTGCTCGGCGTGATCGTGGCTGAAGTCGTGTCGCAGGCTCGGACGGAGGCTCAAATCCTTTCGAGCCTGCGCGCGCGCATCGTGGCCCGCTACAGTGCCGAAAGCGGCATCCTCGCTGCGACAACCCGGATCGAGGCGCTGCTCGACTCGACCCGCAGCCAACCCGAACGCATCACCGCGCTCCGGAACCTCGACTCGCTGCTCACGTCTCTCAACGATCTCGATCTGGGAAGCGGGCGGTTCGCTGTGGCAGTGGTGGACCTAAACGCGCGCATCGACCTGAATCGTGCCGACGGGGCGACGCTACAGGGCTTGTTTCAGCAGTTCACCACGAATCAACGTGCGGAGGAGGTGGTGACACGACTGCAGCAGGCGCCCATCAATCGGCTCGGTGAAATCAGCAACATCCCGGGCATCAGCGACTCGCTGGCGTTGTCAGTGGCGCCGTATGTCACCGTTTGGAGCGATGGGTTGGTGAACGTCAACTCCGCTTCCGAGCGTGTGCTCGCCGCCTTGCCCGGCGTTTCCGATGCAACCGTGCGGAGCGTCGTACGACGTCGCGAAACGGGAGAGGTTTTCTTTACGACGACCGGTCTCTTCGGGCCTTCCCATACCCCCGCCCTGCGCCTAACGGCGATGCCGAGCCGCCTCATGATCATCGGCCGGGGCTGGCAGGACGGGCATCCGCTGACGCACGAGATCCAGGCGGTCTACGCCGTCGCCGGCACGCGGCTCGTGCTGCTGGCCTGGCAGGAGCGAGATCTCTAGAACGCCTTGAGGTTGATGCCGTAGATCGCTTGCAGCATCGCAAGCGCGACGAACCCGACGAGGGCGCCGAAGAAGAGGATCAGCGCCGGCTCGAGTAGGGCCACGCCGGTTCGCAGCGCGCGCCGCACCTCTCCGTCGTAGGTGTCAGCGACGCGGATACACAACTCCTCGAGTCGCCCGCTTTCCTCTCCCACCGCGATCATTTGAAGCGCCAACGGCGGCAACGTGCCGGCAAGCGATGGCGCCAGCGCGCTCCCCTCGGACAGAGAGGCCGCCGCGCGGTCGATGCTTTCCTGCACTACGAGATTCGTCGCAGACGCTCGGGCGATCCGGAGCGCGGGCAGCGCCGGCATGCCGCTCTTCAAGAGCAGACCGAGCGTGCGAGCGAACCGCGCCGTCGAGTACTTGAGCTCGATGTCGCCGATCCAGGGCCACGCGAGCCGGGCCGCGTGCCAGCGGCGGCGCGTTTCGGGACGTGCGAGGCCGCTCCGGACCATGTAGACCGTGGCGGCGCCCAACGCCAGCCACAGCCACCAGCCTTTTGTCAGCACGGCGCGCGCGCGGAGCAGCAGACGCGTGCTGAGAGGCAGGGTGCCACCGACATCGGCAAGCACGGTAGCGAATCGCGGGATCACGAACCCCAACAGGACGAGCACACCGACTGTGGCGACCACGGCCAGGAGCGCGGGATAGAGCAACGCCGAGAGGACCTGGGACCGAAGCTCCGCACTCTCTTCCATGTGTTCCGACAGACGCACGAACACGACGTCGAGCGCACCGCTCGATTCGCCGGCCGAGACGAGGGCGACAAACAGGGGATCGAAGTACCGCGGGTGCTGAGCGAGCGCGTCGGCAAGGCTGGCCCCTCCCTGCACCGCGCGGCGCACTTGCCGGACCGTCTCAGCGAGGCCCTGGTGAGTCGCGTATTGTGCGGTGAACATGAGCGCGCGATCGAGCGGCACCCCCGCGCCCAGCAGCGTCGCGGCGTTGCGGGTCCAGAGCGTCACGGCCGCCCGCCGGCTGAGGCGCCGGCTGCCTCGCACCGCTCGGCCAGGCGTGGATTCGTCGATCCTGACAGGAAAGAGGTGTTGGCGACGCAACTCCTCCAGTACCGACTGTCGCGAGGTGGCCTGCACCACCCCTTCCACAACCTGCCCGGCTGGTGTGGCGGCCCGGTAGCGGAACCGGACGCTCATCCCAACGCCTCGTCCCGCGTGACGCGCATGACTTCTTCGAGTGTCGTCGTCCCCGCGCACGCCTTCGCCCAGCCCGCCGCGCGAAGCGGCTCCATGCCTTGCGCCTGCGCCAGCGCGCGGAGCTCGGCGAGCGGAGCGCGCTGAACGACGCGCTCACGCAAGTCCTGACTCAGCGGCATCAGCTCGTACAGACCCGAGCGCCCGCGGTATCCGGTGCCCGCGCAAGCGTCGCAGCCGCGCCCGCGCTGGAATCGCGGTTGGGGAATGTCAGGCAGCGTCGTCACTTCGGCGAGCAGGTCCGCCGACGGGCGGAAGTCCTCGGCGCAGTTCTCGCACACCATTCGGACCAGGCGCTGCCCCACGATCGCCAGGACCGTAGCGGCGACGAGGTACGGCTCAATGCCCATGTCCACCATGCGCGTCACGCCGCTGGGCGCGTCGTTTGTGTGCAGCGTGGAGAACACGAGATGCCCCGTAAGCGCGGCTTGGATCGCGATCTCGGCGGTCTCGCGGTCACGCATCTCGCCGATCATGATGATGTCCGGGTCATGGCGCAGAATGGAGCGGAGCGCGGCGGCGAACGTCAGCCCGATCTTGGGATTGATGGGGATCTGCGACACACCGTCGATCTGGTATTCGACGGGGTCCTCGACGGTCACGATCTTCACCCCGGGTTGATTCAGGCGGGCGAGCGCGCCGTACAGCGTGGTGGTCTTCCCAGAGCCGGTGGGACCGGTCACGAGAATAATGCCGTGCGGTTGGCGGATCAGGCGGTCGAAGAGCTCCAGCGCCGCGCCAGGCATACCGAGCTCGTCCAAATTGCGGACGCCTGCGCCGCGATCCAGGATCCGGAGCACGACGCTCTCGCCGTGCAGCGTGGGAGTGATCGACACGCGCAGATCGAGCTCCCGGTCCGATAAGCGCAGCCGAATGCGACCGTCCTGGGCGAGACGGCGCTCGGCGATGTTCAGGCTAGCCATGATCTTGATGCGGCTCAGCACGGCGGCCTGGTACTGTCGGGGCGGACGCGAGATGTCGTGCAGCACACCGTCGATGCGGTACCGTACCCGCAGCCCCTCGGCCGTTGCCTCGAGATGAATGTCGCTCGCGCGAGCCCGCAGCGCCTCGAGGATCATCACGTTCACGAGCTTGATCACCGGGGCCTGGTTGGCGAGCGTGCGCAAGTCGGCGATCGTCTCTTCCTCTTCAGTGAGAAGAACCAGATCGGTGCCGCGCAGGTCCGTCGCTTGCGCCTCGGAAGTCGACTCGGACTGCGCGGAGAGGATCGCTGCATGGATTTCGGCGGCAGGCGCGGCCACGATCTTCACACGTCTGCCATACACCCAGCACAGCTCGTCAATGACCATCGGGTCGGGTCGCTCTTCCGCCGCCACCAGCAGCTCCCCAGTCTCGCTCACACCAACGGGGAGCAGGCAGTGCTCCACGAAGTATTTGGGTGAAAGGCGCCGCGCCAGCGGCCCCGCTGCCGCGGCCCGGAGGTCCGCCCCAGAGCGAGGCGGCGCGGCGATCGCGTCCAACGCCGGGGTCACCTCAGGTGCGGGGCGGTGGGTCGGGAGCGGCTCTGCGCGAGTTTGCTTGTTCACGGAGCTCACGGCTTTCGCGGAGGCACTGGTGCCAGCAGGCTGTCGAGCTGTTGTCTCGTGCCCTGTAGCTGGTCGCGCTCGCGCTGCAGCAGCGAGTCCGCCTGTTCGTCCGTAAACACGACGGAGGGCGTCAGGAAAATTGCAATCTCAGTGCGCTCGCGCGAGACGCTGCGGTTCTTGAACAGCAACCCGAGCAGCGGGATGTCCTTGAGCAAGGGGACGCCGCTCTCAACGGTTTGCTGCATCTCGCCGATCAGCCCACCGATCACCACCGTGTGCCCCGTCTTCACGATCGCGCTCGTTTCCGCTTCGCGCGTGGTGATGATCGGTGCATTCTGCGCCGCCGCCACCGTTTGTTGCGACAGCGCGCTGACTTCCTGGAGCAACCGGAAGGTCACATAGCCATCATTATTCACGGTCGGGAGTACTGTGAGTTGCGTGCCGACGTTGCGGAACTGCACGACGCTGTTCAGCTGCGCCGTCAAGCCGGCGAACGTCGACGAAACAAACGGCACCTCGCTACCGACCAGAATGCGCGCCTCCTCGTTATTGAGGGCGAGGACCCGCGGGGTGGATAGCACGCGCACGTTCGTCCGCGTCGCAAGCGCATGGAGGATCGCGCGCACGTCGATCGTGCCGAGGGAGATCAGCCGGACGCCGAGACCCTGCAGGCCCGCGAGGAGCGAATCGCTGAACCGCTGCGGGCCGACCCCGACCGTGACCCCACGCGTGCTGTCGCCCGCGATGCCCTTCTGCGTGAAGAGCTGCCAATTGATGCCGTATTCGCTGGCGCGATCGAGCGTGACTTCGGCGATCAACACTTCCAGCAGCACCTGCGGCGGACGGATGTCGAGTTCGTCGATAGTCTGCTGGAGCAGGGAAAAATTCGGCGGCGCCGTGCGAATGACGAGCGAATTGGTCGCCTGGTCGGGAACGATCGTCGTCCGGCCGAGGAGTCCTGTCTGGGCCTGCGCGCTCTCCGCCGCGGCCCGCGGGGTGGTCACGGGAGCAGCAGCGGGAAGGGGTACCATCTCGGCGCGTTGCTGCAGCGACTCGAGCTCACGACGGCGGAACCCTGTCAACTCGCTCGACAGGCTGCGCCCCTCCAGCGCCTGAACGCGCTGTCGCGGCGCCGCAGCCGACACGGCGGCTCCAAACACCTGCCCCAGCGTGGTCGCGAGCTCCGCCGCGCTGGCGTGCTTGAGCGGATATACGTAGACGCGGAGTCCCTCCTCGCCTCCCGTTCTGACGTCGAGCTGGCGCAACAGATCGAGGTAGCGTGCGATGTTCACGCCGCGGTCAGTGATGAGCACGGAGTTCGAGCGCGGGACGACCTCGATACGGGCGTTTTTGCTCGCGACCTGCTTCAAGAGGGTGGTGCCCTCTTCTGCTCGAATGAACTCGAGCGGCACGATCTGGGTCACGAGCCCGAGTGGGGGCGGCGAGGGCAAGTCTTTTCCAACCCGCACGGGTCCCGTCGACGGCCGGTTCGCCTCAGGCATCACCTGGGCCACAGGACCCGACTGCACAAGCACTAGCCCCTGACTCTCGAGGATCGCCTCCAGCACCGCTCCGACTTGCGGCGCCGGAACCGGCTGTGGCGTTTGAAAGGTGATGCGGCGGCTCGGTACGCCGGTGAGCACGACGTTCACATTCAACACCGCCGCGAGCGAGCGGATCACGTCGGGCAGGTCCGCGTTCACGTAGTTGATGCGAACGGGCTGCGGCTGCTGCGCCCTAGTCGGCGCGGGCGCCGCGAGCAGCGCACCGAACAGCGCCGCCATGCAGTGTCTCACGAACCCCTCCGCCGCCTCACCGGCTGCAGGCGCAGAACAAGTTGTCCTGACGGCCGCGCCAATGTCACTGTGGAGTCGGTAATGGCGACGACACGCGCGCCCGCGACCATATCGCCAAGACGGTAGTTCTCGGCGCCGGGGATGTTCGGGTCGGCGTCAATGAGGGCCACGGGACCTTGCCCTCCGACCGTGATCCCATACAGCCGAAGCGTCGGTCCCTGGGGCTTCGTCGGCGCAACCGCCCGGCCAGGTAGGGAGAACCGCACCGCCGGAGGGGTCCGGTCCGGCGAGAGGATGTTCGCCGCGATGATGGTGTCGTACCTCGGCACCGGAGGCATCGTCGTGGGGGCGCTCTCCGGATGCGCGACTGCGGGTACGGCTAGCGTTTCCGCGCGTGGTTGGGGGAGGGCCGTGGGCGCCAGCCGGAGCGCCAAGCCACCGACGAGGAGCACGCCAGCCGCGACATACAAATTGCGCACGAGCGTCACAGGCCGCCGGCTCCGCCAGCCGCGCGATAGAGTCCGTGCAGGCGGAGCGACCAGGAGAACGACTGGGGTTGGGGGCCTGTGGCGCTCGGAGCGCTCCGCGAACCGCGGAACGTAGGGACGCGCATGGCGAACCCCGCGTTCAACGACGCGTTCACCGACAACTCGTCGAGCGCGAGCAGTTTCTCGCCATGCTCCAGGCGGGATAGAAAATCCACGAGGCCGTAGATGTCCCCCTGGCACTGGAGCTGCACCGGGATGGAGAGCAAGCCGGGCTGGCCAGCACGTGGCTGGCTCGCGACGTCGACACGATTGAGCTGCACCGAGCTTTCGTCACCGTAGCGTTGCAGTAGCCCCTGCAGCGCCGAGGCCGCCAGCGCGGGCGTTGCGCCGGTCACTAGACGGATCTCATCTGCGGCGTGCACGCGCTGCCGCTCGTCGAGCGCCCGGCGCAGGCGATCAGTGTTCGCGACGAGCTGTGTAAGCCTCAGCCACTGCTCGCGGCTCGCCATGTAGGCCGCCTCGCGGGCCGCCCAATGGTGGGCGAGCGGCAGACCGACGAGCACGACCAAGAGAGCGCTCGCGCTGACGAGCGCTCCACCCAGCACCACCCGGCGCTCGCGCGGGTTAAGGCGCTGGAGCGTATCGGAAAGCCAGTGCAAAGCTTTCATAGGTCCGGTCGCCCAACGCGACACGGGTTGTCGCGGACAGGAAGCGCACTTCCTTGAATTCCGGAGCCGCGCCAAGCTGCGCCACCAGGCGGGATGCATTCGGCGCGAAGCCGTCTATCTGCCAATCGGTCCCCGACCAACGGATCCCACGCAAGTAAGCCCCCGCGGGCAGCCGCTTCGAGAGCGCCTGGAGCACCCCCAGCGGATCGGGCCGTTTCTGTTCGATTTCGCGGATCGCCTGTGCCTCGCGGTCGAGCGCCAGAAGTTGGTTCTGGAGAGCGAGAGCGGGCGCGGCTCGCTGCTTGAGGGATTGGAGACTGGCGTCAAGCGAGCGGGTTGCCCGCGCGCGCCACGCGTCGGCCGAGGCGATCGCGAACGCGAGGGCCGCTACGCTGACGGCGACCGCGAGCCCGAGCTGGCGCCACCACCGCGCGGTGATGCGGGCACCAAGCTCACGAGAGACCAACGTCCGCGGGAAGTTTGGCTTCGTTCCGATTCCGAGCGCGGCACCGTACGCGGGAAGGAAGGGACTCACCACGTCCGCCACCGTGGGCAGCGGCTGCATCACCGCCTCGGGCAAGAGCGCACCGAGCGCGCGCCCCCGATCCTCGTTCCACGGCGTCAGGTAGATCGGCCCCGCTGCGCCCTGATTCTCCACCAGTGCCGCTGCGGCGTCGTCGAGGGTCCCGAACACGCGCCGCACGCATCTCACTCGACCAGCGTCGATCTCCACGATTCCGATGCCGTCGGCCTGGCCATCGAGCAGCACGACGGCTCCCGTGAGCTGCACCTGCGCGAGCGCCCGCGCCAGTGCAAGGGGCCCGGGCTCAATCACGTCGACCGGTCCGAGCGCTTCGAGCGCGGCGACCCAGGTTGCAAGCGGCGTCTCTCTCGTAGCGAATACGAGGTCATCGTCGTCGCGCACTGCCGGCACGATCTCCTCAGCGCGCACAGGAAAGAATCGCTCAGGCTCGAGCCGCAGTATTTCGCGCTTCTCCGATTCGGGAAGGGGGGGGAGTTTGACCCGCTTCATGAAGAGGAAGGGAATGTCGAGGGCTAGGGCGATTCGGCGTGTGCGCCCGAGATGCTCACGCAGCGCGTCCACCGCCTCCGTCGGGTTCGCCGGGTCGCACTCGACTTCGACTACACGGGCACGGGACCGGAACCAGCCCTCGAGCCGCACACCACGCATGGTGCGGGTCCCGACCTCCACTCCGAGGCGGGCCATCATGGATGGCGCGCGATAAGGGTGTGCGCTCTGGACATCCCTAGGCCACCAGCCAGTCTTTCAGGTTGCGGGTGCGGGGCGATGCTACCCCGAAAATCACCGGGAAAAAACCCACCATTCAAACGAGGTGTGCGGTGCTGATGCAGGAAACGCACCGGCTGAAAGTGCTCACGAGCCAGGGACCCTTGTTGCGTACGCGCAACAAGAGAAGGGGTGTTACTTTGGCTCGTCCAAACGGATCAGACCTTCATGGTCAAAGCCCTACATCTATCACTCGTCCTCCCCGTCCTGAACGGCGCCGATCGACTAGCCGCCGCCCTGCCGGCAGTGGCCGAGTGGATGCAGCGCCAGCCCGAGCGCGCCGAGCTGGTGCTCGTCGACGACGGCAGCGCGCCCGCGACCGCTGAGTTGTTGCGCGGTTTTGCCGCCGATACGCCCAACGTCACCGTACTCACCAATGGCACCAATCGCGGCAAAGGCCACGCCGTGGCCCGCGGAATGCTCGCGTCATCGGGCCGCTTCCGGGTCTTTATGGACTCCGATCTCGCCTACCCCGTCGAGGAAGCGGGCGCAGTCGTGCGCCACCTCGAAGCGGGCGCCGACGTGGCCGTCGCGTGTCGCGTCTTACCGGAGTCGCGCTACCTGATCGCTCCGACGTTTTTTCGCTATCTCTACACGCGCCACGTGATGAGCCGGACGTTCAACTGGGTCGTGCGCCACACGCTGCTTCCCGGGATCCTCGACACCCAGGCCGGACTGAAGGGCTTCACCGCTCAGGCGGCGACGACGTTGTTCCCGCGGCTGACCGTCCCGGGCTTCGGTTTCGATCTTGAGATCCTCTATGTGGCGCTCCGGCACGGTCTCCGCATCACGCAGGTGCCGGTGAGTTTCCGCTACGACAGCGAGCCGAGCAGTCTGCGGTTCGCCCGCGACGGCGCGACGATGCTCGGTGATTTGCTGAAGATTCGTTGGAACGATTGGCGGGGGGCATATCGTTGAACGACGACTGATCATCAACGCCGACGATCTCGGCATGTCGCCGGGCGTGAACCGCGGCATTTTCGACGCGCACGCGGCAGGAACAGTGACATCGGCGTCGCTCCTCGCAAATGCTCCCGGACTCAACGATGCGATTACACGGCTGCGACACGCTTCCACTCTGCAGGTGGGTCTCCATCTCAATCTGACCGCAGGTGCCCCGGTGGCTCAGCCAGGGGACGTCACCAGTTTGTGGGATCCGCGCACCGGCGAGTTCTATCTGCTACCACAGCTCGTGCGCCGCGCCCTTATGGGTCGCGTCGCGCCCGAGCATGTCGCCGCCGAGTGCAGCGCGCAGCTCGCCCGGCTCAGGACGCTGGGTGTCAGTGTCGGACACATCGACGCTCACCGTCACGTCCACGCGCTCCCCGGCGTCTGGAAACCGGTCGTCGCGGTGGCGCGACGGGCCGGCGTTCGAGCCATCCGCGTGCCTCGAGCGGCGCTTCTCCACGGACGTATTCGGGTGAGTCGTGCACTGGTCGCGGCGTCACTTCGCGTGGCGTTGCGCCTAGCGGCGAACAGCGGCGCGCACGATCGAGATCTCGGCCGCGCCGACCACTTTCGCGGTCTCGATCTGCTGGGCGCTCAGGATTTTCAGCGCCGCCTGCTCGCGCTGTTGGATCAACTCCAGCCCGGTACCACCGAGCTGATGGTGCATCCCGGCTATGTCGATCAGGATCTGACCGCGTGGGATTCGTACACAACCGGCCGCGAGCGCGAGCTCGCAGCGCTCTGCTCACTCGAGGTTCGCGACCGCCTCGCTCGGGGAGACATCCTGCTCGTCCCGTGACGGGCGTGACCAAGATCCGCTCCACAACTCCGCCTGAATCACCAGCCAGACGATCAGACAGGGAATCACGTCCAGAGCATACGGGCCAATGACCTGGTTGTAGACGCTCGTCGGTACGAAGAACAGATGCGGCACCGTCTCGAACAGCAGCACGAGCGCGACGAGCATGGTACGCCACCACGATCGCGCGCTGGTGACATACCAGATCGCGACGCCGGTGGATGCAACGACGAACGACGCGGATTCGGACTGGTGATTGAAGATCACGAAGAACAGGAGCACCGAGCACAGCCAGCGCAACCGAAACCGCCCATCAGACCAGCGCGGGCGCTGCGCCACCAGCGGTGCGAGGAGCAGGAGCGTGCCGGCGAGCTGGATCGGAAGCGACGGTACGCTCGAACCGGAGATGGCTGAGAAGAATCGCATGACAGACTTGCCTTGCCATGCGCTGCTATCGCGCTGGAGGATCGACCACCACTCGCGGTAGATCGCGACGACACCCGCTGGGGGCAAGACGACAAGTGGCAGCGCGGCGAACAGCAATCCGAGGGCGACCACGATCCCCACGAATCGCTCGGGGCGAGGTCGCAGGAGGCCAAGCACGCCGGCGCCCAGCGGATAGATCTTCGTGAACGTGCCAACGAGGATCGCCGTGGCGCCCGCGCCATAGTGCTCGCGCTCGAGTGCGACGAATGCCAGGACGATCAGACCGGCCACGAGCGCGTTGCTCTGCGAATTTTGCAGCGAGCGGAGCATATCGAGAAACACGATGACAAGCGCAACCCGCGCGGCGCGAGCTGGTAGCAATCGCTTCACTCCCCACGCCAGCGTCAGCGCGTTGACGCCGTTCCACAGGAGCAAACCGAGCGCCAGCGGGAGAATTGCGAACGGCGCAAAGAGCAGCGGAAACACCGGACTATAAAGGAAGCCGCTCATCTCCCCCGCGGGCGGGTTGTAGATGTCCGCTCCCGAGATCAGCCGATGGAACGTGTACCGGAATAGCAGGAAGTTGCCCGGATGCCCGACGAGGATCCCCTTCTGAACTGTCACCGCAATGGCCGCGGCGGCGAACAGCACAATGACGGGATCGATCTTCCGGAAATTGGCCATGGAGTATATTCGTTCCCCTTCCTTCCTTTGTGGAGATGTCGCATGCGCCGCATTTCTTCGACCCTCTCGGTCCTCGCCTGCACGGGCACCCTGGTTGCCTGCACTCACGAAGTACCAACGACCACCCGAACGCCCGGCGCCCCCAGGTTCAGCGCAGTCTCGAACGGCGCCTCGATCAATGCCGTCAACGTCAGCCGCGATACCACCGCCCAGAACGAGACTCCCCTCGCGTTCAATCCCGTGAATCCCGCCAACCTGATCACGGGCAACAACGACTGGAACTACAACGACGGCTGCGGCGTCAACGCCACCTTCGACGGCGGCAAGACGTGGACGCCCACCCTGCCCAACGGCTTCATCCCCGGGATCACGCGATTCACGAATGATCCCGCCGTGCCCGGCACCGGCACCTACGACTTCGGCGGCGACCCCGCGGTCGCGTTCAGCCCCGATGGGAACACCGCCTACTTCACCTGTTTCGGTTATCTCGGAAAGACCGTGGCACTATGGCTGAGCCGCTCCACCGATGGCGGCCGCACCTGGACGGCCGGCGGCCCCGACCATCCGCTCACGCTGGTCAGCGCGTTCACGGGAAATGGAAAAGCGAGAGGCTCGAACGGCCAATTCCCCGATCATGAATCCATTCACGTCGCGCTCGACGGCACGATCTACGTCCCGTGGGCGCACTTCGATGGCTTCAGCTCACACTCGCCGATCTTCATCGGCGTGTCGCACGACGGCGGCGCCAGCTTCGACATCCCCGTCAGGGTCACGAGCGGATCGGTTCACAGCGATCAAGACGCGCGCGTCGTGACCGATCCAGCAACCAGCTACGCTTATCTGACCTTCGACAACTCGATCCAGGGCGGCAAAGGCACCGCGATGTTCGTCAGCGTCTCGAAAGACCGTGGCGCAAGCTGGAGCAGGCCGGTCCTGCTCGCGACGTTCCAGAACCCCGTCTGTCTGTACCCGCCGTACTGCTTCAATATTTCCGGTGGCCAATTCCGCGCTCCCGGCTCCTATCCGGTGCCCGCGTTCGATCCGACGACCCAGCGCTTGTACGTCGCCTACACGGACATCGTCGGCGGCCTGGCGCAGATTCTGCTCACCTACGCGAACGTCGCCGATATCACGAAATGGACGACGCCCGCTATCGTTGCTCCAGCATCCGGCGATCGCATCAACGTCGAGCTCAGCGTCGAGCCGTCAAGCGGCCGCCTCGACATCATGACCAATGACCGGAGCTACACGGGCAACACGCTGTTCGATGTCTCCTACATCACGAGCTCCGATGGTGGGAACACTTGGACGACGCGCCGTGTGACGAAACAGAGCTGGGATCCGGCGCAGTACGGCGTACCGTGCGGCTCCTGCGCGAGCGGCGTGCGGCCCTTCATCGGCGATTACGATGGGATCGTCTCACTGCCGGGCAGCGCGGCCATGACATGGACCGGACCGGGCAAGACGTTCGGGCTGTATCCGACGAATCTCGAGGTGTTCTTCGTCAGCGTCGCCCCGTAACAGCTGGCTGCCGCTCGGCGCGGCGCTGGTTTCGGTCGTCCTCTGGGCCTCCGCGTTCGTCGGCATTCGCGCGGCGGGCCGCGCGTTCTCCCCGGGCGCTCTGGCGCTGGGACGATTGGTTGTGGGCAGCCTGCTGCTTGGCGGCCTTCAGGCCACTCGCCCCTTTGTTCGCCCCTCACGCCGCGAGCTGGGTTTGCTGTTGCTCGCCGGACTGCTCTGGTTCGGCGTCTACAACGTCGTGCTCAACGACGCCGAGCGTCGTGTCGATGCAGGCACGGCCGCCATGCTCGTCCTCGTCGCGCCAATCATCGTCGTCGCGCTCGCCGCGGTGTTCCTGAAGGAGCGCACCACGCCGAACCTGCTGCTCGGCGGGGCGCTGGCGTTCGCCGGCGTGGTCGTGATCGGCGTCGCGACCACGTCGCATCATGCACCGCTCGCGGGCGTCGTGCTGTGCCTAGTCGCGGCGCTGGCGTCAGCGATCGGTGTCGTGGCCGAGAAACCGGTGCTGAACCGGGTGACGGCGTTGCAGGTGACGTGGATCTGTTGCGCCGTCGGCGCGATTGTGTGCCTGCCCTTCGCGCCGGTGTTGGTGCGTGAGCTCGGGACCGTTCCATCCAGCGCCATCGGCTGGCTCGTCTTCCTCGGCGTCTTCCCAACGTCGATCGCGTTCACGACGTGGGCCTATGCGCTCGCCCGCGGTGAGGCCGGACGTCTCGCCGCGACCGCCTACCTCATTCCACCGATCGCGATCCTCATGAGCTGGCTCATCCTCGGCGAAGTGCCCAGTGTGATCGCCATCGGCGGTGGAGCATTGTGCCTGGTCGGCGTGTACATCGCCCGCAAGGAAGCTCGTGCCGTCGCGTCGACTTAGTGCGCGGCCGCCACGCCCTCCCACTGCGCGCGGGTCAGCATCGGGATCGGCTCGAGGTGCTTCGCCCCCAGCGCTGAATTGATGCCCGGCAAATCCCGCGCGGCCCATGCATCGAAATCGCGGGCGATGTCGCCCAACTCGCGCGCAATCGCGTCGGCACGCTCCAGCTGCGTCTGGGTCGGCCCGCCGTCGTAGAACACGATGTTGCCGTACAGCTCCGTGAGATTCTCGCGCAGCCGCTCCTCGCCCGTGATCATCCCGCCTTCTTTGGTCGCGACGATACGCTTGCGCAGACTATCGACCGTGCTCGACGCCGCGCGCAAACGCCTGGTGAGCGCGTCTCGCGCCGGCAACTTTGTCACGCGGTCGTCGAGGGCCTGCCGGACCGAGTTGATACGCTCGACCGCGAACGTCATGTCGCCGAGCGCACCCGAGAGTTTCACCGCGAGATCGAATGCCGCGCGCCGCTCCGCATCGGTGTGCGTGCTCCGTGGATCGGGCACGATGACGAGCTGGGTTGCGTACGTCGCGGTGTCTTTCGTCATCCTGATCGAGTACGTCCCCGGAAGCACGTGTGGTCCAAACGCGGCGCCGAACGCGGCGCTGGCCGCGGGCGGAACGCGCGGTGCCGGCAGGCGCATGGACCACGTCACGCGGCTCAAGCCACGCCGCTTGCTCGTCGGCATGGTGCCAACACGTTTTCCGCTCGCGTCGAAGACCTCGAGCTTCATGTCGCCGAAGATGTGGCGGCGTCGCTGGTAATACGTGATCACGGCGTCGCTGGGCGGATTCGGCCCCACGTACATCGCGTCGCCGTTCGCCCACCCGCCGCCTCCTTGCAGCCGCTGCACCGTCGGCCGGCCGGGGAGAAAGGCAACCGAGCTGGCGAGGATCTCCGGCGTCAGCGCGCGGAGCGGCGAGATGTCGTCGATGATCCAAATGCCGCGGCCGTGCGTCGCGATCACCAGGTCGTGATCGCGTGGATGTACGGCGAGGTCGCGCACCGCGACGGCCGGCAGGTCGCCGCCCTTGTAGTGCGCCCACTGCTTGCCGCCATCCACCGAGATCCAGAGCCCGAGCTCAGTACCAAGGAACAGGAGACTCTGGTTGACGAGGTCTTCTTTGATGACGTGCGCATAGCCGCGCACCGGACTCTCCGGCGCAACGAGTGCCGACCACGTCGCCCCGAAATCGGTCGACTTGTAGGCATAGGGCCGCATGTCGCCGAAGGTATGGACGTCGAACGTTGCGTAGACCGTACCCGGATCGAAATGGCCCGCTTCGACTGACGAGACCCATGCGTTCTTCGGGAGGCCCTTGATATTGGCCACCACGTTCGTCCACGTCTTCCCGCCATCGCGCGTCACCTGAAGGTTGCCGTCATCCGTCCCCGCCCAGATCACGTTGGGATTTTTTGGCGACTCCGCGATCGCGTAGATCGTGGTGTGCATCTCGGCGGACGAATTGTCGACCGTCACGCCGCCGGACTGCTCCTGCCGCTGCTTCGCGGGGTCGTTCGTCGACAGATCGGGCGAGATGCGCTCCCACGTCTGCCCGAAATCGCGCGAGCGGAACAGGAACTGCGAGCCGATGTAGATGGTGCCCCGCTGCGTAGGGCTGATGTGAATCGGCGTGTTCCAGTTGAAGCGGAGCTTCTTCTCCTGGTAATGCGGGAGCGGCTGGATGTTGCGATTCTCGTGCGTCTTGCGATTGACGCGCGCGATCCCGCCACCCTGATACTCCGCGTACAGGTAATCCGGGTCAGTCGGGTCGACGAACATCCAAAAGCCGTCCCCGCCGTACATGTTCTCCCATTGGTGATTCGTGATGCCGCCCGGAAACTCCGACGCGCCGACCCAGGAGCTGTTGTCCTGCAAGCCGCCGTAGACGTGGTAGGGGCGGTCCATGTCGACACTGACGTGATAGAACTGCGAAACCGGGAGGTTGTCGCCCTTCCACCATTTATTGCCGGCGTCATACGAATACCAGAGACCGCCGTCGTCCCCCGTGATCAGGTGATCGGTGTCGTCCGGATCCACCCAGACATCATGGAAATCGCCGTGCGCGCCGCCCCCGATGTTGCTGAAGCTCTTGCCACCGTCGGTGCTGACGATCAGACTGCCGTCGGGTTTGTAGACCCGGTCGGCATCACGCGGATCGACGATCAGGTTCGCGAAATAGAACGGCCGCCAGATCATGTTCTGGCTGCGATCGAGCATCTGCCACGTTTTGCCACCGTTGTCGGAGCGATACAGCGCGTTCAGCGGCAGCGTCGCCTCGATGAACGCGTAGACGACGTCCGGCTTCGAGGGCGCGACCGCAACAGCGAGGCGTCCCCACGGCTTGGGCGGCAATCCGGACGCACTCGTCGATGACAGTTCCATCCACGTGGCCCCACCGTCCGTGCTCTTGAACAACCCCGAGGCGCTCGGCGCCGTCGCGCTGTCGCCGCCGGAGCGGAACGTCCAGCCACGGCGCCGGAAATCCCACATGCCTGCATAGAGCGTCTTGGGGTGCGCCGGATCCATCGACATCATCGAGCAGCCGGTCGACAGGTTGCCGCCCTTCAATACCTTGTTCCACGTCTTGCCGCCGTCGCTGGTTTTGTAGACGCCGCGGTCGTCGCTGTCGCTCCACAGTTTTCCCGGCACGCAGACGTACACGGTGTTGGTTTCGGTAGGATCGACGAGAATCTTGGCGATGTGTTCGGACGTGTTGAGCCCGACATTGGTCCAGTTCTCGCCGCCGTCCTGCGATCTGTAGACGCCATCGCCGATCGACACGCTGTTGCGCATCCACGCTTCGCCCGTGCCGACCCACACCACTTTGGGATTCTTCGGATCGATCGTGATCGCGCCGATCGATTGCACCGGCTGGCGATCGAAGACCGGCTTGAACGAGTTGCCGCCGTTGACCGATTTCCAAACGCCGCCGCTCGCGGCGCCGACGTAGATCGTGATGCGCGCGCCTTCATGGACGGCGGCCAGCGCCGCGATCCGGCCACTCATCGCCGCTGAGCCGATGTTGCGGGCGCCCAGGCCCGCAATCGTTTCGGAGTCCACCTTCACGGCCGGTTGCTGCGTGGCCGCGACGAACGCGATGAGCAGGAGCTGAGTCATGGGTGAGTCTCCCCTCCCGGCCTGATGAAGCGCTGGTCGTCGAGCGGGACGTTCGCTTCGATCTTGTCGTAGGTGATTTTCGAGCGGTCCTGGCTGCCGCGCAGTCCGGTCTCCAGGGAAAACGGGAGATAGACGCCCGCCACCTGCTTGTAGTCGCCGAGCGAGGTTTCGAGCTCCTGGGGCGCACCGCGAATCATGCGTTGCGTGTTGATTCTGATCGGGACGTAGTACTCGGTGTCGAGATAGTAAAAACTGACGTCACCGTTCGGGCGCGTGACTTTCAGCTTGTAGGCATCGCTGCCTTCGATCGGCTCGGTGCCTTGGTACTCGACGCGATTCCCCTTCGCCTGATAGTTCACGAGCGGGCCGTCGAAGTCGGCATCATCGAGAATGCCGTGCATCTCTTCTTCGCCGAGCGACTCGGGATCGCGCTTGCCCTGCCATGGCTCGATTTTCCAGCCGTTGTGGCCGTCATACGCCGTGATCCCGGTCATGCCCTGGAGCGAAAATTCTTCGCGCACGCTGTTCGAGCGTTTGTTCTCCTGCACGACGACCGCCTCGAACCCGTCGTTGCCGGTGAACTTCCCCGTGCGCCGTAACGTCTGTAGCGCCTGCATGCGCGCGGTGCCGCCGGATGCCTGCACGTATTTCGCGATGAGACTGTCGACGGACTGAGCGGATAGCGGCATCGCGAGCAGCGCGAGCGCAATGACCTTCACGAGAATGTGTCGCATGCGAGCTCCTGTGCCTGCCGGTTAAAACGGGACGGTGAAAATAGCCGTCGGTCGCGCGCTCGCAACCGAACGCGTACCTTCTCCGCCCATGGCACGCGTCTCGCCCGCGGATTTCCCGAATCTCACGGTGCTGTCCCACCCGCTGATTCAGCATAAGCTCACGATTCTGCGCGACAAGCGCACCAGCACCCGCGACTTCAAACAGCTCGTGAACGAAATCGCGATGCTGATGGCGTACGAGGTCACGAAAGATCTGCCGCTCGAGCCCGTGGAAATCGAAACACCGCTCGAGAAGACGCACGGCAGCCAGGTCGCGGGGAAGAAGCTGACGCTCGTCCCGATTCTGCGGGCGGGCCTGGGCATGGTGGAAGGGATTTCGCAGCTGATTCCATCCGCGCGCGTGGGCCACATCGGGCTGTACCGCAATCATGACACCCTTCAGCCCGTCGATTACTACTTCAAGATCCCTTCCGGTGAGGCAGACCGCGCGTTCTTCCTGCTCGACCCCATGCTCGCGACGGGCGGCTCCGCGGTCGCCGCCGTCAGCGCCCTGGCCCGCGCTGGGGCGCCGCTACAGCGGATCCGGTTCATGTGCCTGGTGTCGGCTCCCGAGGGCGTGAAAGCCATGCTCGCCGCTCACCCAACGGTCCCGGTGTACACGGCATCGCTGGACCGAGAGCTCAACTCCAAGGGGTACATCCTGCCCGGCTTGGGGGATGCGGGCGACCGCTTATTTGGCACCAGGTAGAGCCTGCCGACGTAACCCTTTTGCCGTCCTCCGTGTCACATCTGTAGTTACGAGCCTGGTCCGTCACCTGGAGCGTCGTGGACGAAACACAGCTGATAGCCCGCGTCCGCGCCGGGGACAGCGCCGCAGAGCGAGCGCTCTATGACGCCCATGTGGATCGGGTGTACCGCCTGGCGTTCCGGCTCGCGGGTGACGACACACTCGCGCAGGATTTCACCCAGGAAACGTTCATCCGGGCATTCGACCGGCTCGGCTCGTTCCGTGGCGACGCCGCCTTTTCGACGTGGCTGCACGCCATCACGACGACCGTCGTGCTGAACGGATTGCGCAAGATGAAGCGGTTTCGCCAGCGTGAAGCAGACATCGATGACGCGCAGAGCATTGGCGTGACGCGTCGAGACGCGGAGCCGGATCTGAAAACGCGACTCAAGAAAGCGATCGACGCATTGCCGGAGGGTTACCGCACGGTGTTTGTCATGCACGACGTCGAAGGCTATACACACGAGGAAATCGGCGCGGCATTGGGCGTCGAGACCGGCACCTCGAAGGCGCAGCTGTCGCGCGCGCGGGCCAAACTGCGCGTGGCGTTGTCGGATTTCGCGGGAGAGTGGGTACCATGATCGACCAGCACGAAGATCCCAAATTCGAGCAGTGGTTGAAGGATGCGGCGCAGTCGTATAATGCCCCGCGCCCCACTCCCCGCCTGGAGATCTGGAAGCGGATCGAAGAAACGCGTCGCAACAGACACGTCATCGAGATCCGGCCGTGGATGCGCTGGGCGCTGGCCGCGGCGGCCATCCTGGTGATCGGCATCGGGATCGGTCGCTGGACAGCTCATCCGCCACGGGCGAACGCTCCCGTTGTCGCGTCGGCTGATAGCGTCAGATCTGATGTCGCCTATCAAGTGGCGGCACAGCAATACCTCACGCGCACCGAAGTGCTGCTCACCGATTTCCGCGCCCAGCGCGTGCGCGGGCAGCTCGATCCCCAGTTCGTCGCGGCAGCCCGCGACCTGCTGACCACGACGCGGCTGATGCTCGATTCGCCCGCCGCCAATGATCCGCAGTTGCAGCCGTTGCTCGAGGACTTGGAGCTGGTCCTCGCGCAGATCACACAGCTCCCGGCCGAACCGGGCCGCAAGAATGAAATGGATTTGATCAATCAGGGACTGAACCAACGCAGCGTTCTGACCCGGCTTCGGACCGCGACTCCCGCGATCCCCGCAGGCCCGGTGCCGGTGCGTGCACAAGGAGTTTCGTGATGGTCTCCATGCTTTCGCTGCTCGCGGCCGTTGCCTTACATCTTCAGGTCCCGCCAGCGCATCCTCCTCGCCCGCTGCGCCACATCCCGCACATCCCGGTAGTGCCGACCATGCCGGTAATACCGAGCATACCAGAAATGCCGAGCATACCGGACCTCGAGGCGCTTGACGCGTCCGCACCGATGCTCGCCATAGGCGATGCGGAGCTCGCGGGCTTGGAAGGACTCGCGGGCTTGGAAGGACTCGCCGGCCTGGAAGGGCTCGCCGGCCTGGAAGGATTGGCGGACATGCCGGAACTGGCTGGCCTCGAGACGCTCGGTGCGCTCGAGATCGACGGTGGTACAGTGCTCTCACGCGCCCGCGGCTTCGCGACGTCGCCACACGCGCCGTGGGCCACGCAGGATCCGGGCGACTCGCTCTATCGGGCGGCGCGCCAGCTGTTGAATCGCAACCGCTACGCCGATGCCGCGCGACTGTTCAATGATCTGATCAATCGCTACGCACGTTCGACGTACACGCCCGACGCCTACTACTGGGCTGCGTTCGCGTTGTATCGCACCGGCGAAGATCCCAACCTGCGGCAGGCCGTCGCGCTGCTCGACAAACAGAAGGCGCAGTACCCCCGCGCGTCCACGGGCCGCGACAGTGACGCACTGCTGACACGCGTGTTGGGCCAATTGGCACGGCAGGGAGACCAGGACGCCGCCAGTCGAGTGCATCAGATCGCGGGCGACACGGCGAGGACGACGACGACGACGTGCTCCGACGATGACGACGATCCGCGCATCGCCGCGATGAACGCCTTGCTGCAGATGGATGCCGCCAACGCCGTGCCGATCATCAAGAAGGTGCTCGCCAAGCGCGATCCCTGCTCGGCAGGCCTGAGAAAAAAGGCGGTGTTCGTATTGTCGCAGAAACGAACCGAGGAGACCGAGGACATCATGCTCTCGGTGGCGCGCAACGATCCCGACCCTGAGGTCCGCCAGCAGGCCGTGTTCTGGCTCGGTCAGGTGGGCAGCGAGAAGGCGATCTCCGCGCTCGACTCGATCGTCACTCATGCGCAGGACGAGGAGCTGCTCGAGAAAGCGATTTTCGCGCTGTCCCAGATCCATAGCCCCCGCGCCGCGCAAGCGCTCCGCGATTTTGCCGGGCAGGAGAACGCGCCGGAAGAAGCGCGCGAGAGGGCGGTGTTCTGGCTGGGCCAGGCTCACGACGGCGCCAATGCCGCGTTCCTGCGCGAGCTGTTCGGCCGCAGCACCAACGAGGACCTGAAGGAGAAGATCATCTTCTCCCTCTCCCAGATGCGGTCAACCGAAAACACCCGCTGGCTGATGGACCTGGCGTTGAACTCGCGCGAAGTCATCGAGCTGCGCAAGAAAGCGCTGTTCTGGGCCGGACAAACCGGAGCCGACATCACCGATCTGGTGCAGCTCTACGATCGCACCTCGGATCACGACATGAAGGAGCAGTTGATCTTCGTGTACTCGCAGCGCCACGAGACGCAGGCGCTGGACAAGATGATCGACATTGCGCGGCACGAGACCGATCGCGAGCTGCGCAAGAAAGCGATCTTCTGGCTGGGCCAGTCCCGCGACCCGCGCGCCGCGCAGGCGCTGCTGGAGATCATCAACCAATGACATGCTCTCTGCTCGTCGCCGCGGCGTTGTTCGCCGTCGCACCGCTCGCCGCCCAGTCGCTGGCCGAGCGCATCGCCCGCGCACCCGATGGGACGGTGCATCTCACGTACGCCGCGCGCGAAGGCGTCTGCGGCAACGGTGCCGGCATGATTTCGTTCGATTGTGAAAACGGCAACTGCGGGCGCCGCCGCATCACGACCAACTCTGATTGGGACGACGACACACCTTGCGCCTGCGACTCAGGGCCGGTGCGTCTCGCCCTGCAGGTCACGAGCGGCCACGTTACGCGGCTGCGGAGCTACGTCGGTGGTCACTGGAAACCGGCCGCCGCAGGCGTGACCGATCTCGGAACCGTCGCGGCTCCGGAGGCCGCGCGCTTCCTGCTCGATTTGGCAAGGACGGGCACCGGCCGCGCCGCCGAGGAGGCCATCTTCCCGGCTGCCCTCGCCGACTCCGTGACCGTGTGGCCCGACCTGCTCAAGATCGCTCGCGACGGCGCCGTATCGACCCACGTGCGCAATCAGGCGGTGTTTTGGCTGAGCCAGGCGGCGGGCGATGCCGTGGTGAAGGATCTCCGCGACCTGGTCGATGATGACAACGTCGACCGCGACGTCCGCGAGCATGCTGTCTTTGCGCTTTCGCAGGAGCCGCGCGACGTCGGGGTTCCCGCGTTGATTCAGATCGCTCGCGCCAACAAAGATCCGGGCGTACGGCGCAAAGCCATCTTTTGGCTGGGGCAGAGCAACGACCCGCGCGCCATCAACCTGTTCGAGGAGTTGCTCACCCGCCCCTAGTATCTTGTGGCATGCCATTCTGGAGCATGCGGCGTGCCCTGGGCGCGATTCTCCTTGCTATCATCCTGATCGCGGCCGGCTGGGCCGCGGTGGTCGTGGCGGTCGCCGTCCATGGCGCCCGCGATCAAGCCACCCGCGCAGACGCCATCGTCGTGCTCGGCGCAGCGCAGTACAATGGGCGGCCCTCCCCCGTATTCCGAGCGCGACTCGATCACGCGGCCACTCTCTACCAGCGCGCTCTCGCACCGGTCGTGTTAGTGACCGGGGGCGTAGGCGCGCACGATACGCTCAACGAAGCAAACGTCGGCCGCGATTACCTCGTCCGGCTCGGGCTTCCCAGCGAGACGATTGTTCCCCTCGCCGGTGAGGATACCTACGCGTCACTCAGCGAAGTAAAGCGCTGGTTCGACGGACGGACGAGCCGCCGAGTGCTGCTCGTGAGCGACGGCTTTCACATGCTGCGGTTGCAGATCATCGCCTCCCGTCTCGGACTCATGCCATTTACATCGCCCGCTCCCGGCTCTCCGATTCACGCCAACGCGCGCCGCAACACGGGGTACTTGTTCGCCGAAGGCTTCAAGGTGCCGTTCACCTGGTTGTTCCAGCGTTGAGAAGGAGTCGTAATGCAACTGGCCAGTAAACGAATCCACAGCGGACGGGTCATAGACCTGGACCAAGACACCGTGCGCTTTCCGGACGGCTCGACGGGAGAGCTCGAGATGGTGCGGCACCCCGGAGCGGCGGCCGTGGTGCCATTCGCCTCCGATCCGCGCGGCACTGACCCGACGATTGTGCTCATCCAGCAATTCCGGCACGCGGCGAATGGCCCGCTGATCGAGATCCCGGCAGGCCGGTTGAACCCAGGTGAAGACCCACAGGAGTGTGCCCGACGCGAACTGTTGGAAGAGGTGGGTGTGAAAGCCGGCAGGGTCGAGCGTCTTACTACTATATGGACGACGCCCGGATTTACAGACGAACGCATTCACCTTTTTTGGGCGGCCGACTTGACGGCCGACAAACACGCGCGCGAACCGGACGAGTTCATCGAGGTGATGCCCAAGCCGCTCTCGGAGGTTCTCAGTCTCATCCGCGATGGGGTGATCTGCGACGCAAAGACCGTAGTTGGAATCCTTTACATGGCGGGCTTCATCCTGCGGTATTAGTACCATCCGCTCTTCGGATCTAGACCGTCGGTGCAATTGCGCTGTCCCCAGGCTCGGACAATATTCCCATTTCGCAGTTGATTGCGAATCGCAAACTACTGTTGCATAAGGGGTTAGTCCGCACGCACGGGAGGCACGGTTCGTGCCAAGCACTCACAAAGCAAGTCAGGCCAGAGTTTTCGCTGTTTCCGTTCGTAACAGAAGGGGACCAATGCGGACCACTCTGAAGCGTCCAACGCCGGCCGTCGACACCACGCGAGCTCTGCAGCGGGAAGCGCTGCACGAACTGGATGACGGTCAGGTCGTGATGCGGCATCTGGCAGGTGAGCCGCAGGCCTTCGGAACCCTCGTCGACCGCTATCAGACCCGTCTACTGAACTTCGTCAACCGCACGATTGGCGACCGTGAGCGGGCCGAAGACCTCGTCCAGGAGGTTTTCATCCGGGTCTTCCGCCACCTGCACCGGTTCGACCAGACCAAGAAATTCTCCACGTGGATCTATACCATCGCCTCGAACCTGGCGAAGAACGAGCTCCGTAACCGCAGTCGCAATCCGCTGGTGCTCTTTCAGACGATCAAGAAAAACTGGGACGCCGATCACCGGCCGCTGCAGTTCGAGGATACGACCGCACGTCCTGACGATCTGTACCGCAAGCGCTTCTTGAAGGATGCGGTGGACCAATGCGTCCGGCGGCTGCCGGAACACCACCGGGAGGTGTTCGTGCTCCGCGAGCTCGAGGGAAAGAGCTACCAGGAGATCGCCGAAATCACCGGGTGCAATTTGGGGACGGTGAAAAGCCGGTTGAACCGGGCACGCAATAGCTTCGCCCAGCTCATCGGCCCCACACTCGTTTAAGCATAAACCTGTCGTTCGAACGCCCGGCGGCGGAACACTTCCGTGGCCGGGACGGTACATTCCCCGTCATGCGATGTAGCGAGTTCCTGGAACGGCATACCGACTTCCGGGACGGACTGATTACGTCCGCCCGGGAGGTGCGACGTTTTGGGCGCCACCTGGCCCACTGCGTCGCCTGCCGACGCTATGACGCCACGGTCCGTCAAGGCGTGCGGGTTCTCACCTCCGCTTTACCGATCGCGCTGTCATCCGATTTCCGGCAACGGCTCGACGCGCGACTCGCGTGCGAACGCGCAATCATTCCGCCGCCGCCCGCGCGTGCGGGTGTGTCTGCGGCCTTGCTGGTCCTCGCCGCGGTCGCTCTGTTTGCTCTCGAAGTCAGCCGGCGTCCGCAAGTTCAGCGTGCGCAGTTGCTGCCGCCGGTCGCATTCCCAAAACCGGTCGTCAGTGCGGGACTGCCGTTCGTGTCTTTCCAAGATCCGCGGGCGAGCGTTATCAACGGGAACCAGAACCCCTACGGAACCGCGCTCGTCCAGCCAGCCACCATCAACTTCCAGTCCGCTCAGCCCGCAGCAGCAAGCCGGTAGCAGCTTTTTGACCTTTCTCCGAGCACATGCGGGCGGTAACTTCTCGCTTGTATGGCGGCGCTCACCCTCGACGCGCTCCTTCGCAGCTTGAAAAAGGGCGCCCCCCCCTCAGGCGCCCTCGATCTCGCTTATCTGCTCTACGGCGACGAAGATGTCCTCAAGGACGAGGCCAGTCGCGCGCTCCTCGATGCCGCCGTTCCCGCAGGCCGCGACTTCAACGTCGACACCCGCTACGCACCTGACCTGACGCCTGAGTCCCTCGACGTGCTCGTCAATACGCCGCCGATGCTGGCGGAACGACGCGCGGTGGTGATCCGCGGCGTCGAGCAGCTCGGCAAACGCAAGACCAAGCTTCGCGACGAGCTTATTGGGTATCTCGAGTCGCCCAATCCGAGCACGCTGCTTATCCTCGTCGTAGCAGCCGGAGAGGACCCGGATCCTGAGCTGGTGCGTCACTCCACGGCGGTGCGACTCGATCCCCTGTCCGCGGAACGAGTCCCCCGCTGGGTGCAGCACCGCGCGACCCAGCTCGGCCTCACGTTAGAATCGGACGCTGCCGCGCTGCTGCTGAACGCGGTGGGGAGTGATCTGGGTGCACTCTCCCGCGAGCTCGAAAAACTCGCCTCGCTCACCGGCGACACTCAACGTCCGGCGACCGTCACGGATGTGACGGGACTCGTAGGCGTGCGACGCGGCGAGACCGTATATGATCTTGTGGACGCCGCGCTCCAGCGGCAGGCTGCCCGCGCGGCGCAGCTCGTGGAGCCGGTCCTCGAGCAGGCCGGCATGAACGGCGTCAGAATCGTCTCACTGCTTGGCACACATCTCGTGGGCATGGCGCTCGCTCGTGCGGAGCGCGATCGAGGTGGAAGCGTCGCGCGACGCATGGCCGACACCGTGTTTCGGCACCTGTTGGCTGCGCGGCCGTACGGACTGCGCAACTATAAGGAAGAAGCGGCGCATTGGTGTGAATGGAGCGCATACTGGACGGCCGCAGAATTGAGTGCAGCGTTGCGCGCGGCACTCGCCGCCGACACGGCCCTAAAGACAGCCACGGTATCCGACGACCGAGGGATCGTGACACAGCTCGTCCTGGGATTCGCCGCTCCGAAACGGGAGGCGGCGTGAAACGCGCGCCTAGGCGGCTGGGCGGTTGGGCGGTTGGATTTTTGGCATGCGCGCTTCTAGTGGCCCAACCGCCGAACCGCCTAACCGCCCAGACAGACCCCCGTCTCGTCGAAGCCCTGCGGCTGGCGCAGTCCGGTCAGGTCGATTCGGGGCGCGCGACCATCCGGCGTCTGCTCGCGACGTTGTCACCGACGGACTCGGTTTATCCGGAAGCATTACTCGCGGCCGCGAAGATCGCCCCTGATGCCCAGGCCGTCGCTACCAATCTGAATCGCATTGTCGTCGAATACGGAGCGAGTCCGTGGGCCGATGACGCGCTGCTGCTCCTGACGCAACTGTATTTCGCGCAGCGCGACCCCATGCAGACGATTCAGGCCGCGGAGCGCTTGAATCGCGATTATCCCGACTCCCCGCTCCGGCCGCGCGCCAATTTCTCCGCGGCGCGCGCCTACTTCGAGCTCAAGAACGAAGCCCGAGGGTGTGAGTTGATCCAGCAGGCGATCGCCGGCGCGAGCGAGGATGTCGAATTCAAGAATCAGGTCAACTTCTACGCGGCACGCTGCAGTGCCCCCCCCCCGTCGACCACCACAACGTCCACCACTCAAGGCGGTGGCGCCCAGACTGTCGACACCACGACGAAGACCGCTCCCGCGGCTCCACACGCGTGGGCCGTGCAAGTGCTCGCGGTAAAAAGTGCGGCGCAGGTTGACGATATGCTCACTCGACTCAGAGTGATGGGGTTCGAGTCGCGCGTCATGCGGGACTCGACGGGGTTCTTCAAGATTCGCGTGGGACACTATGCGACCCGCGCGGAGGCGCAGCGCGCGCAGCAGCGGCTGCGCAGCAAGGTCGGCGGCCACCCCTTTGTGGTGGAGGAGCCGTGACCGTCACCGATACGCCAGTCATGCAGCAGTACCGCGACATCAAAGCCCGCTACCCCCAAACCATCCTGTTCTTCCGGATGGGGGACTTCTACGAAATGTTCGAGGACGACGCCAAGCTCGCGGCGCGCGAGCTGGGGCTGACGCTGACGTCCCGCAACAACGGCGGCGCGGCCGAAGTCCCACTGGCGGGCGTTCCCGTGAAAGCGGCGACCGAGTACCTGCGCCGGCTGATTGCGAAGGGCCACCGCGTCGCGATCTGCGAACAAATCGAGGATCCCAAGCTCGCCAAAGGCGTCGTCCGCCGGGCCGTGGTGGAAACGGTCACACCCGGTACCGTGCTGACCGACGACTGGCTGCTGCGCAATCGCAACAACTACCTCGTCGCCCTCGATCCGCGCGGTCAGACCGGCGGCCTGGCGGCGCTCGATCTCACGACGGGCGAGATGGTGCTCGAGGTCGTGCCGGTCGCCGATCTCGCGCAATCGTTGGCACGCTTCGAAGCCCGGGAATTGGTGCTGCCCGCTGAAACGTCGTACGCCGCGCCCGGAGCGACGGTGACCACGCGAGAGGCGTGGGAATTCGATGTCGAGCTCGGGCGTGAAGATCTGATGCGCACGTACGCCATCGCCTCGCTCGACGGACTCGGCGTCGGACCCGACGATCGACCGGCAATTGGAGCCGCAGGCGCGCTGTTGCGCTACGCGCGCGAGCTGAAGCCGGGCGGGCTGCCGCACCTTACGCATCCCACGATCGTGCGTCGTGGCGACGTCCTCCCACTCGACGAGATGACGCGCCGCAACCTCGAGCTCGTCGAGCCGCTGCGATCGGGGGTCGAAGGGGCCACCCTGCTCGAAGTGCTCGATCGTACACTGACGCCCATGGGTGGCCGGCTGCTGCGCCGCTGGCTGCTCGCTCCGCTTGTCGATCCCACCGCGATCAACGCGCGGCTCGACGCCGTGCAAGTCCTGGTCGACGACGGCCGGGGCCGGCAGCGCCTGCGCGAATCACTCGACGGCGTGCGCGATCTCGAACGCCTGGCCGGCCGGGCCGCACTCGGGCGTGCGACGCCACGCGAGATGGGTGCGTTGCGCGATTCGATTTTGCGATTGCCCGATGTCGCAGGGGCGCTGGGCGGTCTCCAGGGGCGGGAACACTCGACGCTACTCGAACAGACCGCGCAGCGGCTCGATCTGCTCACGGATCTCGGTGAGGAGTTGAGCCGGGCGCTCGTGGAACGTCCGCCCGCGCAGCTCGATGATGGTGACTCCTTCAAGCAGGGCTACGACCCAGAGCTGGATGCGCTCAAAGACGCGCGCGACGGCGGCAAGCAGTACATCGCCTCGTTGCAGGCGCGCGAACGTGAACGCACCGGGATTGGGTCGCTGAAGGTGGGCTTCAATAAAGTCTTCGGTTACTACATCGAGATCACGCACGCCCATCGGGACCGTGTACCCGGCGACTACGAACGGCGGCAAACGCTCACCGGCGCCGAGCGATACGTCACACCAGATCTGAAAGAGTACGAAGCCAAGGTGCTGGGTGCCGAGGAGCGAATTGCGCAGCGCGAGGGGGAGCTCCTCGATGCGTTGCGCCGGCAGGTCGCGGCCGCGATCGGTCGCGTGCAGGGCAGTGCCGGCTTACTCGCGCAGCTCGATGTCTGGGCGGCCCTCGCCGACGTCGGCGAGCGCGAGGGCTACACTCGACCCGAGGTGAATGGATCGTTCACGCTCGAGCTCGAAGGCAGCCGCCATCCCGTGGTGGAACGCATGATGCCCCGCGAGGCCTTCATCCCGAACGACGTCACGCTGGATGAAGCGGGCCGGGTCGTGTTGTTGACCGGCCCCAACATGGCCGGCAAATCGACCCTGCTTCGCCAAGTGGGATTGTGCGTGGTACTCGCGCAGATGGGCTCGTTCGTTCCCTGCCGTCGGGCGTCGGTGGGCGTCGTGGATCGGCTGTTTACCCGCGTGGGCGCGTCCGACAATCTGGTGCGCGGGCAATCCACGTTCATGGTCGAGATGAGCGAAACGAGCGCGATCCTTCATGCCGCGACCGCGCGCAGCCTCGTGCTCCTCGACGAGATCGGGCGCGGCACCTCGACGTACGACGGCGTGGCCATCGCGTGGGCCGTCACGGAGTGCCTGCACAATACGATCGGATGCAAGACGATTTTCGCGACGCACTACCACGAGCTGACCCAGCTCACCGAGGAGCTCGAGCACGTGCGCAACTTCAATGTCGCCGTGAGAGAAGTAGGGGACGAGATCGTCTTCCTGCACCGGCTCGAGCCCGGCGGCGCGGATCGCTCGTACGGCATTCACGTCGGCCGCTTGGCGGGACTGCCCGACCCGGTCGTGACGCGGGCGTGGCAGGTGCTCCAGCTGCTCGAGGCGGGACATCACGTCGCCAAGCAACGGCCGCCTGCGCCGATCGACGCGGCGCAGCTGGGCCTCTTCGGCGCTAGGATGGGCGGCGCGCCGGCCATCACCGCAATCGTCGTTGCGCTAGCCGGATGCCACGGCTCCGCCCCTCGAGCCGATTCGGCAACGGGGGGGGGGCAGGCAGCGCCGCCGCCTGAGTCGGAAGCGCCGGTCGCCCTCAACCCCAACGTGCCGATCGCCTATCCACCGGCCCTCTTCGATCAAAAGGTCGAAGGCGACGTCACGCTGCGATTGTTCGTCGACTCGACGGGGAAGCTGATTCCTGAATCGACGCGCGTGACCGAGCCGAGTGGCTATCCCGCGCTCGATTCCGCGGCGCTGGTAGGCGCGAGTGCGCTGCGGTTCGCCCCCGCCAAGCGGCACGGCATTCCGGTCGCCACTGCATTTCTCCAGCCTGTCGAATTTCGCCAAGTCGGTACGACGCGAGCAGGCGGTGGAACAGTGACGTTGCCACCGCCAGCCGCGCCGACACCCATACCACCGCGTGCCGCCGCGCCAGTTCGACGGAGACCACGCCCGGTCGCGCCCACACCCGCCCAGGCCACACCACCGCAACCCGTGCCCGCGGACACCACGCGGAAAGACACGACCAAGACTCGTACGGATACAGGTGGCACAGCACACTAAGCCGTACGACAACGTCCTCGAGACGATCGGTTGGACCCCGCTGATCCGGCTGCACAAGGTCGCGCGCGGCGTCCGCACGCCGGTCTACGCGAAGGCGGAGTTCTTCAATCCCGGTGGATCCGTGAAGGACCGGATCGGGCTCGCGATGATCGAGGCCGCTGAGCGGGAAGGCCGCCTCAAGCCGGGTGGACTGATCGTCGAAGCGACGTCGGGTAATACGGGAGTCGGGCTCGCGATTGCGGCAGCGGTGAAGGGCTACCGCTGCATCTTCACGATGCCCGACAAGATGTCGCAGGAAAAAGCTCGGCTGCTGCGCGCATTGGGCGCAGAGGTCATCATCACGCCGACAGCGGTGCCGCCCGATCATCCCGACAACTACATCATGAAAGGCCGCGCCATCGCCGCGGCCAATCAAAACGCGATCTTCGCCGATCAGCACTACAACCCCGTGAATCCGGAAGTGCACTATCAGACAACCGGCCCGGAGATCTGGGAACAGACCAGCGGGAAAGTGACGCATTTCGTCTGCGCTCCCGGCACCGGCGGCACGGTGAGCGGCGCGGGACGCTTTCTGAAGGAGAAGAATCCCAAGGTTCGCATCGTCGCCGGTGATCCCGCCGGCTCGATTTACAGCGAATACGCCAAGACGCGACAAAAGAGCGAAGGGGCGCCGTACAAAGTCGAAGGCATCGGGGGCGACAAGATCCCGTCCTCATTGCACTGGGACGTGATCGACGACTGGATCGTCGTCAGCGACAAAGATGCGATGCAGATGGCGCGGCGGCTCGCTAAAGAAGAAGGACTGTTTACCGGCGGGTCGACGGGCGTGAACGTGGTCGCGGCACTCGAGGTGGCGCGCAGGCTCGATGATCCCAAGGCGCTCATCGTCACCGTGCTCGCCGATACAGGGGAGCGCTACCTCAGCAAGGTCTACAACGAAGAATGGCTGCGTGAAAACCAGCTCATCGACGATGAGCGTCCTACCGTTGGCCGGCTGGTCACATCGAAGAACAACGACTCGCCATCGTTAATCCACGTGGCGCCGGAGGCATCGGTCCGGCAGGCGCTCAACCTGATGACGACGTACAACGTCTCGCAACTGCCGGTCCTAGATGACGGCGACGGGGTCGGTGCCGTCTCCGAGCAGGCGCTGATGGCTCGCGCGATCGGCCAGCCCAAGATCCTCGACAGCGCGGTCCGGGACGTGATGGATCCGCCCTTCCCCGTGGTGGATAGTCATTCGCCAGTCGCGCTGCTCACCACTCTGCTGTCGCGCACCACGCCCGCGGCGCTGGTGCGGCAGGACGGCCAGC
>MNDR01000096.1:43381-91867 GCA_001915025.1 Gemmatimonadetes bacterium 13_2_20CM_2_65_7
CGCGCTGCGCAGCCGCGGCCACGAGGTGTCAGTGGTTGACACCGCCGGCGGGCTGCTCGATGAACGGGGTGAGCGAGAGCTGCTCGGAGCCGCCGTCGGAACCGCACCACCTGCAGTCGACCAGCTCGCCGCCCGTGAGCAGCGGATGCTTTCCGAAGGGCTCGCTGAGCTCCCCGCGGTACGGGACGCGGACGTCCTGTTCCTGGCCGTCCATGGCGGGCAGCTGGAGGGTGGCACCCTCCAGGCCGTGCTGGACGTCATCGGCGTCCCCTATACAGGCAGTGGCCCGCTCGCCAGCGCGCTGGCGATGGACAAGGACCTCTCCAAGCGGCTGTTTCGCGCAGCCGGGGTGCCGGTGCCCGCGTGGTTTATGGCGCCCGTGGCACCTGAGGACGTGACCACGGCGTTGGGATGGCCGGTGATCGTAAAGCCGTCCAAGCAGGGCTCCTCCGTGGGATTGACCCTGGTAAAAAAGGCACAGGACTTGGAAAATGCGGTAAAGCTGGCCGCGCGTTACGACGATGAGGTGATGGCTGAACAATTCATCCCGGGGCGGGAGCTGACCGTGGGGGTGCTGGGGGACGTGCCGCTGCCTGTAGGGGAAATCGTGCCCAAGCACGAGCTCTTCGACTACGAGACGAAGTACACGCCCGGCATGTCAGAAGAGACGTTCCCGGCCAGGATCGAGACGCTGCTAGCCCGACAATTGCAGGAGTATGCGGTCATGGCGCACCGTGCGTTGAAGCTCAACGGTTACTCTCGGGTCGACTTTCGGGTCACCCCAGAGGGGGACATTTTTTGTCTGGAAGCGAACTCGCTGCCGGGCATGACACGCACGAGCCTCTATCCCCAGGCTGCGCAGGCGGCGGGCATCCCCTTCCCCGAGCTCTGTGAGCGCGTGGCACGTTTGGCCCGGAACAACCGGACTGGACGAGGGGCATAAAAAGGTAGCCGAGGTATCGATGGGCCCCCAACGCATGTTCGGATTGAGTCTCTGGGTGCGACGCCTGCTCGTCGCGAATCTGCTCGTCTTCCTGATTCAGAAGACGCTGCTGGTGGACCCGAATTTTCTCAAAGCCTTCGGGTTCGCGCCGCTGCTTGCCTGGAAACAGCCGTGGACATTCGTCACCTACATGTTCCTGCACGCGGGCGTGCTGCACCTCGCGTTCAACATGCTGATGCTGTTCGTGTTCGGTCCGTCGGTGGAAGACCGGATGGGCGGGCGCACGTTCTTCCTCTTCTATATCCTGTGCGGCATCGGTGGAGCGGCGTTCTCGTTTCTCCTGACACAATGGGTTCCCGTCGGCCTCATCCTCGGCGCCTCCGGCGCGGTGCTCGGCGTCACGGTCGCGTTCGCCTGGTATTGGCCCAACCATCCCGTATTCATCTTCCCGCTTCCGGATCCCATTCCGGCGAAGTGGCTCGCGACGTTCCTGGTCGGCGTGGACCTTGTGCTGGCATGGCTGGGCGCACTCAGCCAGGCCGGCCTGAACGACGGAATCGCCCATCTCGCGCATCTCGGCGGCGTCGCGACGGCGCTGCTCTATCTCAAGGGGCAGGACTGGCGGGCAACGCGCGGCGAGGGACGGCTCAGGCAGATGGCGGAATCGAGCGTGTTGGTGAGTCAACCGCCACGTGTGAGCCGCAGCGGCAACATGCCGCCGTCGGCGCAGCGCACCAAATCGCGTGGCGAACCGGATGCGCGCGCCAGCGCTGAAGTCGACCGCGTGTTGGACAAGATCAGTGCAACCGGCGTCGAGAGTCTCACACCCGCCGAGCGGAAGTTCCTCACCGAGTTCAGCCGCAGGAAGCGCACGCCGCCCAAGGCTTGACGCCATGATCGGGCTGCTACTGTCAGCGCTGGCCCTGCAATCCGCACAGGTCGATTCGCTGATGGCGGCGGGCCGCGCGCTCTTTGCGCAGCGCGTGATCGGCCGCTACGCCGCGCTCGAGGATTTCCGTGCCGCGGCTCGACTCGCCCCCACCGACGCTGAGCCGTGGTACTGGCAGATGAAGGTCGGATTCTATTTGCGCAGTGAAGATGGCGACTACATCGCGCGCGAAGCACTCCTGGGGTTATTCGCTGCTACTCCCGACTACAATGACGCCTGGGCGAGATTTCGGGACGTTTATCATGATGTCAAGATCTGGCGCCGCGCGGAGCGCGCGCTTGCGAAACATGGGGAGCAGCCGGCTGCACTCGAGCACCGCGCGGAGCTGCTGATCGCGCTGGGTGACGGGCGGCGCGCGGATTCGCTGCTCGCGGTGGCGACGACGCACGCCCCTGTAACCGCGGCGACATGTTTGCTCCGCGCCGAAGCGAACTTCCTCGCGGGTCGAAGGCAGGCCGGATTCGCCTGGCATGATTCGGCGCTCGCGCGCGCGGATGACGACTCGACCGACGCGCTGTGGGGAGAAGCCTGGCTCATCGCCTCACCCGATGAGGTCACCCGTCACACGCTGACACCCCGAGGTTATCGACGAGTCTTTTACAAACGGTTCTGGCAGCAGCGCGACCCGAACCTGTTGACCCCGGAAAACGAGCGCCTCGAAGAGCATTACGCGCGGCAGGCAGAGGCGCGGCGCACATATCGGATCTCGCACCCCCAGCGCTCGACCTATTATTCGAGGTGCGCTCGCGCCCTGAAGTACTACGAGGACCGCCAGGAGCTCAAAGCGCTCGCGGAACAGGGAGCGGTTTCGGTCTCAAGCCGGGTTGCGACGCTACCCGTCGAAGCGCTCCAGGACACCGCGCTGCCGCTCGCGGCGCGCGCTGGGCTCACTGCACAAGGGTTGATCTACCTCCGCCATGGCGCTCCGGATCGCAGAGCCAACTGTGTGACGGACTTGGCGCGTTCCGGCTTCGCTCTGCCTAGGTGCAGCAGTTTCCTCGATGCTGAATCGTGGATGTATTTCACACCTGACGGTCCGCTCAACATCCCATTCGGCAAAGGAGAGTACTTCCAACCGGTAACAACCGAACAGGTTCGCAACGCGCGAGTCCTGATGCACACCGACCGCACTACGCTCCCCGCTCCGCTCATCACCCATGTCTGGAGCGCATATTTCAAGAGCGCTGTGGCCGGATTGACCGATGCGTACTACAAAGCGCGCGGCGATTCCGCGGCCATCGTGTTGTGGGACGCGAATGGCACGCCGACGCGGGCCACGGGGCGGGGCCTGCTGCAGTTGACCGTGCCGCCCGGCGGGTACGATCTCGGACTCGACGTCGATTCGGCGGGCGTGCTCGGCCGCATTCGCCGCGACGTGACGGTACAATGGTTTTCGCCGCTGCGCCTTGAGCTGTCGAGTCTCGCCCTCGCGCCCATAGACCGCAACACGCCGCTTCCAGACCGCGAAACGACGCTGCGCGGCATGCCGGCCGACCTGTCGTATCCCGCCGGGACGCCGCTCGCCGCCTACATGGAGATCTACGGACTCGCAACCGATCCGACGAGCCGATCGCGTTACCATCTGCGGTACAGCTTCGAGCCGGTGCGATCCGTGTTCGCGCGGCTGTTCGGCGGCACCGCACGACCCATCGTCTTCGAATTCGACCGCGACGCAATCGGTGCAACGGCGACACAGCAGCTCGTCATCGAGCCCGACCGGCTGCCGCCCGGGCGTTATCGCGTCACTGTCGCGGTGACGGACCTGTCACGAAATGTCAAGTCGGAGTCGGTAGCGCTCGAGATTGCCATCCGCTAACGGGCTTCCCAGATTGGGGCGGCGCGCGCGCGCGCTAACGCTCCATGCTCGTCAATCTCATTCCGGAGTTTCTCTCCACGCTGTCTGCCGCGGATCGCTCAGCGGCCTACCACGAGTATCTCGATCGCCATCGCCCCATTCTGGGCGCGTATTGGCAGAACTACGTGCTCGACCCCGAGTCGCCGCACGCCGAGCCCATCATCGAAAACGCGCTGCGGGCCGATCGATCCGACTTGAAGCGCTTGCTCGAAGACGTGGACGTCGTGGCCATCGCGGAGGATGGGCTCCGCCGTGCGACAGAGATCTTGGAAGCGGACTGTCCCGTCGACCTCTATCTGATGGTCGGCGTCGGCGCGGCGAATGCCGGCGAACTGGTCGTCGGCGGCCGCGGCGTCGCGTTCGTCTGCCTCGAGCACTTCACGGGACGCGCGAACGCGCAGACCTACAGCATGGGACTCGGGCCGCAGCTGTTGCCGCTGTGGATCGCGCACGAGGTGGCGCATACGTTGCGCTACACCTCGCCGTCCAGCCGCGCGGCGCTCCGCCGGCTGGTGGACGAGTTAGGCGGCTACTACGACGGCTGGGAGCTGGGATCGCGCGCCACGCTGCGCGAGCTCGTCGTCAACGAGGGCGTTGCGATCGCGGCGTCGCAGGCGATCGCGCCGGGGTTCGACCCGTGGGAGTACTTCGGCTACAATCGCCGCCAGTATCGGCGGCTGCGCGAGCTCGACGTCTTCCTGCGGCGCGCCGCCGCGAATGACCTCGACAGCTCCGGGCTCGGACTCAGGCTCCGCTATCTCTCGGGCGGGACGAGCCCGGCGGCACGACTGGTGGCCGGCAAAGTGCTTCCCGAGCGCTCGGGCTATTACCTCGGCTGGCGGCTGGTAGAGAACTATCTGGGGGAACACGGCGCCGCATCAACGGTGCGGGCGGCGGTGGAGGAGCTGCGGCAGGCGGACGACCGTGCCTCGGGAATCCAAACGGCCTAAGCCGACATCAGGTGAAGAGACCCCGGAGCGCCGCCGCAACCGGCCGCTGCGGGAGGTTCTGGACGAGCTCCTGAACCACGCCCGCGAAATCGCCCGCCGCGCCAAGGCCATGACGCCAGCGGAGCTCGACTACGCTCAACAGCGGCTCGAATGGCTGGCCGACGAGGTCTGGCGGGTGGCAACCGGCGAGGCGCCTCCACCCGAGTAGATTCCCTGCATGGGTACTCGCGGCGATTTCAAGGTAGCCATCACCAAAGAAGATCTCGTCTTCGCGGCCGCGCACTTCATCACGTTCGCCGGTCACCGCTGCGAGAAGCTGCACGGCCACAACTACCGGGCCAGTGTGGTGGTCGAAGGCGGGCTCGAAACGGACAGCTGGTTTGTCGTAGACTTCTCGGCCATCAAAAAGGTGATGCGGAGTCTCACCGCCGAGCTGGATCACCGCGTCCTGCTGCCGCGCGACAACCCGCAGCTCGCGATCGCCGAAGAGAACGGCAGCGTGCGCGTGGCCTTTGCCGGTCAGCCGCGCTACGTCTTTCCGACGGGCGATTGCGTCATTCTGCCGATTCCCAACACCACGGTCGAAATGCTGGCGCAGTATCTCGCCGGACGCGTTCGCGCCGAGCTCGGCGTGGTGCATCTCAAGTCGATCGAAGTCGAAGTGGAGGAGAATTTCGGACAGTCGGCCAGCTACCGTGAGACCCTGGACTGAGCATGGCACAGCCTGCTTCCCTATCCGCATCTGAAATACAGCAGCGCCTCAAGGCGCTCCCGCATTGGCGACTGGAGAACGGTGCGATCGTCCGTGAGTATCAGACCGACGGTTGGCCGACCACGCTGATGCTCGTCAACGCGATAGGCTTCGTCGCCGAAGCGGCGGATCATCACCCCGATCTCGCCGTGAGCTGGGGGAAGGTCGGCGTGAAACTCTGGACACATAGCGCCGGTGGCGTCACGGCGAGCGACATGGAGTTAGCGCAGTTGATCGAGCAGACGGCGCTGTGGCGGCCATCGGGAAACAGCGCGTTGCGCGGCACGAAAAAGAAATTCGTAGGTTCGTGACGCTCGCGGTCCCGCTGGTTCCGGCGCCCGATCCATTCGGCACCTGCGTCCGCTTCAGCGGACTTCCGCACCTCGTCTTTCTCGATAGTTCGGCCCAGGGACCCCTGAGCCGTTTTTCGTTCTTGTGCGCCGATCCGGTCGCGGTCGTGCGGACGCCAGGGAATACTGATCCCCTCGGGGCGGCGCGCGCGCTTCTGGCACCGCACCGGCGCGAGCCGCTGCCTGGTCTCCCACCGTTCCAAGGTGGGATCGCGGGTTACCTCGGCTACGACTGGGGTGCGGAGCTCGAACGCGTCCGCCGTCCGCCGGCGGACCGGGGGGGGCTCCGGGGGCTCGGGGGGCTCTCGCACTCGATTCCAGACGTCGTGCTTGGCCTCTACGACTGGGTGATCGCCTGGGATCACTTGGAAGACAAGGCGTGGATTATCTCGACCGGCATCAGCGAAGCCTCGGAGGCGCGACTCGCGTGGGTACAGGAACGATTGGCTGCGTCTGGCCGCGCCGTCCCTGACGGTCCGAGACCGGCACCCGCGCCGCCCCAATCCAACTTCACGCGCGCCGACTTCGAGTCACGCGTCAGCCGTATCCGCGATTACATCGCCGCCGGCGATGTCTATCAGGTCAATCTGGCGCAGCGATTTCAGGCCACCTTCACGGGGTCACCGCTGGCGCTGTACCGGCGGCTGCGGGCCCGCAATCCGGCGCCCTTCGGAGCGTATCTCGATTACGACGGCATGGTGATCGCGAGCCTTTCGCCCGAGCGATTTCTGCGGATCGATGCGGGCTCCCGGGTGGTCGAAGCGCGTCCGATCAAGGGCACCCGGCCGCGCGGAGCAACGCCCGCGCAGGATGCCGCGCTCGCGCGCGAGCTCCAGACGAGCGCGAAGGATCTTGCCGAGAACGTCATGATCGTCGATCTGCTGCGGAACGATCTGGGGAAGGTCTGCCGGACCGGATCGGTGAGCGTGCCGCGGTTGCTCGCGCTCGAGTCGCACCCGACCGTGCACCATCTGGTTTCGACCGTCACCGGAATCCTGCGAGACGACGCCGACGCATTCGATCTCGTGCGAGCCGCCTTTCCCGGCGGCTCGATCACCGGCGCGCCGAAGATCCGCGCGATGGAAATCATCGCGGAGCTGGAGCGTGCTCCGCGCGGCGTCTACTGTGGCGCGATCGGCTACGTCTCGGTGACCGGCGCGATGGACCTCAATATTCCGATTCGCACCATCGTGATTCGGGGAGGGGAGGCGACGTTCCACGCGGGCGCGGGCATCGTCTGGGATTCCGAGCCCGCGGCGGAGTATCAGGAGACGCTCGCGAAGGCGCGGACGATGATCGAGGCGCTTACTTCCCCACGCAGAATGCCGCGAACACGCGGTCCAGTACATCCTCAGGCGTAATCGCGCCGATGAGGTCGTCGAGCGCCGCGACGGCCGCGCGCAGATGCGTGGCAGCCGCGGCCGCGTCGACGCCCGACTGCCGCGCGGTCCAGAATCCTTCCAGCTCGACCAGCGCGCGCTCCAACGCGGTGCGATGACGGGCCCGCGTCACAACGGGCTCCACGTCGCCTAACGCCAGCAGTGTTCCGAACGCCACTTCCGCGAGACGGCGGCGCAGCTCCGGGATGCCGGTGCCGGTCACGACGGAGACTCCAACGCCGCCCGACAAATCGACCTTGGTACGAACCGTGACGACCGGCGCTTGAACCTGCGCCAGGAACGCGTCGCGCTCGGGATCGTCGCGTTCTTCACAGAAGAGCACCAGGTCGGCAGCCGCGAGATACTTGCGGCTCACTTCGATGCCGAGTCGTTCGATGCGCTCGTCGCTGTCGCGCAAGCCCGCGGTGTCGACGAGCCGAAACGGAAAGCCTTCGATCACGGCATGCGCTTCGATGGCATCGCGCGTCGTGCCGGGAATCTCCGTCACGATCGCCCGCTCGGTGCCGAGCAGCGCGTTGAAGAGCGACGACTTGCCGGCGTTCGGGCGGCCAGCGATCACGAGCAAGGCGCCTTCGCGTAGCCGTTCGCCTTCCGGCGCGGTCTTCAACAGATCAGCCACACGATCACGCACGACGCACCACGCACGACGCACGGTCGTTTCACTCACCGGTCCCTCGTCTTCCTCCGGGAAATCGATGTCGTATGCGATCAGCGCTTCGAGCTCCAAGATCTCGGCGCGCAGCGCGGTCAGACGGTTCGACAAGCCGCGGTCGAGCTGCTGGAGCGCGCGGCGCCGCTGCACGGGAGAACCGGCGTCGATCAGATCCGCCGTCGCTTCGGCTTGCAGCAGGTCCATCTTCCCGCTCAAGACGGCGCGGCGCGTGAACTCGCCGGGCGCCGCGGGGCGTGCTCCCGCGGCGACCAGTGCGGCGACGGCCGCAGCCGGCACGACGAGACCGCCGTGCGTCGAGATCTCGACGACATTCTCGCCCGTGTAGGAGTGCGGCTCGGGGAAGCAGGCCGCGAGCACGTCGTCAACCGGTTCCCGGGAGTCGGGATGGAGGAGTCGCGCGCGAAACACGGTGCGCGGCGGAGTGGGATGGAATGGCTCGAGGCAGCGGGCGGCGAGAGAAAAGGCTCGGGCACCCGAGAGGCGAATCAGCGCAAGCGCGCTGCGACCGGGCGGTGTCGCGAGCGCGACAATCGGGTCGGAGAGCAGCTACGTCTTGACCGGAGTCGGCGCGCGTGCTCCACCACCGGCCACCGGAGCCTCTCGCAGGCGACGCTTCGCGATCAGGTACTGCTGCGGAATGCTGAACAGGTTTTGCGAGGCGTAGTACAGATTCAGCCCCGACGCAAAGTTCAGGAACAGCACGGTCATGAAGACCGGCATGAAGTACAACATCATCTTGGACTGCGGATTCGGCGGGACGCCGATCTGTCCGATCTTCGAGAGCGCGAACATCGACAGCCCCATCATCACGGGGATGATACGAAAGGGATCGGCCCGCGAGAGATCCGGAAGCCACAGGAACGGCACGCCCCGAAATGCGATCGTGTTGGCGAATACGAAGAAGAGCGCCAGCAGCACCGGCATCGGCAGCAGCATCGGGAGACAACCGCCGAATGGATTCACCTTGTTCTCTTTGTAAATGCGCATCATCTCGCGCTGCAGCCGCTCGGGATCGTTCTTGTAGCGGTCCTGCGTCTCCTTGAGCAACGGGGCGACCGCCTGCATACGGATGCCGGACTCCATCGCCTTCTGGTTCAATGGCCACAACAGCAGACGCACGATCACGCCGAACAGAATGAGCACCCACCCGTAAGCGAGGCTCAGGCGTTCATGCATCCACAGCAGGATGTTGACGACGAATACCGAGACCGGTTGAATGATCGGGCGGAAAATGCCGCCGTAGGGGTTGGCATCGTCGAGATCGTGGCCGAGCCGGGATAGCTGGCGATAGTCGAGGGGACCCGCGTATACCTGGTAGCGGAAACCGCCCGCCGGCGCGACGGGCATCGTGATCGAGACGGACGCGCGTGACGCAGCGCGCCCGCTGCGCGGTCCACCGACGGCGATCGCGCCACCGAACGTCTGCTGACCCTCTTCGAGCGCGAGTGCCGCCGTGAAAAAATACTTGGACTTCACGCCAACCCATTCGAAGGGCCCGTCGAGCAAGACACGCTGGTCGGGGCGCAGCTTGGAGAAATCGGTGCGCTCGGCTTTCGATGCTTTCGTCACGACGGCATAGTGGCGATAATCGTCGAGCGAATCTTTTTCGGCGGACCGCAGACCGTTCGACAGCCCAAGGAGCAACACGGCGCCGCCGCTGCTCAGCCCGGTGACGTTGCCACGCACCTCGAAACGGTACTGATCGGGCGCAAATCGATACTCGAGCGTCACACGCGATCCGCCGCGCTCGGCCTCGAGATGGAGCGACTGCGCTCCCTGCCCCGCGGACACCACGAGTCCGGGCGCGTCGGGACTGAGTTGGAAATCCCAGTCGTCGAGCGACACGGTATCGCCGCTGGGCACGATGAGGCGATGACGCAGAAAGGCATCGCCGCTGGGGACGAGCTGCACGGGGCGCGCCGAATCACCAGAGGCAAATGATTGATAATTCAGTAGTTCGGCCGACACGAGCCGGCCGCCGCGGGTCGAGAATCCGAGACGATACAGCGGCGAGGTGACCCAGACGATCCGGCCGGTGTCGAGCGGTTGGGCGGTTCGGCGGTTCGGCGGTTGGCCGGTCGACGGCGTCGGCAAGATCGCATGCGCGGTCGAATCGCGCCGGGCTGTACTGTCCGCCAAACCGCCCAACCGCCCAACCGCCGGTTTCTTCGGCGGCCAGATGAGCGACGGCGCGATCGCCACGATGATCATCAGCGCGATCGCGAGCAGGATTCTGCGTTCCGTACTCACTTAGGGAACCGGATCGTAACCGCCCGCATGAAACGGATGACAACGAAGTATGCGACGCGCACCCAGCCAGCTGCCTTTCAGCGCACCGTAGCGCTCCACTGCTTCGTACGTGTAGCGCGAACACGATGGCTCGAAGCGACACTGCGTAAACACCAGATGCGACAGCGTGAGCTGATACCCACGGATGAGTGCCATCACCGTCACACGTGGCAGTCGTCGCAGCGTCACGTCAGCGTCTCCAGCACTCCCGTCAATTCGGCGCGCAGGACTGCAAACGGGGCGGCGTACGCGGAGCGCTTCGCACGAATCACGAGATCGACGGCTGGAAGGTTTCGCAGCAAGTCGCGGCGCAGGATCTCTCGCAGCCGTCGCCGTAAGCGATTGCGCGCGACCGCTGAGGACTGATGGCGTGGCACGATGAGTCCCAGACGCGCGTGACCCGAGTCACTGTGACGCCAGGCCAGATCGAGATGCTGAGTGCGCCGTCGCTGGCTCCCCACTGCGTCCCAGCAGGTCGTGAGCTCCGAGCCGCGCGTGATGCGAACGCGGCGCGGATACCGCTCACGCGTTTACCGGCTCCGGTGTTTGGATGGAATGCTGACGACGAGACGCTTGCGACCCTTCTTGCGGCGGCGGGACAGCGTAGCGCGGCCCCAGACGGTTTTCATCCGCGCGCGAAATCCATGCTTATTGATGCGCCGCCGATTTCGCGGCCGATACGTCGGACCCATAAATTCCTCGTGTAAGGCCGGGAAAGTTACCCGACTCGTAACACGACGGTCAAGGTTGACTTTTCCACAGAGCGCCCGTACTTTCGGGCCGCCCTTGCTCGACGTCCTTCCTCAAATTCGAATCATAATGGAGCAATCGGTCAACGAAGCCTGGAAGCGTCTCCTCGACGAAGCGCGACGCGAACTTCCCGAGGCGACGGTGCGCACGTGGCTCGAGCCATCCGAGCCCATCGCACTCGATGAAGGACGCCTGATCCTTGGCGCGCCCGATCAATTCGCCGCTGAGTGGAATGAATCGAAACACGCGGGCCTGTTGGCGCGCGCCGCCGAGCGTGTGCTCGGCCGGCCCACGACCGTCGTGTTTCGCGTGCAGGAAGATCGGCAGCGGCGCCCGCAAATGGATTTCTTCGTCGCCCCACGGAGCAGTCGCGGAGGCGGCACCGCGACGGCGTCGTCCGTTGCCACGACACCGCTCAACGAACGCTACACGTTTCAAACGTTCGTCATCGGCAAATCGAACGAGCTCGCAGCGGCGGCCGCGCACGCGGTCGCCGAAGCGCCTGGCAAGACGTACAACCCGCTGTTCATCTACGGGGCGACGGGCCTCGGCAAGACGCACCTGATGCAGGCGATCGCGCACGCGGTGCTCGAGAAAAACCCCGAGACGCGGCTGCAGTATTTCGGCGCCGAACAGTTCATCAACGACGTGATCGAGTCGATTCACGCCCGCACGATGTCCGAGTTCCGCCGCCGCTACCGCAACGACGTGGATCTCCTCCTGGTCGACGACGTCCATTTCCTGGAAGGGAAGGAAATGACGCAGGAGGAATTCTTCCATACGTTCAACGCGCTGTTCGAGGCGCACAAACAGATCGTGCTCACCTCGGACCGCCCGCCCAAGGAGATTCCCGGCCTCGAAGACCGGCTGATCTCGCGGTTCGAATGGGGGATGGTCGCCGATATCGGACATCCCGATCTGGAGCATCGCATCGCGATTCTCCGGAAGAAGGCCGAACAGGATCATCTCGAGCTCACGATTCCGGACGACGTGCTGCGCTTCATCGCCGAGCACATCCGCTCGAGCGTGCGCGAGCTGGAGGGGTGCATCATTAAGCTGCTGCTCTTCGCCTCGCTCAAGAACCGCGAGGTCACGATCGAGCTGGCCCGTGACGCGCTGTCGGACAAGATCCGCCAGGGCGAAGAAGGGTCGGGCTATGGCAGCGGCCAGTCGGCGCCGAGTATCGATCGCGTGCAGGAAGTGGTGGCACGCCGGTGGGGCGTCACGCCCGAAGGATTACGCTCGAAGGCGCGGACCAAGACGCTCACGATTCCGCGACAGGTCGCGATGTACCTCGCCCGTGACATGCTGGGCATGCAGCTCGTCGAGATCGGCCAGGCGTTCGGCGGCCGCGATCACTCCACCGTCATCCACAGCGTGGACAAGGTGGAGCGGCAGATGATGCGTGACCGGACGTTCAAAGAGCGCGTCGAGATGGCGCGCCAGGAATTGTCCGCACTGTAACCAACAAAGTGGCGTGGGAAACAGCGAGGGATGTGGGCTGTGGGGAAAGGCGCCGCGCTATCCGCAAAGCGCCAACAGTCGCAACAACGCACCAACATCGTGTGATGCACGACAGGTGATGTGCTGGTTGCGCTTTAGCGGCATCACCCACATATCCCCGTTGTCTACTACTACTACTAGTAGTTCTATATAGAAGCGCAGTAGTAAGACTTACCCCCATTTTGGAGACGTCGCAGCTCGCATGAAGTTCACGATCACGAGGGAACAGCTTCAGGAAGGCCTCGCTGCAGTTGCGGCGGCAATTCCCGCGAAGACGACACTGCCTGTATTGGCCAACGTCCTCGTCGAAGCCTCGAAGCAGGGCGGCGGACTGCGACTCTCCGGCACGGATCTCGATATTGCCGTGAGCACGACAGTCCCCGCGGAGGTCGATGCGGACGGAGCGGTCACGCTCCCCGCAAAGAAACTGGTCGACATCGCCCGCGAGCTGCCATCCGGTCCGGTGCGGGTCACCGCCGCGGGGGAAGCGCGCGTCTCGATCGAATCGGGCCGGTCGAAGTTCAAGCTGCTGGGACTACCGCGCGAAGAGTTTCCCTCCTTCCCGGCGGTCAAGTTCGAGAAGGCGTGGAAGGCGGCAGCCGGCGTCGTGCATAAGCTCGTCGGACACGTCGCGTTCGCCGCATCGACCGAAGAGAGTCGCCCGATCCTCAACGGCGTCCTCTGGGAGCTCCGCCCCGATCGTATGCGCATGGTGGCGACGAACGGCCATCGCCTCGCCAAGATGGACGTGCCGGCAACCGGTGGCTCCACCGCCGACCTCATCGTCCCGCCCAAAGCGCTGGAGCAGATCCGCCGCCTCTACCCCGGTGATGCCGAGATCGAGCTCGCCAAGAGCGATAACCACATCGGCTTCCGCGCTGGCGGTACCTTGGTGTTCTCTCGTCTCATCGAAGGGCCGTATCCCAATTACGAGCAGGTGATCCCGCGCGAGAACGACAAGCAGGCGACCGTCGATAAGCTCGCCATGGCCGCCGCGCTGCGGCGCATGAGCGTCGTCGCCAGCGACCAGACGCACCGCATTCGTCTAGCGTTTTCGGGCGGCACCGTAAAGTTCTCGGTGCAGACACCCGATCTCGGAGAAGCGCAGGACGAGCTCTCAGTCACCTACGAAGGCGAGCCGCTCGAGATTGGCTTCAACGCGACGTATCTGCTCGAGATTCTGAAGTTCATGCCGACCGACGAGGTGCGCTTCACGTTCAAAGCGCCGGAGCGCGCTGCGACGATCGAACCGGTGGGATGGAACGATCCCGCTTCCTACATGGCCCTCGTGATGCCGCTACGGCTGGTGGATTAGCAGCGAATCCAGCGGTATCACCGGCGGCTCAATTGGTGGAATAACAGGAATCGAATCTTCGTCGGCGGGCGGGACCGGCGTCTTGCCGCCGTAGTAGCGCGCTAGAATCAAATCGCGGCGCGCGAGCATTCTCCCCGGCCGAAACGCCGGATTGGACGTGCGCGGCTGCGGCAGGGTGGCCGCCAACGCCGCCGCCTGAGCGTTGTTGAGTCGAGAGGGTGCGACACCGAAGTAGGCCTCACTCGCAGCCGACACGCCCCACAAGCCCGGGCCAAACTCCGCGTTGGCGAGATACAGCTCCATGATCCGGTCTTTACTCAATGCGAGCTCAAGGCGAACCGCGGTCACCGCCTCTTTGAGCTTCCGAAAGATCGACCGCGACGGAGAGAGGTAGAGGTTTTTCGCCAGTTGCTGCGTGAGCGTACTCGCACCGCGACGACTGCCGGCGGCCCACGCGCCACGCAACTCGACAAAGTCGATGCCGTGATGCGTTCTGAATCGTGAGTCTTCCGCGATGATCACCATGCGCTCGAGGAGCGCAGATCGCATCGCAGGCGATTGACGTACCGTCCTTCCGTCCTTCCGACAGTCCGTCCGTAAGCGCATCATCGCGGTACACCGCGGCTCATGATCGCGCCACCACACCGGTGGCGGCCATACGCCGAGCAACCAGACGACGAACAGCGCGCCGGTCCCTAGCACAACCCGTCGTGCAATCCTAGCTTTTTGCACCGCCATGGACCTCGGAGCCCTCCAGCAGCGCCTGCAACAAGCGCTTGGACAGGAATTTACCGTTGGCCCCCTGCTGGGTGAGGGGGGCTTCGCCAGTGTGTTCCGCGCGCGCGACAACGTCCTGAATCGCGATGTCGCGGTGAAGGTGCTGGACGTGGAACTCGCGCCGTCGCCCGTCGTCGCCGAACGGTTCTTGCGCGAAGCGCAGACGGTCGCACGGCTGGAGCATCCGCACATCGTGCCGATCTACAAGGTCGGCCGGCAGGAAGAGATCTTCTACATCATCATGCGGTGCATCGACGGTCCGTCCCTGCGCCAACTCCTCGAGACGCAAAAGAAGCTGTCCGTCGGCGACGCCGCCCGCATCGCCCGGCAAGTCGCCGACGCGCTCGCGTACGCGCACAGCCACGATATCGTCCACCGCGACATCAAGCCGGACAACATCCTGCTCGACAGGAGCGGCCATGTCCTGGTGACCGATTTCGGGATCGCCAAAGCGGCGCAGGCGGCTCAGGCGAAGACCCCCAGCTCGACCCAGCTCACCAGCGAAGGGATGATCGTCGGGACACCCGAGTACATGAGTCCCGAGCAGGCATCGGGCGACAAGCTCGACGGCCGGTCCGACGTCTACTCCCTCGGCGTCGTGCTCTACCACGTGCTTGCCGGATCGCCGCCGTTCGAAGGTCCTTCCTCGGCGGCGATTCTCGCCCAGCAGCTCACCGAGCCGCCGGAGCCGATTCGCCGCCGCCGCCCCGATGTGCCGGAAGAGATGGCTGTGGTGCTGGAGCGGATGATGGAGAAGAATCGCGCCAAGCGGTTTCAGACCGCGGCCGAAGTCAGCCGCGCCCTGGTGGGCGCGCTGCCGACTGCGGCGCGAGACCAGGTGCACGTGCCGCTGCGCCGCCGGCTGCGGTTGATGTTCTATCGGTCGCTGGTGGGCCTGAGCGTGGCCGGATGTCTGCTCTTCATCGCATTCGCCGGCGGCGCGGCGGCCGTGGCGTACTACGTCTTCAGCAAGCCGCCGCGCATCGCGGCGCGCGCGCCGCTCCCGGACAGCGTGGCGCGCATGCTGCGCGCCCGTCGCGCGCTCCTCCCAGGTGACGTCGCGCTGTCCGCGTATCAGCCTGCCGGCCCGGAAGACTCGACATTGCTGCTGCTCACGCGCCGCCGCACCGTCGTTGTGACGCCGCATCAAGTGCGCTCCTATGCGCGCGACAGCGTCCGGACAAAAATGGGGTTGGACGTGCATGGAGGGCTGGCATTCCGGCTCGTGATCTACGGGACTCACTCGAAGGAGCTGGCGGACACAGTGTTTCGCAATCTGTCGTTCCGCGATATGGTTCAGCTCGACAAGCAGCTCAATCGCCGTGACGCGGCGGATTCGGTGCGCCCCGCTAGTGCCGCCCCCCGGCGGGTTCCCGCGAAGAAGCCCCGTAAAGGCTCGCCTCGTCCACGCGTGAGACATCGCCCGGGGTAGTCGCGACGATGCCTACGCGGTCCCGACTACCGATCGATAGTCCCAACGCGAACTCGCCACGACGAAGTTTTCCATCCGTGTCGAGCCGGGCGATGATCTCGATCGGCCAGCGGTGGACCGTTCCCATCGACGTCCGCGGCGTATGCCAGCTCAGGCCGAACGCATAGGAGGCGATCGAATCGGGCGTGATGCGGGCGTAGGTCGATAACGCCAGCGCCGCCAGGGGAGCCGGATGCCAGGTGGCACCCGGAACGTAGGTGAGTCGCTGACCAAGACCGCGAACCATCGGCTGGCCGATGTTCGCGGCGACGAGTCCAACCGTGAGTCCCGGGTACAGCGTGTAGCTCAGGCCGGCATCCCAACCCGTGGAATGGGCGCCGTCACCGCGATAATGCGCAACCGCGGCTCCCGCGGCGAGCCCACGTGACCCCCCAGCCAGTCCGATCCGGTAGGTGTTTCCGCGCACTTTGTTATCGAAGATGTCGCGCTGATATGCGAACGCGAGACCGCGAGAGTTGAAGCCGGCGTCGATCTGGCGCAGGCGCCCACTTGCGCCGGGATTACCGACTCCTATTTCCGCGTAGATCGACGCTTCGCGCAGTGTGCCGAGGCCCGCAGGATTGATCCAGATGGCGCGCGCGTCATTGACGTCGGTGGGAAAGAGGTACGCGGCGGAGCGGTTGGGAGCGACCTGGGCGACTAGCCGGTTAAGCGGTTGGGCGGTTAGCGCGGCGAATAGGCACCAACCGCCTAACTGCCAAACCGCCGAACCGCCCATTACGGCAGCACCGTCACCGTCGACCGCGACACCTGCGTGCGAGGAATCGTCGTGGCTTGCACCGGCAGCGTAATCGTCATCGACGTGGAGTCGTGCGCTTCGCCACCCAGGTAGCGGCCATCGACGGCAATGTAGTCCACTCCGGCGCGGAGTCCCGATCCCGAAATGTCAAACGGTTGGCCGATCTGTTCACCCGAGCCTTGAATCGTGAACGTCGACGTCACGTCGACCCGGAGGCAGCGCACGCCATTGTGCTGTTCCCACGCGGCCGCGTGCGCGTGACTGATGTTGGTGACCGTCACGCTTCCCGCCGTCCGTTCGTTCGATGTCACGGTGTCGGTCCAGGTCGCGCCGATTGTGGCGCCATTCGCCGGTAGCCGCGGGAAGAAGTTCCGGAACGAGCCGATGATCTGCGCCAGTAATTGGGCCGGTGCGGTGGTGTCGGACGCAACGGCATTGCGGAACTCTCCGGTAGGACGCAGCCGCCCGATGAACGACAGACCCTTGGCGCCCGACAAATTGAGTCCCATCGGCACAGTGGAGCCGGAGTCGGAGACGATCGAATCGACGGTGACGGTCGTGGCATAACCGGCGCTGTCTGCGGGACCGGCGATCGTCACACGGAAGAACGAGCGCAGCCCAAAATCGGACGGCTGCCGCATGCCCTGGAATTCCTGGTCGATGTGAACGACCTGATGCGACACGTAGCGCAACGCACTCGGTCCCAGCCGCACGACTTCCGAACTCGCCCTTGGCGGCGCAGCTGGAGGTGCGGGGGGCGGGGGCGGGGGCGGGGCTGTCGGCGGCGTTCCAGGCGCTGGCGTTGCGGGGCGGCTATGCGATGCGCACGCCGTGGCGAGCAGCGCCAGGGCAAATAGGAGACGAGGCATCTTAGTCCTTGGTTTTGGTGCGTCCGAAAATGGCCACGACCTCAGCGTCTTCGCTCGTGATCTTGAGCAGCTTCCATCCCCGCTTTCGCATGTCCGTGCGCCAGCCGATGAGCTTTTCCCACTCTGCAGCGCTCGCGCGAAAGACGCGGAGGTCGGCGACGTTCTCCCAGTGCGGCGGGTATGGCGTGGCGGGCGTGGCGGGCGGCTTAGTGGTCACAAAAGAGGAAGTGGTGGGACCATAAGCCGAGTTCTGTTTACTCGTTGGTACGAGCAGATGGTCATCTCTCTGGGATGACTGTCGCCAGCCATCTCGTGCGGCCTACCCGCAGCTCGAACGACCCGGGCCGGGTCTCGCTGCTTATTTGGCCTTGCTCCGACCGGGGGTTGCCGTGCCGGCGCCCAGGCGTTACCTGGCGGTCTGCCCTGTGGAGCTCGGACTTTCCTCGGGTGGCCCCTGAAGCCGGCCATCCGCGACCATCGGCCCCACCACTTCCAACGGGAGGAAAAGTACCGGGCGCCCGGGGGCGTGGGCAAGGCTCTATTTCGCAAACCGGCGGATTACACGCGCCAGGCTGTCTGAAGATGTGCCATCCAGCCAGAAGCCGGCGTGCTCACCGAATACCAATGGTCGCAGACGCGCCCAATCGGCCGTCGAGCGTCCCTGCTCCGGCGCCAACTGGAAGGCGGACAGCGCAACGATCCCGCGCTCATTGTAGAGCTGCATTAGCTCACGGGCATGGCGCTCGCGCACCAACAACAACGCGGGAGCCTCATGGCTCGAAAGGCCGCGCAGCAATCCGATTGAAAACCAGTCGGCGGGCGGTGTGGTTGCACGGAACGCAAACCGCACGTCGGGGTGCAGCCGTCGCACCTCGGTGCGCATCGCCGTCGCGCGTTCGGCCACGGCATTCTCGAGCGCCGTGAAATAGCGGGCCAGGAAGCCGCGCTCCAGCAGCGTGTCGTACCGGACGACAGGAGGCAGCGCCGTCAGCCGGTCGAGCTCGGCGCGCTCGAGTCCGAGCCCGGCGAGCCCGACTCGGTAATCGGCGTCGCAGAAACCCGCGTCGGCGTAGGGGGTCATCGCGCTGTCGAGATCGAGCGCGACACCGGCGAGGACATCGGGATGCGCGCCGCCGAGCCGAGCGAGTGTGCGGTACGCCGGTCGCAACGAGCTGCGCCAGAATAGCGAATCGAGTCCGCAGGGCACTGGAGTGAGATCGCCATGTCGATCGACCTCGTCGGCGCCCGCCGAGGGGAGCTCGATCAACGCCACCCCTGGGAACCAGCGGAAGCTGGTCGTCTGCAATTCTTCCGCGGTTGATCGCCAGATGTTGCGCGTCCCTATCGTGTCGGCAAGCGCCGGCGCCGGGATGATCGTCGCCAGCGCGTTCAACGCGGCCGTCTCGGCGAAGTCCAACGACGACTCGAACGACTGCGGCGTGTAGCGGCTCCACAGCACACGCAGTCCCTGGTGCGCGATCCAGGAAGGGATCAGGGGCTTGTCCTCCCGATCGAGAGGCTGGACCGGTTCGGGCAGCAACATGGCGTCCGCACCGGCCGGGGGAGCCAGGAGTGGAGCGTGCACGAGGATTTGTTTCGGCGCGTTGGCCAACCGTAGCGGCGCCGGCCGCACGGCGGCATCGACGGTCGCCCACTCGGCGGGGCGGCGCGTCCAACGCGCGAGCGCGACGAGAAAGTCACGAGTGCGCGGATCTTCCCGAGCTGCGGCGAGGAGGTTCCTGCTGGCGACGACGATCAAGCCGTCGCCGACCCGGCTCGCGGCAACGAGCGCGTTCGACGTTCCCCGCGCGAGCATTTGACTGCGATTGCGAACCGAGAGCGGATGGTTGCGGCCGGCCGGAAACGGCGCAAAGCCCGCGTTGTCGAGCGAAGAACTCGGCAGCGGCACGGCAGGGACGTCGACCGGATCGTCTCCGATCGTGATCCCGGCGCCCTGGGCTGCGAGCCAGCGGTTCATGATCCAGCGATCGAGTGTCCCGGCCTTTCGTGCTGCGCTCAGATCGGGTTCGTAGGCGAGAACCACGACACCATCACGCCGGATCCATTCGGTGAGGATCGCGAGGTCGCCGATCGTCAGCGCGTCCGACGTGCGCTCCGGCTCACGTCCGGCCAGGACGACGACGGTGCGGTAGCGTGCCAGATCCGCGCGGGTGAGATGCGGATAAAAGCGGCGGTACTCGACGCGATATCCGGCGTCGTGCCAGGGCGCGGCCGTCGTCTCGAGCTTGAGCGGATCGGCGAGGGTGAAATCCACCAGCAGCAGCCGGTGTGCTTCCGGCTGGCACCCAGCGGTGAGCATCAGAATCCCTAGCCAGCTGCGTTTCACGTGGCTCCGTCCCGTAAGTCAGCTATCAGGCGCGTGACACGGGGGTCAGGCGGCAGACCGAGCTCAGTTCGCAGCGCATCTTCATAGTGCTGGGCGCAGCGCACCGCGGCCCCTCGATCCCCCAGCGCAACCCACGCTCCCGCGAGGTGAAGCACGGTCTCCGTGTCGAAGGGGTTCAACTCGGCGGCCCGGCGCCACCAATCGAGCGCCTGGCGCTGATCACCTCGCGCCGCCGCGGCGGCGGCGAGTTGCCCAACCGCCTGCGCGCACTGCGATTCAAACCGGCGTCGCTGCTCGGAGACCCACTGCTCGAACTCCGGTGATCCCTTGAGAAAGAAACCGTCCAGGAACGGGCCCACGTACAGGCGGACCGCCACCTCCGGGTTGCCGGCATCGAGCGCGTCCTGAAACTCCCAGACGTCGCTGGTCAGGAGCTTGGGATTGAGGCGCAGCGTCTTGCGGCCGAGAAACACGCCCCCCCCCTCGCCGCCGAGCTGGCGTCGCTGGAAATAGACGACCTGGTTCAGCCCTTGCCGGGCGCGTTTGGCATCGCTGTCGGGCCAGAGGTAGAGCTGGATTTTGTCACGATTGAGGCCGCGGTCACGGGCGACAGCCAGCAGCGCCAGCAGCGCCAGCCGCTGGCGGCTGGTCACCGGACCGGTCGTCGAGGTGCCGCCTATGAACAGGGCCAGGCCTCCAAACGTCAGCAAGCGCAGCTGCTCCATCACGATGATTTCCTGATGACGCTTGGATGATCGAGCATTAAGCGACCGTGCCTAACATGCTCCGCGAGATCAGACGCAGCAACCCAGTCACGTTCCTCACGGAGGCGGATTATGAAAACGCGAATCGCAGTCGCTTTCCTCAGCGTCCTGGCGTGTGTCCCGGTCATCGTGCTGGGCCAGTCGGGATCGACCGACCGGGATCAGATCAGCGGCATTCCCGCGTCGGAAGGCGAGCTTACCCCCGCGGTGCGTGCGCGCATCGAACGCGGCGACGGTCGGAACGGCTCGGTCACCTTTGCGCAGGCCGCGGAGCAGTACGTCGCCGCCGCCGACATCGCGCGTCAGGAAGGCCATCTGCCGAGTCTCTCGATGTGGCGGCTTGCGAACACGTGGTTCCACGACGGTCAGTTGAACCGTGCGGCGCGTGTGCTCGATCAGTTGGCCAACGAGGCCGCGCGGGCGGGCGATCTGCCGGTGCAGGCGCTGGCGCTCTATTACGCCGCTTGGGTCAACGGTCAGGCTGGGCGCGGCGCCGACATGTCGGACCGTCTCAAGCAGGTCCAAACGCTCCTGCGGTCACCCTACATGCCGGTGGGAATTCGCACCCATGTCGGTGATCTGCTCAGCACGCCCAGTAGCGTTGCGCGGAAGCCCTGAACGCTACGACATGGCGGCCGCATACGGCAGCAACGCCTGTCGCATGTCGAACGCGGTTTGCCAGCGTGCCTCGCGTGCTTTGGAGAGCGACTTCATGACGGTGTCGCTCAGCGCGCGAGGCACGTCGCGTCTCAGCTTGCGGAGATCTGGTGGCGGTGCGTGCTGCTGCATGTCGAGCACCGCCGCCGCACTGGCCGCCGAAAAGGGCGGCCGGCCCACCAACGCCTCGAAGAGCACCACGCCCAGCGAATAGAGATCGGTCCGGCCGTCGATGTCGGGCGAGCCGCCTGCCTGCTCGGGACTCATGTATTCCTCGGTTCCGACGACGAAACCGCTGCGCGTCACACGGTCCTCGCCTGAGCTCGCAATCGCGCGCGCGATCCCGAAGTCCACGAGCACGGCGCCCTCGCCGGACGCCGAACAGACGATGTTGTCCGGTTTGATGTCGCGATGCGCCAGACCGCGCTCGTGCGCGTGGCCCAGTGCGTCGAGCACCTCGGTGGCGAGCCGGACGGCTCGGTCGATGGGCAGCATTCGCTCGCGGCGGAGCACCTGCCGGAGCGTCTCGCCCGCAACGTATGGCATGACGAACCAGAGCAGGTAATCGCTCTCGCCCGAATCGATCAGCGGCGCGATGTGCGGATGATGCAGCTGCGAGGCGTAGCGAATCTCGCGCAGAAAGCGATCGGCGGCGACCGAGACCGCGAGCTCCGGATGGAGCACCTTGATTGCCACCTGCTGGCCTTGCTGATCGTAGGCGCCGAACAGCGTCGCGTTGCCGCCGCGCGCGACCGCGGTGATTGCAGTGTAGCGCGTGCCCAACAATTCACGCACACGGCCGACAAGATCGCGAGCCAGGTCCGCTCCTCGCAGCTTCCCCGCGACAATAGGCGCGGCCTGGCAGCAAAGCGGAAGGGCTAGCGGCTGATCGCTATCCTCGAGAACGAGAGGTTGTCGAAGATGGCGGGCATGGTCGCCGCGCCCGCGAACTGCACAACCGCGATGTCGCCCTGGTTCGCGCCGTTCGTGTGCTGCACGCAGAGCGTTTGCGTCACCTGCGAAGCCGTCGCGGCGAGCTGGCTGAGCGCTGCGCCGTTCACGTCGAACGCCTGCAGGTAGGCGCCCTCGAGCACACCTCCAACCGGCACCGCCGGAAGGATTGGTGTCGCGTCGATGCATACCTGCGCGACCGGCACGGTAAACTGCGCCTCGATTGCGCCGGCTGTGGCCTCACTGAAGGCGGACGGACTGCCCTGCGGACAAACGCTGACATTGTTCTGCGGCTGCGCCAACCCGAGCGGACCGTTGTCAGAGTTCGCGTAGACCGCGGTCCCCGGACAGGCACCGAGCGCGCTGGTGCGGCTGAAGCTGACACCGAGGTGTGAATAGGCCGAGTTCACGACCGCCCCCGGGAGGATTTGGGTGATGCCGTCGGGAGCGAGATCGAAGTTGATGAGGCCCGCTACCGGGAGCGCCCACGTAAAGCGACTGAAGCCATCCGTGCTCCCGCCGGCACCCAGATCGAACATGGTGGTGCGGCTGCTCGCATATAGCGGGCGTGGGCCGATAAGACGACCGAGGGCGTTCGCGAGATCGCCAAACACCGACCGCCGCGATCCGAACGACGGCGAGAAATGCGGGTCGCACTGCAGGAACGGAGCGGGCGTGTTGTCGAGGGCTCTGATGAGCTGTTGGTCGTTCACGACGTCGAGCTGGAAGATTTGCAGCAGGTCCAGCGTGGGGTGATCCAAAGCGAATGCCCGCGTCTCGGGGCAGATCCCGATCGTCACGAGGCTCGCAAACTTGCCCGGCGTGTCTTTGTGATAGTCGTAACAGGAATTGTCCGACCCGCCGGGCGTGCCCGGGAATTGCTGCAGCAACGTGGGAATGCATTGAGCATCAAAGTTGTCGACGGATTGGATGCTGATCGTCGTTTCTTCAGTCACGGCGCCATTCGGAACAAATATTCCCGCCCGTCCGCTCGTGGTGACGATTGTCGTATTCTGGCCGGGCCGCGCCGTCCCCTCACCGCAGTCGGCCACGCCCGCAGTGCATTGCGATCCGACACCGATGAAGAATTTGATCGGCAACGTGCGATCATCGAGCAGGGGGATATCCTGATCGGTGTTGACGTTCTTCAATTGGTTGCCGCCGCTCGCGACATCCACGTCCGCAAAACCGAGTACCGTTCCCGCCGTCTTGACGGTGATGCGGTAATTGCAATCCGGATTCAGGTTGTCCTGTCCGGTATGCCAGTTGACGTGGTAGGCGGCGTCGCTGACGGTCACGTCCGATCCGGAAAACATCCGAATCACGGTGCCAGGCACATTGCACACAGCCAGGGGCGACGTCGCCGGCCCTTCGTCCGTGATCAGTACTAAGGGACTGAGTTGCTGGGAGAACACCTGTGACGCGGGCGCCGACTGATTGACTATCGGCGGCAGCCAGAAAAAGAACTGGTTAGTGTTGGTCCCATGCGTGGCATCAGAGATGTCGGCAGTCAGACCGGGATGCAGTGGCCGATCGCTGTGACAGGAAACAACGCCAATCACCAACAGTGAGAGGATAGCCGGATACTTCATACGCCTCTGGAGAATGATGATCTAGTGTTACCCGCAGATCAGGGACGACGCACACTGTTGGATATAAACGCGGAGTGGGGTTAGTCGATCGGTCAAGCGATTTACGTGAAACCGAACGGAGGAATTAGTCCGGTGGGATGAGTGGCCCTCTCACGATCGCGGGCGGGCCAAGGCTTGGAAACCGGGGTGTTTTTGCAGGTCCCACCACCACCAGAAGATGTCGCCCCCAACGCGAAATGAGTGCTCGGGGTTGGCGGCTACGTACCGCTGTAGCAAGCGGATAGCTTCATCCTGCTCGCCGAGTAGCGTGCGGACAAAGGCCTCCATGGCAACGAGGTCGTGGTCGGGGTCGAGCTCCGGCGTGCCGCGGGAGCGCTCAATCACCTGGTGCGCGCTGTCCTTGAGGCCAGCGCGCGCTATGGTAGCGGCCACGAGCATCTGCTCCCGGAGGTGGATGACCTGGCGGCGTTGTGCAGGCACTAGCGAATCGATCCCGGCGAGCAGGCGCCAGGCGCGGGGAATATCCGGATCCTCCAGCCGGGTCATCATGTAGAGCTGGCACTCGAGAAAACGGAAGTCCCGGGCGAAACGCCGCACGCCCTCTTGGCACCAGCGCTGCGCCTGGCGCTGCTGGTCGAGGTCATATGAGGTGAAGAACAGCCGCCCCAGGATGTCTGCGGCATTGGTCAGGTAGGCATCCTCTTCGTAGGCCCGCCGCGCCGCCAACGCCGCCCCCTGAAGATCCTTGGTCTGGTAGTACAGGCTGCTGAGCGTGGCGTAGGCGCTCGCGAGCGTGGGTTCCATATTCGTCGCGCGCTCGAGGTCTTTCCGGGCGTCATCCAGCAGCGCGGCGGCCTGCTGCGGATTGGGAGGACGGGCCAACTGCCAACGCCGATAGCGCAAGGTCCCTCGGAGCTCGATGGCGCCAGGATCTTCAGGCGCGATTGCCAGCGCTCGCGCCGTGTGTGCGAGGCCTTGCTCTATCAAGGCCGGGTTGCGCGTGAGCCGTACGCGACGTTCGACGAGCTGGCCTCGCAACACGATTGGGTCGATCCACGTTGGATCTGCTCGCTCCGCCGACGCCAGCGTCGAATCGGTCCGTGCGAACAGCGCCATAGCGCTGTCCATCTTCCCCGCCTGCGCGAGCGATTCCCCATCCTTGCGGATCGCCTCGGCCTGCTGCACGCGCGTCCATGCTTCGGTGCTTCTCGTCCCCGCGCGCTCTTCGCGCAGCCGCACCTCCTCCCCGAGCCGCTCGCGCAGCACGCGGGCGACTTCGCCGGCGAGCGAATCGCGAATCTGAAGGAGATTCGCCGAGGGCTGCTCGAAGGTCGCGCGCCGCAGTAGATCCGCACCGCTGTAGCCGTCCACGAGGCGTACCGTGACCCGCACCCGATCGCGGACCGGTTCCACGGTGCCCTCGACCAACGTCCCCGCGCCAAGTGCCCGCGCGATGCTGTCGCGCGGGAGATCGACGTTGCGATATGGCAGCACGCCGTTGCGCGAAACGACGTCGAGAGAGCGGACCTCGGCGAGCTGATGGATCAGTCCTTCGGTGAGACCAGCAGCGAGATAGCCGAGCGAGCTGTCGGGACTCTGGTCCTGAAAGTACAGGACGGCGACACGGCGCACGTCCATGCCCGTACCGGATGGTCGGGCCGGGCCACGGCGACCGATGACGAGCCAGGTGAGCGCCGCGAGGAGCAACAGGCCGCCGGCCACGGGGATCGGCCGGCGCCAGCGTGGACGCCCCGGCGGCGTCGGCCTTCGTCCCCCTGTAACCCTTGAGATCCTTCCAGTGCTGGCGGTCGTGAGTGCGTTGGAAAACTGCTCGGCTGTCTGATAGCGATCGGCCGGCACTTTCTCGAGGGCGCGCTCGATCACGGTCTCGAGCGCGTCGGGGATCGCCTCGCGGACAATTTTCAGCCGTGGCACGGAATCCAGCGAATGTCGCGCCATGATGGCTTGCGCGGTGGGGCCGGTGAACGGCGGCTGACCCGCCAATGTCTCGTACAACACGCAGGCGAGACTATAAATGTCGCTGCGGCGATCGACCTGGCCCGTCCCAGCTGCTTGCTCGGGTGGCATGTACGCGGGCGTGCCGATCGCGAGCCCCGTCTCCGTGAGCTTGTCGCCGCCTGCCGCGCTCACCGCCCGCGCAATCCCGAAGTCGGTAACGATCGCGTGGCCGCCGGACAACATGATGTTCTCCGGTTTGATGTCGCGGTGCACAACGTCGTGGCTGTGCGCATACGACAGCGCATCGGCGACCTCGCGCGCGATTTGGAGGGCGTCATCGAGCGGCAGCTGCGGCTCCCGCTCCAGCCGCTCGCGTAGGGATTCGCCTTCCACGAACGGCATCACATAGAACAGGAGGCCGTCCGCTACACCCGAGTCGTAAACCGGAAGAATGTTGGGATGTTGCAGGCGGGCGGCGAGCTTGATCTCCCGCAGAAAACGCTCACGGCCGAGCGCCATCGCGATCTCGGGGCGCAGCGTCTTGAGGGCCACGAACCGCTCGTGGCGCACGTCGCGCGCGAGATAGACGCGCGCCATCCCGCCCCGACCCAGCTCTCTATCGATGATGTAGTGGCCGGCGAGTGCCGCGTTCAATTCTGCAAACGGATCGGTCACGACGATAACGTACGGTGGGGGCCGTGCGGAGGCTATATCAGCGTACGCGTTGCGCGAGCGCGCGCGGGAGATGCTCGAGATCGGCGATTGCCCAAGGGGCGTCGAACACGAGCTGCACGCGTCCTGTGCCGGCGTCGATGACAATCATCTGCACGCGCACGGAATCGCGCCCTCCCGCAATGGGATCGAGGCGTCCGTAGATCGCGCGAGTGGCGCTGGTGTGTCGCGCAAGATCGAGCGCGGCGATTTCGGGCCGCGCCTGACCAGGGGGGCGCCACCGTTCCCGCACGACGTCCTGCGACACGGCGGCGAGCGGCGCGCTGATGGCGGCGGTGAGGCCGACCGCGAGACGCACGCGCCACGGCTCGAGACCCGGTACGAAGATGTCGAACGGCGCGACGGCGACGAGTCGCGGGTCAGGCGCGTGGCTGCGTACGTAGCGCACGAAGCTGATCGCTCCGGCGACCATCAGGAGCGCGATCATCGTGGACATCGCGATCAAGAGCCGTCGGTTGGTCATTGGCGTCCCTTCAGAGGCGCGAGTAGCTTCGCACCCAGCCTATTCGATCACAAGGAGTCCGCACTTGTCCCTGCGCACGGCGTTCCGTTCCCTGCTGGCCATGACTCTTTTCTGCCCGGTTCCTTCTCTTGCGCAGCAGCCGGTGCCTCCCCCGGACAGCGTCCGCCTGCACCAGCTCCTCGCCCAAAACTGGGCATACAGGATGCACGAGTATCCCGAGGAGGCGACGACGGTGGGATATCCGGGCCAAAACGCGCGCTGGACCGATTACTCGCTCGAGGCGATCGCCCGGCGCAAACGGGAGTTGAACGATCCGCTGACGGCATTGCGCGCCATCGATCGCACCAAGCTCAGCGCCAACGACCAGCTCAACTACGACCTCTTCCGTCACGATGCCATCGATGCGCTGGACGAAAGCCGCTTTCCGGGCGAGTTGATGCCGGTCAATCAGCTTGGCGGCGTGCAGCAGGACGTCCCAGCGATCATTGCGCAGATGCCAGCCGGTAGGGTGCCGGAGTATGAAGACATCATCGCCCGGCTGCGCGCCCTCCCCGTGCTCGTGAACGAGACGATCACCCTGCTCGAGCGCGGGCTCGCCACGGGGGTCACGCCTCCACAGATCACGTTGCGAGACGTGCCGGCGCAGGCGCAAAGCCTCGTTGTCACCGATCCGCTGACCAGTCCGATGCTCGAGGCGTTTGTCCATTTCCCCGCCGGAATCGCTGGCGCGGATCAGCAGCGCCTGCGCGCCGCCGCGGTGGCCGCGTATCGAGATTCCGTTGCGCCGGCGTTTCAGAAACTGAGCGCCTTCCTGCGTGACAAGTACGTCCTCGGAGCGCGCAAGACGATCGGCATGCGCGATCTTCCCAACGGACTCGATTGGTATCGCGTTGAGGCGCGCTCGAGGACCACCACCGATCTCACCCCCGAGCAGATGCACGCCCTGGGGCTCGCGGAGGTGAAACGCATTCGCGGGCAGATGGACAGCGTGATTGCGGCGACCGGGTTCAAGGGGACGTTCGCGGACTTCGTGCAGTTTTTGCGCACCGATCCGCGGTTTTTCTTCACGACGCCCGAGGATTTGCTCCGCGCCTCACGTGATCTCACGAAGCGGATCGATCCCGAGCTCGTACGTTTGTTCGGCACCCTGCCCCGCCTGACGTACGGCGTGAGCCCGGTTCCCTCCTATGCGGAGCGATCGCAAACGACGGCGTATTATCAGCCCGGCAGTCCGCTCGCCCATCGCGCCGGCACCTATTTCGTCAACACCTACAACCTGCCGGCGCGGCCGCGGTGGGAGATGGAAGCGTTGACGCTCCACGAAGCCGTCCCGGGACATCACTTGCAGATCGCGCTGGGGGAGGAGCTCGAAGGCGTTCCCGAATTTCGCCGCTTTGGCGGCTACACCGCATTTGTCGAGGGGTGGGGTCTCTACAGTGAGAGCCTGGGCGGTGAGCTCGGATTGTACACCGATCCCTACAGCAAATTCGGACAGCTCACCTACGAGATGTGGCGCGCGATCCGCCTCGTCATCGACACCGGTATCCATACGATGGGGTGGACCCGCGAGCAGGCGATCGACTACTTCAAGGCCAATGCCGCGAAGACCGAGCACGACATCACCGTGGAAGTCGATCGCTACATCGTGTGGCCCGGCCAGGCACTCGCCTACAAGATCGGCGAGCTGAAGATCAAAGAGCTGCGCGCGTACGCGTCGTCGACCCTCGGCAGCAAATTCGATATTCGCGCGTTCCACGATCAGGTGCTCGGCGCGGGTGCGGTACCGCTCGACGTGCTCGACGCGCGGATTCACCGGTGGGTGGCCGCGGTGCAGGCGCGGTGAACGAGGTTTGATAGGCGCGTATTAGCGTGACGGTGCATGGTCACCGTCTGCACTGTTCTTCCGGCCACCGAACGCTCGCGCATCGACGCCGCGGGCGACGGCTGCTTCCACACACTGCACGCCGAATCGCTGCGTGAAGCTCTCCATGTTGCCCGGCGCCGGCGCGTCGACGCGGTGGTCATTTCGGTGCATCGCTGCCACGGCGAGGCGCTCCCGGCGGTCGCGCGGTTCGTGCGTGAATTTCCGGCGATCCCGGCCGTCGCGCTGGTCTCGCGGCACGACCGCGAATCCACCGAAACACTGTTGCGGCTCGGCGCGACCGGTGTGCGAACGGCCGTTGATTGCACCGAGCCTGATGGATGGCGGCGCTTGCGGGACCTCGTTGGCCATCCGGCGTCGCCGGTTGCCACGCGGATCCTCGCGCGCCTGGTCCCTGCCCTCGGTGAGCCATCCGAAGAGGCGCGGCTCTTCTTCGAAGCCATCGCGCGGCTCGCACCGGCGCTCAGCACGGTCCGGGGTTTGGCACGACATCTCCGAGTGCGACCCAGCACGTTGATGTCGCGCTTTCATCGAGCCGCCATTCCGTCACCAAAGAGTTACCTCGCGGGCATGCGTCTGCTGCACGCCGCTTTCCTTTTTCAGAATCCCGGGTTGGCCGTCTCGGATGTCGCTTATCGGATGGATTACTCATCACCCCAGAGCTTCGGGCGGCACCTCCGCGCCGTGCTGGGCGTGACCGCTGGCGAGTTTCGCCGCCGCTTTCCTTTTGATGTCGCGCTGACGCGCTACATCGACCTGCTCGTCACCCCGTACCGGGAGGCCCTGCGCGCGTTTCACCCCTTCAACGCGGGGTCGTGGGACCAAGGCCCGAACGCCACAGCGGTCTTCCGGGCGGGGTAATTTCGCGCTAGTCGGCGGCGGGCCTGACCTGATGCTCGACCGTGCGCTGATCGCGTCGCAGCACGGAGAAGCGCGCCATCCCAGCGCGCAGCCGCTCGGCGAGCTGCGCGAGCTGCTGCGACGTGGTCGTGAGCTCAGCCATCGACGTGATCTGAGCCTCCGTCGCGGCCGCGGTATTGTTGGCGCTTTCAGAGGAAGCTGTCGAGATACTGGCGACTTGCTGTAGCGATTGTGCCAGCGCCGCAAGCCGCGCGGCCTGGCTTCGCGAGACTTCCGCCGTCGCGTCGACCAGGTCACCCATCAGCTGCACACCCTGATGCAGCTCCTGGAGAGCGCCATCGGCTTCCGCCGCGACGCCGCCGATGTCACGGACCTTGGTCTCACCGGATTGCATCGCGCGCGCCGCCGCTTCGATCCCGGTTCGCAGATCGCTGACCAGCTCGGCGACCTCGCGAGCCGACTTCCCTGCCTCGGCGGCCAGCGTTCGCACCTCGTCCGCGACCACCGCGAACCCTTCCCCATGCTCCTCCGCGCGGGCGGCTTCGATGGCCGCGTTGAGCGCGAGCAGATGCGTCTGCCGCGCAATCCGCGCGATCGTCTGGGCGAACACGCCGATCCGCTCCGACATTCCGGACAGCCCGGCGACGGTCGACGCGGTCGCGCGCACCTCTTCACCGACGGCGCGCAGTGTCGCGCTCGCCCGCGCGACGCGCTCGCGTCCGCGCTCAGCCGCGCCGACGAGCCGTGCAGCATCGACCTGCATCAACTCGGCGCGCACCCGCAGCGATTCCGCCTGGTCGGCGGCCTTGGCGCTTTCGCCGCGGGCGTCATCGGCGAGTCCGCGCTGATGGCCGAGATCGCCGGCGAGACGCTGCGAGGTCTGCGTGAGTGATTCCGTTGTCGCATGCAATTGCTCCGCGGCAGCCGCCAGCTCCTCGGCGAACGCCGCGACTTCATCGGCTTCTCGCTGCACCGAGGAAATCGTCGCTGCGATTTCCTCGAGCATGCGATTGAAACTCTTCTCCAGGAAGCCGAGCTCGTCGGCCTCTGCGGCAGCGGCACGGACGGCGAGGAAGCCCTGCTCCGCTTCTCCCATCACGCTGCGCGCGCGTCGGATGCGCTGGATGAGCGTCGCCGGAATCCGCTTGAGCGTCATCGCGACGACAATGAAGACTCCCGTCTCGAGGTACGCGCTCGTGTCGAGACCCCCATGCAACCAACTCGCGAATAGATAGGCGACGGAGGTTACGAGCACGAGGAAGTCGCCGACGGTCTGTCCCTGATCGAAGGCGTACGGCAAGACCGCGATGAACAGCGCGGCGATCACGCCACCGGGCCCGAACCACAAGACGAGCACGTTGACCAGCACGACGTCGAGCAGCGCGAGCATATAGATGAACCACCAGCGATACCACCCGCGCTCCTTGATCATGCCGACCAGCGCGTTGATCACAGCCGCCCCACCCGCGACGAGGACGATGGTGCCGAGTTGGGTGTCGATCGTGCCGCTCAGCCTGCCAAGGACGCCCAGCACGAGCAGCCCGGCCGCGATCGCCCAGCGGCGGCGGTGACTCCGCTCGAACGTCTCGAGGTCCTTGAACCGCTGCTCGAGTGCCGTGGCTTCGTCGTGCCAGCCCCGCACGCGCTCGGCAAAGGAAGGACGACGCGAAGGCAACGTCACGGAGACAGCCCGAGATCGGTGGCGGTGAGAAACGCTTCGACCAGGTAGCCGGCGCGTTCGATGGCCTCGCGTCCGCCCTCCTGCCGGTCGACCACGGCCATTACGCCGAGCACGTGGCCGCCTTCGGTTTCCACGGCACTGATGGCGTCGCGAGCGGAGCGGCCGGTCGTGAGCACATCCTCGACGATGACGACGGGGAAGCCGGGGAGCAAGCAACCTTCAATCCGTTTTCCCGTGCCGTGATCCTTGGGTTGCTTGCGGACGGTGAAGGCATCGAGGAGTTGCCCGCGGCGGCGCGCGGTGAGGGCGAGCGCATAGGCCACCGGATCCGCGCCCAGCGTGAGGCCTCCGACCGCACGTGGCGCCCAGCCCCGGACCGCCAGGCGATCCAGGCCCAAGCCTCCGATCACGGCGAGGCCGTCGCCGGACATCGTCGTGAGGCGGGCATCGATGTAGAAAGAAGAGCGGTGGCCCGAGGCGAGGACGAAATCGCCGCGGCGTACGGAGCGCGCGAGGAGCAGATCCTTGAGAGTATCCCTAAGGTAGTAGTAATCGCTACTACTATTCACTGCGCTTGCCGACAATGTTCTTCAGTGCGCCGAGCAAGCCGCGCTGCCGAGGTGCGCCTTTGCGGTCCGCCAGGCCCGCCTCCAGGTCGTCCGCGAATGCGGTGACCGTGGGCTGACGGTCGGTAGGATTTCGGGACAGCCCTTTCATCACCGCGGCCTCCAGCGCCGGCGGGAAGGTGAGGCCCTTGGCGGCATCGGAGAGCGGCTTGGGCTGCTGACTCAGCAGCTGCTGAAACAACTCGCGCGGGCTGCGGCCTTCGTGCGGATGGCGGCCCGTGAGCATGTAGTACGTGATTTTCGCGAGACTGTAGATGTCGGCCCGCCCGTCGACGAGCTCCCCTGAGAGCGCTTCGGGCGCCACGTATTGAAGAGTGCCGACAAAAAAACCGGTGCGCGTGAGCCGCTCTTCCGGCGGCTCCTCCGCGTCACGCGCGATCCCGAAGTCCAGCAATTTGACGGTCCCGGCGGCGCGATCGTACATGATGTTTTCGGGCTTCAGGTCGCGATGAATGATGCCCGCCTGATGCGCCGCGGCGAGCGCGTCCGCAAGTTGCCGCGCCAGTGCGACCGCATCCGCCGGAGCGAGGGGGGCGTTGTGGTGTAGGAAGTCGGCCAGCGGCTCCCCCTTCGCCCATTCCAGGGCGAGGTAATAGAGCCCGTCCGCTTCGCCGAAGTCGTACGTCCGGACCACACCCGGATGCTTGACGCGCGAGCCGTACCCCGCTTCACGCAAGAATCGCTTGACGACCGTGGGGTCGCCCCTGAGCCGCTGGCGCAATACCTTGAACGCACAGGCGCCGCGATCGGCATGCTCAGCGCGGTACACTTCCGCCGTCCCTCCCTCGCCCACGCGCTCGAGGAGGCGGTAGCCGGCGATCGACCGACCGGCGAGGTTTTCGTTGGCCATGGGGAGTTCTCGCGAAACTAACGTCCGGATTTGAGGCTCGGCAAGTGATGCGACGCGCGGCGCCGCTCTGCGCGGCCGCTTTCTTCGCTGGCGCGTGCGGATCGTGGCAGCGCGTCGGCCGGCCCGACCAGCCCCAGCCCGGCGCCAGCTTGCCGCGGCTGTTCGACGCGACGGCGATCTACCGATCGATGGGATCGCTCGTCGGCGGCGGCGCGCTGCCGTTCGTCGCATCGGTCCGCTATCTCGCGGGTCCGACGCCCGATTCGACGCTCGCATTGTTCTCCGCCTCTCTCACGAATCAGGCGCTCAGCTTCCAGCGTCGCGGCGGCGAGTTCGTGGCTGAGTATCGCGTGGAATCGGCTTTCTTCACAGACAGCGGCGTCGTTCCGGTGCGGCAGATCGGCAGCGACCAGCAAGTCCGCGTGCGCAATTTCCAGGAGACGTTGCGCAACGATGAGAGCATCATCTTCCAGCAGTTCGTCACGTTGCCACCCGGCACGTACCGCGTGTCGGTCACGGTACGAGACCGCAATGGTCCAGCGGTGGCGCGCGCCGAACGCGTCGACACGGCGCCGCGCTTTGCTGCCCCCAAGCCGATCATGACACAGCCGGTCGCGGTCTACACCGCCGAGGGGCGGCACCAGCGGGCGGATCTTCCGAAGCTGGTCGCGAACCCGCGCGCGACGCTGCCATATGGCTCCGACTCGATGCACTTCTATATCGAGCGCTACGGCGCCGGAGCGGGTTTGCTCATGGCGCGCGTAGTGGATGGCGCCGACAAGGAGCTATGGCGCGATTCGGTCCGGCTCGTGGCCGGAACGGACCTCGCGTACGGCACGATCGTCGTGGCTCCCGGCCAACTTCCGGTTGGTCAGGCCGAGCTGCGGACGGTTCCTGCGGGAGGTGGCGACACGACCCGCGCCCGCTTTCTCGTCAGTTTTTCGAATCAGTGGGTGATCACCAACTTCGACGAGATGGCGAGCCTGCTCCGCTATTTCGACCGTCAGGATTGGGTGGATTCGCTGCGTCGCGCTTCGCCGGAACGGCGCCCTGAAGTCTGGCGTGAATTCTGGAAGGCGACTGATCCCGTTCCCTTTACGCCCGAGAATGAAGCGCTCGACGATTATTTTCGCCGCGTTCAGGCGGCGAACGTCCGGTTTCAGGACGAGGGCGAGCCGGGCTGGCTCACTGAGCGCGGTGAGGTCTTCATCACGCTCGGCGAGCCGGACGAAATGCTCGATATGTCGAACGGCATGGATCGCAGCGGAGTGCGGGTGATTCGCTGGACCTACAACACGCAGCGGCTCGTTCTCTATTTTCAGGACCAAACCGGTTTCAGCCGCTTCCGCCTGACGCCGGCGTCGCGCTCAGAGTATCAGCGCGTGGTGGCGCGCGTGAGGCGATCCGGATCTTGACGCTTCGCGCCGCCCTCCGGATTGCGGCGATCGCGGGGCAGGGGATCCTTGCGGCGACGGCGCGAGGACAGAACGTCGTTCGCACGCCTCCCGACCGGACGGCGACGTATCACGCAGATTCTCTGCGTCTGTCCGGTAGACCCTGGCATGCGGCTGAGAGCTTGCTCGCCGCAGCCAAACGCGAGCCCAATCCCAACGCACTCCTGATCGTCGAAGGTGCGAAAGCCGAGGTTCAGGCGCGCCGCTTCGAGCACGCGCGCGCCTTGCTCATCGGTGCGCCATGGCTGAACGACTACGCCGACGGCGAGGCGCTCGCCGTGCTCGCACAGGCCGAGTATGGGCTCGGCCGGTACGCGGACGCCGCGGCCTATTTCGAGCTCGCGCGCGCGCGCGCGCCCGCCTCACGCGTCGCCATCCTCGCGGTGCGCTCCGGCCTCGCGTATGAGGGCGCCGGCCAGCCGGACAGTGCGGCAGCGGCATTTGCCGCAGCGCGAGCCGGCGGAAGCCTCGCGTCGATCGACACCTGGTTGCGAGTCCGCCAGGCACGCGTCACGCGCGACACGGTCCTGGCGAGCGCGTTGCTCGACGGTCTCCCAGCTCCTGCCGCGCGCGACGTGCCGCTCGCTCGCGCCCGTTCCGAGCTCCTTTCGGGAGACACGACGCGCGCGCTGGACGCGTTCCGAACGGCGGGGAAGGGTCTCGATGTGGCGCGCCTGGCGCTCGCCGTCGGAGACACCGCTCGCAGCCGCGCGGCGCTGTACGATTTGTTCGCCCGTGACCCGTTGAGCGATGATGCCGCCGCCGGCGTCGCGCTCGCGCTCGGCCCACTGCCGCCACACGCGGCTGCCGAGCATGTCGCGCTCGCGCGCGCGGTGAACCGCCGCACCACGGCACGGGACGCGCGGATTCACGTGGAGCGAGCGTTGCGCGCCGGTGATTCCAGCGCCGCGACGATGCTGCTGTACGGCGAGCTGTTGCTGGCAACCGGCCGCCTGCGCGAAGCGCTCCGCGCCTATGGGGCCGCAACTCGCGATTCAGAGCTGGGCAAGCTGGCGATCTATCGTCGGGCGCGAGTGCTCGTGCGCCTGGGTGACTCCGGGGCGACCGCGGCGTTGGCCGCATTCGCGCGCGACTTCCCTTCCGACACCGCGGCGCCGAGCGCGTTGTACGTGCTCGCGGACATGCTCGACAGCAGGAATGATTGGTCGGGTGCCTCGCGCTGGTACGGCGAGCTGATCGGACGCTACGCGGCGGATCTGCGCGCCTCGCTGGCGCGGTTCCGTCTGGCGGCGCACGCTGAAACGATCGGACGCTTGGACAGCGCTGCAGCGCTGTACCAGGCAGAGGTCGAGGCACCGGGAAGCGGCACGCAGCGCACCGCGGCGAGATTCTGGCTCGGTAAGATGGCGCTGGCGCGCGGCGACTCAGCGGCGGCGCGTAACATCTGGCTGGCCCTCGCGCGCGAAGACTCGCTGGGCTACTACGGCATGCGGGCACGCCGCGAAACCGGACTCCCGCCGCTGGCCTTCGCGGCGCCACTCCTGCCATTGACGTTGCCACCAACCAATGCTGCCGCGGGGCTCGCCCGTATCGATACGCTGTTGCTCGCCGGCCTCGACAGCGAAGCACTAGCGGAGGTGCGGGTCGTACTTGCGCACCCTCCCCAGCAACTCGACGCGTTGCTCGCGTGGAGTGAGGGACTCGGCGTGCGCGGCTACGGCTCGGCCGGCGTGCGACTCGGCTGGCAGGCGGCGCTCCTGGCCCCGGGCGATGTCCGGGTGTTGCGCGCAATCTTTCCCTGGCCGAATCGCGCCGCTGTCGAGGCGGAGGCGGACGAGTTCGGCGTCGACCCGCTGTTACTCGCGGGCATTGTGCGCCAGGAGAGCGTGTTCGACGTCGCAGCGCTGTCGCCCGCGGGCGCGCGCGGCCTCGCGCAGCTGCTGCCCAGTACCGCCGCGCTGATGGCGCGTGGCCTCGACGTCTCGTTCTATCCGGACTGGATCACCGTCCCCGATCTGAACCTCCATCTCGGCGCGGCGCATCTCGCCGAGCTGCTCAGACGCTTCGGTCGCGCGGACGCCGCGATCGCCGCGTACAACGCGGGCCCAATTCCGGTGCGACGCTGGCTCGACCGCGAAGGTGCGAACGATCCCGACCGATTTATCGAGTTGATCCCATATCCGGAAACGCGCGGCTACGTCCGCAGCGTATTGCGCAATCGCGAGTTGTATCGCGCGTTGTACGGACCGCCGCGAGCGCCTTGACAGGTCGCAAATCGCCGGTCATTTCTATCGCGCTCGGCACCACGGCCGGGCAGGCATCCCAGATGGGCGCCCAGTGTGTGTGACTCTGCAGGAGGCGGATTGTGATCAAGGGAAAGGTGAAGTGGTTCAATGACGCCAAGGGGTACGGCTTCATTGAGCAGGAAGGTGGCGAAGACGTGTTCGTGCATTTCTCGGCGATTCAAATGGACGGCTTCAAGACGCTCGCCGAAGGTCAGGTGGTGGAGTTCGAAGTGCAGCAGGGGGATAAGGGGCTCCACGCCACCAACGTCGTGCGCGTCTAGCGCGCGCTTCACCCGATCACTTCGCCCCGCCCGCGATTCCACGGGCGGGGTTGTTGTTTCCCCGGGGCATGGCCCCGGGGTCTTTCGTTTTCGACTGGGCATGGCGCAGCGGTTTACTTTTCGTGCGATGCCCCCGCGCCCAGCGCCTCCGGTTCCCCCCACATCCGCCGGCCGTACCCGCGTTTTCCTCGTCGACGGATACGCGCTGATCTATCGCGCCTTCTTCGCGATGATCGCGCGGCCGCTTACGACCGCGCGCGGAGAAAACACGTCGGCGGTCTGGGGCATCACCAATTTCTTGCTGCGGCTCTACGAGAATTATCACCCCGAGTACATCGGCTGGGTGCACGATCGCGGGGTGTCGTTCCGGCAAGCGCAGTATCCGGAATACAAAGCGACGCGTGAGAAGCTCGGCGAGGAATTGCAGCAGGACTTCGACCGATCCCTGGAGCGCGTCTGTCAGATCCTCGATGCGTTCCGGATTCCGGTGCTCGCCATCGACGGTTACGAGGCGGACGACGTGGTCGCCACCTTGGCGGAGCGGGCGGCCAATACCGGGATGCAGGCCGTGATCGTCTCGGGAGACAAGGACTTTTATCAGCTCATCCGCCCCGGCGTGGCGCTCCTCAATCCGGGCCGTGGAGGGCAGGCCGCCGTCGAAGAACAGTGGGTCGATCAGGCGAATGCGAGCGAACGCCTCGGCGTTCCCCCGGAGCGCGTCGTCGACTACCTCGCGCTCGTGGGCGACAGCTCCGACAACATCCCCGGCGTAAAAGGGATCGGCGACAAGACGGCGATTCAGCTGCTCGAGGCGTATGGCGATCTCGATGCGATCCTCACCCGAGCGGCGGACATTCCGGGCAAGCGCCCGCGGGAAGCCCTGCTGTCTCAGGCGGACAACGCGCGGTTGTCGCGCCAGCTCGTGACGCTGCAGCGCGACGTGCCGGTCGAGCTGGACCTGGAGCAGTTACGCGTTCGCCCGCCCGACGCCGCTCGTCTGACTTCGCTTTTCAACGAGCTCGAGTTCCGCACGCTCATTCCCAAGCTTGCCGATCTCGAAACGGTCGGCGCGGTGGCAGCGACTGACTCGGCGCCGAGTCCGGCGGCTGCGGTCCGGCCGCCGGAGTTGGCGGATCCGCACGTCGTCGTCGATGCCGCAGAGCTCCCTGCCATGTTCGCAGAGCTGCGTCGCGCGCGTCTCGTTTCCATCCGGGCCGAGCCCGGCCTGGCAGGGATATCGTTGGCATCGGCGCCAGGACAGTCCTGGTATCTGCCACTGGGTCACCGCGCGCGCGCCGGTGATTTCGATGGCGCAAGTCCACCGGTCAATCTGCCGGCCCGGACTGATCCGAAGATGACGGGCCTGCGAGAATTCCTCGCCGATCCCGCGATCCATAAAGCGGGACACGACGTCAAAGCAACGTGGGTCGCGCTCGCGCGCAGTGGGGGGGGGCTGACGCTCGGCGGTGTGACCTACGATTCCATGATCGCGAGCTTCGTGCTGGATCCCGGCAATCGCTCGCACGCCCTCGTCGACCTGGCGCGCGAGCGGCTCGCTCTCAACCTGATGGCGTCGCAGCAAGTGGCGGGGAAGGGAACGTTCGCGGAGGTGTCTGTTGCCGAAGCGGCGCGCGTGTCGGCGGCGCAGGCCGAGATGGTGTTGCGGTTGGAGGAGACATTCCGGCCCGACATCGAAGCGCATCACCTCGTGCGCCTGCTCGAAGAGATCGAAATCCCCCTGATCCCGGTGCTCGTCGACATGGAGGTAACCGGAGTGCTCGTGGATCGAGCGCTCCTGGGCGAGATCGCGCGCGGGTTCAACAAGGAACTGACCAGTCTCGAGCTCGACATTTACCGCGCCGCGGGCGGGGAGTTCAACATCAACTCGACGCCACAATTGCGCACGATACTGTTCGAAAAGCTCAAGCTGCCGGTGCAGAAGCGCACCAAGACCGGTGCGTCGACGGACGTCGAGGTGCTCGAGCAGCTCGCCGCCCTGGGCCATGAGGTGCCGCGCCTGCTCATCGAGTACCGCGAGCTGTCGAAGCTGACGTCGACCTACGTCGACGCCTTGCCCGGCTACGTCAGCGCCGAAACCGGCCGCGTGCACACGAGCTTCAACCAAACCGGTGCCGCGACAGGGCGGTTGTCATCGTCCGACCCTAACCTCCAGAACATCCCCGTCCGCACGCGTCGCGGCGGCGAGATTCGGCGCGCGTTCGTCGCACCGCCAGGCCACTTACTGCTCACCGCCGATTATTCGCAGGTCGAGCTCCGATTACTGGCGCACTTTTCCAATGACCCGGCGTTTGTGGCGGCATTTCAGCGCGGCGGCGACATCCATCGCCAGACCGCTGCCGTGATCTTCGGTATTCCCGAAGCCGACGTGACGAGTGAGATGCGCGCGCGTGCGAAGACCATCAATTTCGCGACGATTTACGGGCAGGGGGCGCTGGCGCTGTCTCGACAGCTCGGCATCACACTCGCCGAAGCGAAGGCATTCATTCAGCATTATTTCGAGCGCTTTTCCGGGGTTCGAGCCTGGCTGGATCGCACCATCGAGGAAGCGCGCCACAAAGGTTTTGTGGAGACGCTCTTTGGCCGGCGGCGTTATATCCCCGAGCTGCGCGACCGGAACTTCAGCATCCGCGCGTTCGGCGAGCGGACCGCGACCAATTCTCCACTGCAGGGGTCGGCTGCAGATCTCATCAAAATCGCGATGATCCGCATTCACGCCGCGCTCCAACAGGCACAACTCGGTGCGAAGATGGTGCTCCAGGTGCACGATGAGCTCGTCTTCGAGATCCCTGAGAACGAGCGGACCGTTGCCGGGGCTCTCGTAAAACGCGAGATGGAGGGGGTTGCGATTTTGCGCCCTTTCGCGCCCGGAGGGTAACGCTGTGAAGGCACGCGGTTTTACGCTGATCGAGCTGCTGATCGTAGTGGTGATCATCGGGATCTTGGCAGCATTTGCGATCCCGAAGTTCGCTAACACGAAGCAGAAGGCTTACGTCGCCCAGATGAAGTCGGACCTCAAGAATCTGGCGACGGCGGAGGAGGCCTTCTTCTATGACAGCACGTACTATACGAGCAGCCTCGCCCAGCTCAATAATTTCAGTGCATCGACTGGTGTGACGCTGACCGTGGTGGAGGCAAGTGCTATGGGGTGGTCGGCTCAGACCATTCACTCGCAGACCTCGAGGTTATGCACGCTCTTCGAGGGGAACGCGACGCCGATACCGCCAGCCACAGTCGAGGGCCGCATTACCTGCACCTAGAGCCGCCGTATCGCGAATTCCAACGCCGCCGTGAGGGGATGCGCTTCGCCCTGAACGGCGGCGTTTGGCTTCATCGGCATAAGATCGACGATGAGCCGATGGTGCATCTGGTGAGCTCCGACAAGGAAAAGCTCTTGGCCTTGGGGCGGACGCTGGGCTTCCAGGCCCGCTGGCTGCAGTACAAGCCGCTCAAGGATCCCGATACCGGAATCCGTGTTCCCGCCTGGCACTGGGATGTGCTGGGGGAGAAGCTGCGGCTGTTGGAGCCTACGTAACGTCTTCGACTTCGCGCCGGGGCGCCCTGACTCCCGGCCACCAATTCCATCGGCCGGCGATGTGCATGATCGCGGGCACCAGTACCATCCGGATCAACGTGGCGTCCAGCAGCACCGCGATTGCCAAGCCGAATCCGATGAACTGCACGGCGAGCACGCGCGCAAAGGCGAATACGCCGAAGACCGCGATCATGATCGCGGCCGCGAACGTAATTGTAGAAGCGGTCGCCGATAGGCCTTCCATCGTCGCGTGATCGTTCCGTCCCGTCTTGTCGAACACCTCCTTGATCCGGGTCAGCAGGAACACCTCATAATCCATCGATAAGCCGAAGACCGTCGCAAACACGAGCACCGGTACCACGACGAATATCGCTTCCGTGGGTCCCTCGAGCCCGAAAAGACTCGCTCCGTAGCCGTGCTGAAATACGAGGACCGTGATGCCGAACGCCGCACTGACCGACACACAGTTCAGGACGACGGCCTTGAGCGGCACGAGCACGGAGCGAAATGCCAGGAACAGCATGATCGCGGTCACGCCGAGGATCATCGCGACGATACCGGGAAAGCGCCGCAGCAACTGTTGCTGGAGATCGAGACTCGATGCCGCGAAGCCGCCGACGTCGATTTCCGCTCCTTTGAGTCGCACGCCCCGGGCTATCAAGGCGCGGACGTGTCTGGTCAGGTCCATCATTCCCATGAGCGAGACGGTGTCTACCGCGATGACGTCCATCAGCGTGGTGCGGCGGTCCGCACTCAGGTACGCGTTGAAGAACTCGGGGTACCGGTCGCGAACGGAATCGGGGTCACTGTAGTAGATCGCGAGCTGCAGCGTGGACAGCTCCGGACGCAGCGTCGCGACGCCGCGGACCTCGCGCACGCGCGGGTCTTTGCGAATCGAGTCGCTCAGCGCCTTGAGTCCGGGAAGCCGCCGGCCCGACAACGCCGATTCTCCCGGCGGGAGCTGCACGACCACACGCAGCGGTTGAATCACGCCGCTCGCCCCCATGTCACGCAGGGCGGCGAGCGCCTGCCCGGACTCGGCCTCCGGTGGAAACCAGTTGCGGGCCGGCAGGCCAATCCTGATCTGTGTCAGAGGAAAGGTGAGGACCGCGACGGCAAAGCCGCTGCCCAGAATCGCACGCCAGGGACGGTGACCGAGGGTTCGCGCCCATCGCTCCCAGCCGGTCGGAGCGTGGATGCGCGCGAGTGGCCGGGCGAGCCACTTCGGCCGGTCGATGTTACGACCAAGTATCGCCAACGCGGCGGGCAAAAACGTCGTCGCCAGCAGCACCGCCACGCCGACGACGACCAATCCTCCCACCCCCACCGAACGCGTCTCGGTCAGCGGCGTCAGGATCAGAGCCGCAAAGCCGACCACGACCGTCACGCCCGACGTCACGACAGCCGAACCCGCGGTCTGAATCGTTCGCACGGCCGCATCGAGCGGTGAGAGGCCGCGGTTCAGCTCCTCGCGAAACCGCGTCACGATGAGCAGCGAGTAATCGATTCCCACGCCGAGGCCCACCATCGTCGTGATGTTGAGGACGAAGACGGACATCGTCTGGAACTGTGCCGCCACGGCGACGATGCCGAGAGCGATCGTGATCGCGAGCACGCCGACGATGATGGGCAGGGCGGCGGCGACGAGCGCACCGAACGCGAGCACCAACACGGCGAGCGTGAGCGGCAGGACTTGCTCCTCGCCGCGGCGCGTGTCCTCCGCGCTGATCGTCCGCACGTCGTAGTCGAGGGCGGGGTTGCCCGTGACTTTGACGTCGAAGCCATCGGCGTGCGGCAACCGAGCGAGTGTGCTGCTGATGGTTTCGCGCAGGTCGGGCACGACGGTATGGCTGACGTCGCTCGTGCTGGCCGGCGTCAGGGCGGCGATCAGAAACGTCGTGTGCCGGTCCCGGCTGACGAAGGTCGATTCGCCGATCGTGCGCACGGACACGACCTGGCTGATGTAGGGCTGGCGTGAAAGCGCGGCGGAGATCGAATCGAGTACCACCGCGAACCGCGGATTCGTGTACCGCACCGGCCCACGCACGACCACGGCGACGTACTCGGCAATGGGGTTGGGAAACGCCTGGCGGATGCGCTGCGAAGCGCGAGCGGATTCGCTCCGCTCGACGGCTGTCCCGCGAACGGCAAGGACGCGCTGCACGTGAGCTGCTTTGGGGACGAAGAGCAGCGCGAGAAGCGCCCACGCCGCGATCACCCAGCCGCGCCAGCGTACGAGCGTTCTCGCAGGTAACGCGATCACCTATGATCCAAATACATGCGGGCCACAATCATAGAGACGCGCAGAGTGCAAAGCTAGCGTCGGGCCCTGAGATTTTCGCATATTCCGCGCATGGTAGAGCGTCGTCTCACGGGAATGATTGCCGCCGCCGCGGTGTTGATCGTCCTCTTCATTTTCTGGGATGTGTTCCGGCCCGTGGCTCGCGCCGTCGACAGCTCCGCGCCGGCGCCTACGACGCTGGCAGTCGACTCGATTGCTCGACCGATCGCGCCGCCCACACCGCCGCCTGCTGCGCCACAGCCGGTCGCCCCGGCGACGACGGCCTCGCAGGGCACCGCGGGCCCGACCGTTCCGGCGGGGCGTCAACCGACGTACTTCGATCTGCTCGCCCGGTCGGAAACGCGACGCCGCATTCGCTTGACCGGGACGAGTACGTATCTGGGCGAAATGCTGGCGGCGAGCGATGACTCGATGCTGCGCCGTTGGGACAACAGACAGCAGTCACCGGTCCGCGTGTGGTTTGCCTCTACGAACGCCGCGAACTTCAAGCCCGCTTTCCTCGAGCAGATCAGGGCCGCGTTCGGCCAATGGGCGAATGCGGGTGTCCCCATCCGTTTCGATTTCGTCACGGACTCGACGCAGGCCGAGGTCACGGTGAAGTGGCGCATTCAATTCGAGATCGAGCGCACGGGCCAGACCGATGTGACGTGGGACGACCAGGGCCACATTCAATCCGCCGTCGTGACCCTCGCGACATTCGATCCCAAGGGCCGGCCCATGGAGCCGGACGATATCCGCGTCGTCGCGATGCACGAAGTCGGCCACGTGCTCGGCCTCGATCATTCGAAGGATTCGACCGACATCATGTTCCCGACCGCCAAAGTGCGAGAGCTGTCGGACCGTGACGTCCGCACCGTCCGTCTTCTGTATGAGCTCACGCCGGGGAGCGTTCGGTGAAACCGCGCAGCATCACGTCGTTTCTCGATCATGAGGTTCCCCCTCTCGATGTGCCATTGGCGCAGGCGCTGGATGCGCGTGTGCGCGAAGCGGAGCTCGTCGAACGACTGGACGGGGGAGCGATTCGCTGCTTTGCCTGCGGTCACCGCTGTCTCGTCAAGCCGGGCCGCCGCGGGATCTGCAAGGTGCGATTCAATAAGGAAGGAACGCTGTACGCGCCGGCGGGCTACGTCGCGGCCTTGCAGTGCGATCCCACCGAGAAAAAACCCTTCTTCCATTGCCTGCCCGGCAGCGACACGCTCACGTTCGGCATGCTGGGCTGCGACTTCCACTGTGGGTATTGCCAGAACTGGCTGACCTCGCAGGCGCTGCGTGACGAAACCGCCGGCGTCATGCCCCGGGACGTCACTCCCGACGAGCTCGTGGGCCTCGCGGTGCGCCAGGGCGCACGTATGGTGGGGTCCTCGTACAATGAGCCGCTGATCACGGCCGAGTGGGCCGTCGATGTGTTCAAAGCCGCTCGACCTGCCGGTCTGAAGACGGCGTTCATCTCCAACGGCAACGCCACGCCCGAGGTCCTCGATTACATCCGCCGCTGGACCGATTGCTACAAGATCGATCTCAAGGCGATGGACGACAAACGCTACCGGGAGCTGGGTGGCGTCTTGGCGCACGTCCTCGATGCGATCCGCATGGTGCATGAGCGTGGCTTCTGGCTGGAGGTCGTCACGTTGATCGTGCCCGGATTCAACGATGACGAGTCACAACTCACGCGCGCGGCCGAGGTGATCGCCGCGGTTTCGCCGGAGATTCCCTGGCACGTGACGGCGTTTCACAAGGACTACAAGATGACCGATGCGGCGAACACGCCGGCGGCGACGCTGGTCCATGCGTGTGAAATCGGGGCGCGCGCCGGGCTCAAGTTCGTGTATGCAGGCAATCTCCCCGGCCGTGTGGGACGCTGGGAGAACACCTACTGCCCTGATTGCGGCGATCTGGTGATCGAACGCTATGGTTACGTCATCAAGCAACAGCGCGTCGGAAGCGACGGCCGTTGTCCCTCTTGCAGCCGGCGGATTCCAGGCATTTGGTCGTAACGGTCTTATTGCTTCTGCAGACTTCCGTAACCCCGGGGCAGCGCTCCGGGATCAACACACCCAAGCACAGCGCGTTCGATAGTCAGACATTCGATTCGCTCGTCATGCGTGGCATCCGGGAAGGGGTGTACCCCGGCGCCGCACTCGTGATCGGCCGACACGATACGGTCCTATTCGCGAAGGCATACGGTCATCTCAGGTGGGGGTCGAAGAGTCCGGCGGTGAGCATCAACGATACGTTCTGGGATCTCGCATCGCTCACGAAAGTTGTTGCGACTACGCCGTCCCTCATGCTCCTCGTCGAGCGCGGCAACGTCGAACTGGATACGCCCGTCGTTCGCTACATCGCGGAATTCAACGGTCCTGGCACGGCTGCCATTACGGTGCGCCACCTCATGACGCACACCTCGGGGCTCCGCGGGACGCTGCCGCTGCGCGACGCGCCCGACAGTGCGACCGCGCTCCGGATGGTTTTCACGACCACGCCGGTTGTCGCCCCCGGATTGCGCATGGTGTATTCCGATCTCAACGCGATTCTCCTGGGCGAGATCGTGCACCGTGTGAGTGGACAACCGCTCGACGTATTCGTCACGCGCGAGGTATACGCGCCCCTCGGTCTGGATCAGCAGATGATGTTTCGGCCGCCCAAACGACTCGAGCCGCGCATTGCGCCGACGGGGTTATGGCACGGCCATCCGGTGGCGGGCATAGTGAACGATCCCAGCGCGGCGCGGCTCGGTGGCGTGGCCGGGCATGCGGGCCTCTTCGCCACTGCAAGCGCGCTCGGCCGGTACGCGCAATTCATGCTGGGCGAGGGCAGCGTGCCCGGTGGTCCGCGAATATTGAAGAGCGAAACCGTGCATCAATTCACGCAGGTGGCGGTGACCGCGCGACGCGGCGCTAGCGCACGTACACTGGGATGGGAAGCGTTGCCGACAGGCGAGGAGGTCTCCAGCGCCGGCACGTTGACGCGGCGCTAGCGCACGTACACTGGGATGGGAAGCGTTGCCGACAGGCGAGGAGGTCTCCAGCGCCGGCACGTTGCTCGGTCCGCGGAGCTACGGGCATAGCGGCTGGACAGGAACGTCGCTATGGATCGATCCCGACCGCGACCTGTTCATTCTGCTGCTCACGAATCGCGCGTTTGATCCGCGCACCCGCCGCTCGTTCACGAAACTGCACGAGATCCGCGGCCGGGTCGCCGATGCCGCGGCGCGCGCTGCCGATGCTTCCCATTGAAAGAATCACCGACGTTGATCTACGACGGCGAATGTGGGCTGTGCCAGCAAGCCGTCGAGATTCTGCGCCGCTGGGACCGGGAACACGTGCTTCGGCTCGTTCCGTTTCAGGACGACGCCGCGGTCGCGAGCTTCGGGATCGGACTCCCCGCTCTGGCCGCGGCGATGCACCTCGTTCTGCCTGACGGCAGACTGTACGCCGGCGCGGATGCAGTGCCAGAGCTGTTGCGGCTGCTGCCACGCCGGCGCTGGTTCGCTCCATTGTTTCGCATCCCGGGCGTATTACCGCTCGCCCGGTGGATCTACGCCCGGATCGCCGCGCGGCGGCGTTGTCTGGTGCGCGGGATGCCGAGTCGCTAGGTTCGCGCAGAGGGACTTGCTAAAGTGACCACTGCCGTATTGAACGCCGACGCGATCCGTCAGGCACTGCGCCAGGTAAAAGATCCGGAGCTCGACATGAACATCGTCGATCTCGGGCTCGTGTACGACATCGAGGTCGATGACGGCCTGGTCCGCATCAACATGACGCTGACATCACCCGGATGCCCCGCGGGTCCGATGATCACGAACGACATCTACAAAGTCGTGCGCGCGATCGAAGGGGTGAAAGACGTGGACATCGACATCGTGTGGGAGCCGTACTGGACTCCGGACCGCATCGATCCGAAAATCCGCGCGATGATGGGGTTCTAGCGCAGCGCTTCGAGCATAGCGTCGCCCAGGACGTCGATCTGCCAACGCCGGAGCGCGGGAATCTGCTCGAGCGCGGCGCGATCTGCCGGCCGGCTCCGCACCACCGCTTCCAATGTGGTCCTACCGGCTAACACACCTGCATCCATCTCCAATTCCAAAGCGATGCGATTGCGGACGGCCTTCAGCCGCTCGAGTCGAGCATCGAAACCGGGATCTTTCAGGGGACGCACGCTCCGCTCGGGACGTGGTAGCTCCTCTTCGCGCAGTCGCTTGGCGCGAGCCACGGCATCGAGCAGGGCATCCCCGTGCCGCCGAGCCAGCGACGACGGCAGCTCCCTGATGTGACCGAGATCGGCTTGCGTTCCGGGCAAGGCTCTACTGACTCCAACCAGTGCGTCGTTGCCGACGATCCGAAATGGAGCCTTGTCTTCTTTTTCAGCGACGCGTTCGCGCCAGCGATACAGCTCGCGCAGCGCGGCGAGGCTCCGCGGTGGCAGTGCCTTTGCTCCTTTGATTCTGAGATAACCGTCTTCGTCCACTCCCGGCGCGAGGCCGGTCCAGCGCAATGATTCCAGCTGTTTGAATTCCTCGGCTGCCCAGGAAAAGCGGCCCAGCGTTCGCAGTCGCTGCTCGAGTGCGTCGCGGAGTGTCAAGAGATGGTGGGTGTCGGCGGCGGCGTACGCCAGCATCGCCGCTGGGAGCGGGCGCAGCGACCAATCGGCCTTCTGGTGCTCCTTGTCGAGCTTGATGCCGGCATACTTCTCGAGTAGTGCCGCCAGTCCGATGGCCGGTTCTCCCGCCAGCTGAGCAGCGATGCGCGTATCGAAGAGGTGCACGGCGCGGAAGCCGTAGTCGCGGTCGAGCACGCGCAAATCGTAATCGGCGTCGTGAAAGACTTTCTCGATGTGTGGATTCGCGAGCAGCGCACCGACCGGCGCAAGGTCGGCGATGGCCAGGGGATCGATCAGCGCGGTCTCGGTTGGGCTCGAGACCTGAACGAGGTAAATGCGATCGCGGTAGCGGTGGAAACTGGCGGCTTCGGTATCTACGCCGATGCGTTTCGCCCGGCGCAGCTCGGCAATCAGGTCGGCGAGCGCCGGCGCCGTGGCGATATAGCGGGCCCCCCCCGCCCCCCCGGGCGCCCCCGTCACTCCTCTTTCCCTAGCGCCTCCATGCCGGCAGCGATTTCTTCCAGAGCCTTGGCAAGGGTTCTGTAGAATTCCGGATCGGGAGCCTCAGCGGCTCCGCCCAGCGGATCGCCCGCGCACTTGCGCGCGGCGCGCGCCGCATGACGGATGTAATCGGTGGCAACTCGCATGGATCGCTCCGCAGCGTTGGCTACAAAGATACGCGCCGCACTCGCGCCGTGCAGTCTCGCTCAGTGGCCCACGCCACTCGAGCCGCACCCGGCGCTCGCGCGCGCGTTGGGACTGCGCGCGCTCTGGCTCAAACGCGAGGACGCGGCCGGAGGCAACAAGGTCCGGGGGCTCGAGTTCCTGCTTGCCGGCGCCGCGTCGCGATCGGTCTTTGTCACCGTTGGAGGTGCCGGATCGACGCACTGTCTCGCCACGGCGCGTCTCGCCAAGTCACTCGGCTGCCGCAGCGCAATCGCGGTGTTTCCGCAACCGGAGACCGAAGCGAGTAAGGGCATCGCGCGCGGGATTGATGCGACCGCTGATCTCGTCGTTCGTGCATCCAGCAGGCTGACCCTGCCGTGGACCGTGTTGCGGGCTTGGCGTGCCGCCCATCATCTCG
>MNDR01000095.1:0-31252 GCA_001915025.1 Gemmatimonadetes bacterium 13_2_20CM_2_65_7
TGCCCGTATCCCTCGACGTCATACAACACAAAGACCTCGCGTGCTCCATCCGGTAACTCGGCAATTGCCCGTTCGAGATCGATGCTCAGCCCTTCCGAGGAATGTCCAACGTGCCGTTCGAGTGCTTCCGGGTTCTCGGTGGTCGCCACGCGCCGCTCGCGACGCCCCGTCGTGCGATGCTCGTTCATCACCACGTTGACGGCGAGACGATGCAACCAGGAGCTGAACGCACTTTCACCGCGAAACAACCGCAGCTTGTCCCACAGACGCACGAACACGTCCTGCGTGCGCTCCTCGGCGGCATAAGCATCGCCGGTAAGGCGCAGGCACAGGGCATACACCCGGCCGGCGTGCTGACGGTAGAGGTCCCGGAAGGCCGTCTGGTCGCCAGCCTGCGCACGGGCGACAAGATCGTCCGCCACGGGGCTATGATGCCGCTCGAGATCGACTCGTTGGAAGGCCAACTGCCGGTCCTCGGCGACCGCGAGGATCTCTCGCAGGGCGGTCCGCCGTTCCTCGTCGCGCGTGCCGCGCAGTCGGGACTCGAGAATGGGAACGATCGCTTCTTTCGAGCGCCGATTCACGAAGACGACGAACCGAAAGCCGAACTTCGCCTCGTACTCGTCATTGAGCGTCGCCAACCGCAGGAAGACTTCCGGCGGTGTCGTGTCGTCCTGATACCCCTGCTCTTTGAAGGAAGCAGCCGACACTTTGTCCGGGCGCTCGCCGATGCGGGGATGCGCGTTGATGACGGCGATTTGCTCGGCTTCCGAGAGCGCCGTCAGGATCTCGCGCGCCCGCGCAAGCATCGCGGCGCCGCTCGGGAATGGCTCTTCCGATCGCAGCCGCTCCAATAACGGTCCGGCATGCTCGAAGAGGTTCAGCTGCCGCGATAGCTGGCGCACGAAAACGGCGACATCAGCAACGGAATATGGTAGTTCCGCGAACTATCGCGAACCTCGAAATCCAGGGTTACACGATCGAGAAACGACGTCAGAGCCTTCCTCTTATAGTACGCGCCCACCTCGAATGACAGGCGGTAACTGCCCGCCGAGATCGTGCCGCCGCCAAGATCGCCGATGCGGCCGTCGGCGTCGGTCTCGCGCGTCCCCTGCGACACGTGCTCCTTGCCGTCGAAGCGCCACAGCGTCACCGCAACGCCGGCGGCCGGCTCGCCGCGCGTGGTATCAAGGACGTGCGTCGAAATCGTTGGACGGTTAGTGTTGGGCATGCTCAAGATCCGAGTGGCAACCTTGACGTTCACGGCGCGCCTGGAAGAAAAGAGCGCGCCGAAAACGGTGGCTGTGATTCGCAAGATGCTGCCGCTGCGATCCAAGATAGTCCACTGCCGGTGGAGCGGCGAGTCAACGTGGATTCCGATGGGCGACAAGAAACTGGGACTCGATTTCGAGAATCACACCAGCCATCCCGCGCCCGGCATGCTGCTCCTCTATCCTGGTGGGATCAGCGAAACGGAGCTGCTGTTTCCCTACGGCTCGACGCTGTTCGCAAGCAAGGTCGGGCAACTGGCGGCGAATCACTTCGCGACTATCACGCAGGGACAAGAACAGCTTCCGGAGATTGGCAGGCTCACGCTCTGGGAAGGAGCGCAGGAGATAGTGATCGAAGAAGTGCGGTGAGCCACTCCGTTCTCATACGTGGCGGCACCGTAGTCCTCCCGACTGGCCAGAAGCCCGCCGACATTGCCGTCACCGATGGCATCATCACCGCCATCGGCAGTGAGGTCTCGGATGGCGCAGAAGTCATCGATGCCCGGGGTCTGGTCGTGCTCCCCGGCGTAGTCGACAGCCATGTCCACTTCAACGAGCCGGGCCGCGCCGAGTGGGAGGGCTGGGAGGCCGGGACCCGGGGCGCGGCGCGCGGCGGCGTCACCACGGTCCTCGAGATGCCGCTCAACGCCCATCCACCGACGACGACCGCCCTAGCCTTCGATGCGAAGGTCGCCGTCGCGTCCCGGAAGGCACTCGTCGACTTTGGCCTCTGGGGCGGGATGGTTCCCGAGAACCTCGCGGAGCTGCCGGCGCTCGCCGGGCGCGGCGTCGTGGGGTTCAAGGCATTCATGAGTGAAAGCGGCATCGAGGACTTTCATCGCGTGGCCGACGGCCTGCTCGCGATCGGACTCAAGGTGACGGCGCGGCTCAACGCGCTCGTCGGTGTGCATGCCGAGAGCCACGAGATGGTCGAGCGGACGACGCGCGAAGTGCGCGAGGAGGGTCGCGTGGATCGGCTGGCGTGGTGCCGCGCACGACCGCCGGCCGCGGAAGTAGAGGCGATCAAGCGTTTGCTCGGGTGCATGCGTGGTGCCGGCAAGGGTGTGCGCGCCCACGTCGTGCACGTCAGCTGCGCGGCGGGTCTCGCCGAGGTGGACGCAGCGCGCACCAACGGCGTCGCGATCACGGCCGAGACCTGTCCGCATTATCTCGCGTTCACCGAGCAGGACTTCGAGCGCATTGGACCCGCGCTCAAATGCGCGCCGCCCATTCGCGATGCCGCGACGCGCGACGCGCTCTGGCACGCGCTGCTCGCGGGACAGGTCGATCTCATCGGGTCGGATCACTCGCCCTGCCGCGCCGCGGACAAGCGGAAAGGTGACGACGACGTCTGGCACGCCTGGGGAGGAGTGTCCGGCATCCAGGCGACGCTGCCGGTGCTGATCACGGACGGACTTCACGCACGCGGACTTTCGCTCGAGCGAATCGCCTATCTCACCGCAACATCACCCGCGCAGCTCTTCGGGCTATATCCCCGTAAAGGCGCCATCGCGGTCGGCGCCGACGCCGACTTCGCGGTCGTCGATCCCCAGAAACAATGGACACTCGACGCTGACGCGCTCGAGACCCGCAGCGGTATCAGCGCGTACCTCGGCCAAACGTTCACGGGCAAAGTGGTCAGGACGATCGTGCGAGGGAGGACGGTCTTCGTCGAGGATCAGGTCGTTGGTGCACCGGGGTGGGGACAACTTGTCAAACCGAACGCTCCGCATGCGAATTGACGGGGGGGGCGCGCTGCTCGAGCCGTGGCTCGACGAGCTTTACAAGATCGGCGCGGAGCCCGGTGGTGGTGCGTATCGACCGCTGTACGGAACCGCGTGGGCTGAAGCGGGCGATTGCGTCGAACGGTGGATGAAGAAAGCTGGACTCGAGACCCGCCGGGACGCCGTCGGCAACCTCTGGGGACGACTGGACGGGACGGAGAAAGGCAAAGTGATCGTCACCGGGTCGCACATCGACACCGTGCGGCACGGCGGCCGGCTCGACGGCGCACTCGGCATCGTCGCGGGACTCACAGCCACCGAAGCGCTCATGAAGGCTCGCGGCAAACCCAAGCGCTCGCTCGACGTCGTCGCGATCTGCGAGGAAGAGGGCTCGCGCTTCCCCACCAACTTCTGGGGATCGCGGGCGATCGTGGGATCGATCGGCAAGGATGAAGCAGACACGATCGTCGATCCCAATGGTGTCACCATCGCTCAGGCGATGCGCGAGCGCGGGTTGGACCCAGCGAAGATCGGCTCGGCCGCGCGCGACGACATCGACGCGTTCGTCGAGCTGCACATCGAGCAAGGAGCCGTCCTCGAGACGACGCGCCAACCGTTGGCCGTCGTCAGCGCCATCGCGGGCGGTGTGCATCTCGAGATCGTCGTCACCGGCCGTGCCGATCACGCCGGTACGACGCCGATGGATTTGCGCCACGACGCGCTCGTTGGCGCGTCCGTGATGATCCAGGCGATCGAATCGATCACCCGAGCCATCGGCGCTCCCGCCGTCGCGACCGTCGGTAGGATCCGGGCAGAGCCCGATCAGATCAACGTCGTGCCGGGTCGCGTCGTCTTTACGGTCGACCTGCGCCACTCCGACCCGGGCGCACGCCGCGCGCTCGAAGAGCGGACCCGATCGCTGTGTCGCACGATCGCCGCGGAGCGCGGCCTCGAGCTCGAGGTTCGTGTGCTCCAGGAGCGCCCCCCGGTCCCGATGCACGCCGAAGTGCGGGCCGTGCTCACGCGTGCGGCGCAGGAGTGCGGCGTACGGGCGACGGAGCTGGTGAGCGGCGCGGGGCATGACGCGCAGATTCTCGCCGCAAGGTGCAAAGTCGGGATGCTGTTCGTGCCGAGCGTTGGCGGGCGATCACACTGCCCCGAAGAACACACCGACCCCGGCCATCTCGAGCTTGGGGCGCGCGTGCTGGTGCGCACATTGGAGCTGCTAGCCTACTGAGCTGGCTTGACGGACGCTTGACAGCAGGTTGCGAACGTCCCACCACCCAACACGGAGGTGGGACGTGCGCTACACGAATACGGTGTTGATCCTGGCAGTCGTGCTTCTGGCCCAGACAGCCGGAGGCGCAGGAGCCGCAACCCCGGGTGCGCTCCATGGCGGGCCCTCGGCTCGGCGTGACGTATCTGGGCAGCTATCGTCCGCCGAACCTGCTTACCGGTACTAAGCTGAGTTCTGTCATGACGCAGTTCGGGTGGCATTCCGAGCAAGCCGTCTTCCCCTTTAATGGTGGACCGACGCTGGTCGTCGAAGAGACCCTCCTCATCGGCGGCGTCGAGCAGCGAGCGCTGGTGCCGAGCGTGACGTTTTTGGTCGGAGTCCGCGCGAGGAGCGGATGGGAATTCGGGCTCGGACCCAACCTGGCTCTGGACGGCGCGGCCCTGGCATTTGCTGGTGGGAAGAGCTTCAACGTTGGCGGCGTGAGCATTCCGGTCGACCTTGCCGTGGTGTCGTCGCAAGGCGGAATGAGAACGACGCTGCTTCTAGGCTATGCGGTGCAGACCCCCAACGAGGAATGAGGTAACCTAAATAAATCGCGCGGGATCCGGCCCCGCATCCGCGATGCGCGTCGCGATGTCCGGCCTGTCCACGGCCAGCGAGAAGTCCGCGAACTCGAATCCCGGTCCGACGGCGCACCCCACCAGCGTATATGCGCCCGTCGACCGCGCCGCCTGCCAGGTTCCGGCTGGCACGACGATCGTCGAACGCGTCGCACGCTCCACCGGACCCAGCGACATGCGACGCAAGCCCTGATCGTCGAACAGCAGCAGCTCGATCGCGTCTCCCTCGTGGTAGTGCCAGATCTCGTCGGAATCCACGCGGTGCCACCGGCTGAACTCGCGCTCGGTAAGCAGGAAGTAGATCGCCGTCAGCGCGGCCCGCTCAACATTGCGATCGAGCACCTGGACTCGATGCGCCGAGCGAAACACCTCCGCAGTAGTGCCCACCCTCCGGGTGCGGACGCATGTCGAGCAACTTGACCAACTCAGCCGCGCGCGAATGCATCGAGGAGCCCACGAAGGACATTCTGTGTGACGGCTCGGCGGTACGCGGCGGTGGATCGCACGTCGTCGATCGGCCGGATGTCGTCCGCGACCGCCGCGATGGCACCTGCTACGTCTCCCCCCTCGAGTGCAGCCTCCGCGCGGTGCGCCCGCAGCGGCACTTCGGCAACGGATCCGATCGCGACGCGCGCCGGTGTGAGGCTGACCGCCAGGACCACTTTGGAGATGGCCTGCGCCGCGCGCGTGCCGACCTTGCGGAACGCGACCTGCCGGCCGATTGGAAATCGCACCGCCGTGATCAGCTCGTCGGACTCGAGCGCGGTCTTCCGATAGCCGGTGAAGAACCTGTCGATCGGTATTGAACGACGATCGGTCACCACGACGACGTCATAGGCGAGCAACACCGGCAGCGTGTCGCCCGCGGGCGACGCGTTCGCGAGGTTGCCGCCGAGTGTGCCGCGGTTCTGGATCTGCGCGGCTCCGATCGTGCGGGCTGCCGCGGCGAGCGCGGGGAGATGCTGCTGCACCTCGGCCGAGCCAATAATGCCTGTGTAGGGCTCGGCGGCGCCGACCTCGAGTATGTCGCCGAGACGACGCACGCCCTTGAGCTCGGCGAGTGACCAGAGATCCAGCACGGCCCCCCCCCGTGGCTCGGGGCGGAGCGTTCGCGCGTGCAGCATCACCATGAGATCCGTGCCGCCGGCGAGCGGGCGGCATCCTGGAGTTGTTCGATACAACTGCACTGCCTCACTCAACGTCCTGGGGCGGAGATATGTCACGTCGCGCATGACAACACCGCTTCGATGATTTTCGTGTACCCAGTGCACCGGCACAGATTGCCGGCAAGGGCTTCCCGAACGGCAGCGGCGTTCGGTCGTCGGGTGCGCTGTAGCAAGACGTGGGCTGCGAGCAACATTCCCGGCGTACAGATTCCGCACTGCGCCGCACCACGCTCGATAAATGCGCGCTGCAACGGAGATAGCCCGCCATTGGTCGCGAGGCCTTCCACTGTCGTGACATCACAGCCCTCGACCTGACCGGCGGCGACCAGACAGCTATTGACGACCTCGCCGTCGATCAAGACCGAGCAGGCGCCGCACTCTCCCTCGCCGCACCCTTCTTTTGTTCCGGTCTGGCGGAGGTCTTCGCGTAGCACATCGAGAAGACGGCGGGACCCTGCTCCTTCGAATGAAACCGCCCTTCCGTTCAGCGTGAAGTGCATGCGGCGAGCACTTTCTCCGGCGTCGCCGGTACTTCGTCGAGCCACACTCCGGTTGCATCGTGAATGGCCGCGATGATGGCAGGCGCGGGTCCGTCCATCGGCAGCTCGCCAATTCCCTTCGCACCAAACGGACCACGCGAGTAGGGATTCTCGACGAGAATCGTCCGGATACGCGGCGCGTCGAGCGCGGTCGGAATGAGGTAGGTGGCGAGCCGATCGTTCTGATAGCCGCCGTCTTTCATTTTGATCTCTTCGATCGTCGCCCACCCCACCGCCTGCAAACTCCCACCCTCGATCTGTCCCTCGGCCATCACGGGGTGGAGCGCCTTGCCGCAGTCGACCGCGGTGACGACATCGGTGACGCGCACTTCGCCGGTCGTCATGTCGACGTCCACATCCGCGATCGTGCACGCCCACGCGTACACGGGATAGGCATCGCCGCGATAGGTCGCCTCATCCCAGTGAATCGAATCGGGCTGGACATAGGTCTTCTCGACTCGAAGCGGCAGGGGCTCGCGTTTCGCGCGGTCGCGCAGCTCAGTCGCGGCCTCCTGAATCAGACGGCCGACGATCATCGCGGTGCGCGACGCGACAGTCGGGCCCGAGTCGGGAACCAACGATGTGTCCTGCGGGGCAAGGACTACCTTGTCCAACCCTACACCCAATGCATCCGCTGCCAGCTGACAAAAGATGGTTTTCGTCCCCTGCCCGATCTCAGTCGATGCCGTGAGGATCTGAAACGTCCCGTTCGCCAAGCCCGCAACTGCCACGGTACCGCTGAGTTTCCTTTCGCCGCTGCCGGTGAAGCCGGAGCCATGAAAGACGAGGGAGAGGCCACGACCGTGGCGGATCGGCGGTTGGGCGGTTAGGCGGTTGGGCGCCACTGCTCGAAGGGCGGCATCCAGCACCAACTCCGCACTTACGCTCTCCGTGAGGTTCTGGCCGGTCGCTGTGGTGTCGCCCACGCGCAACATCCACTTGCGCCGCAGGTCGACGCTCGACATTCCCAGCCGTTCGGCGACGTGCTCGACCATCAGCTCTGCGGCGAAGAGGGACTGCGGCGCGCCGAAGCCGCGGAACGCCCCGTTCGGGGGGGTGTTCGTGGCTACCGCGCGGGCACGGATGCGAACGTTCGGACAGGAGTAGGCGCCGGCGGCATGGATCGCGGCGCGGGACAATACCACAGGCGTCAGCGTGCAGTAGGCGCCGCCATCGAGGACAATGTAGATGTCCTGCGACAGAAGTGTTCCATCTTTTTTGACTGCGGTGCGGTGGCTGATGACCCCTGGGTGACGCTTGGTGGTGGCGGCCAGGTCCTCGTGGCGATCGTAAATCAGCCGCACCGGCCAGCCCGCCTTGCAGGCCAGCAGTGCCGCATGAATCGCCACGATGGACGGGTACTCTTCCTTCCCCCCAAATCCGCCTCCGGTCTCGGCTTGGATGACCACCGCCTGCTCGTCCGTCAGGGCCAGTGCGCGCTTCAAAGCCCGGTGAACGTAGTAGGGGCACTGCAGCGACCCCACCACTGTCACGCCCGTCTCCCGTTTCCCGTTTCCCGTCTCCCGATAGGGGTATGCGATGGCCCCCTGAGGCTCGATGTAGAGCTGCTCCTGGAGCCCCACCCGAAACGTCCGCTCGACAACGAAGTCCGCCGCCTGCTCTCCCGCCGCCACATCGCCCTTGGCGATCTCGATTGTGCTATAGACCTCGGTCGCCTGGGTGACCTCGAACACTGGGGATTGGGGCTCGTACGCGATCTTGATGTGCCCAGCCGCCTCCCCCGGGGATGTCGTCCGCGGTTACGACAACGACCTGCGACCAGTCGAATTGGGGGTGTAAGGTGATGGACCGGATGGTGCCGCGGGCGATCGTAGACCGGATCGTCCGGCCGTACAACGCCCCCCCGGGCACGGCGATGTCGTCCGTGTAGCGCGCGCGCCCCGTCACTTTGTCGACACCCTCGCGACGGGGGACGGAGCGGCCGACGGCCGCTACGGGAGCGGGGCACATGTGCGGTAATATTGCCACAGAATATGCGGCCACGCGTGGGGAGATGCACCGTTCCAGCCCTCAAACCGCGTCGTCCATGCGGATCGCTCACCGTCGCGCATGGCATGACGGTTGCAATGCCCTAGCCGGCGAAGCAGCACGCAGATGTCGGGGGGAAAAGCCGGCAAAGGCGGAGCCAGGTAGACGCTGGCACCGCGCCGGCTGCCGCAGCGGTCGTGCACAACCGCTGCGGACCCTCCCCACCAACGTGGAGGACAGAAGGGGCGGCTGGGAACACCCAGCTCGCCCCGCTTCTTTCCCCGGGAACGCGGCCGTAGCAGGAGCGCTACATTGCCGATCATGACCACGACGCAAACGAGGTCGGGCGCCGGGCTTGAAGTGCACGCGCCCCTGGCGCCGGTGTCTGTCGAAATCCTGACAGCCGATGCGCGCCGCTTTCTCACGACGCTGGCGCGGGCCTGCGAGGGGCGGCGCCAGGAGCTGCTTGCGCGTCGCGTGGAGCGTCAGCGGCGCCTCGACGCCGGTGGGCTTCCCGACTTCCTGCGCGAGACGCGCACGGTGCGCGAAGCGGCGTGGACGGTCGCGCCGATCCCCGCGGACCTCGCGGACCGCCGGGTCGAGATCACGGGTCCCGTGGACCGTAAGATGATCATCAACGCGCTGAATTCGGGCGCGCAGGTCTACATGGCGGATTTCGAAGACTCGAACGCCCCTACCTGGCGCAACAACCTCGAGGGGCAGCTGAACCTCCGGGACGCGGTGCGCGGCACCATCGAGTTTACCAGCCCCGAGGGGAAGCGCTACACGCTCGCGCCGCGGACGGCCACACTGATGGTGCGGCCGCGCGGCTGGCATCTGGACGAGAAGCACGTGACCGTGGACGGGCGCCCGATTTCGGCCGGCCTCTTCGATTTCGGCCTCTTCTTCTTTCACAACGCCGCGGCGCTCATCAGGAAGGGCACCGGGGGGGGGCCCTACTTCTACCTGCCCAAGCTCGAGAGCCACCTCGAGGCGCGCCTCTGGAACGACGTCTTCAACCTCGCACAGGACGAGCTCGGCATCCCCCGCGGCACGATCCGCGCGACGGTCCTGATCGAGACGATTCTCGCCGCGTTCGAGATGGACGAAATCCTCTACGAGCTGAAGGACCACTCCGCCGGCCTGAACTGCGGGCGCTGGGACTACATCTTCAGCTTCATCAAGAAGTTCAGACAGCGCCCAGACTTCGTGCTACCCGACCGCGCCCGCGTGACGATGGACCGTCACTTCCTCAAGTCGTACGTCGATCTCCTGATTCAGACCTGTCACCGCCGCGGCGCCCATGCGATGGGCGGCATGGCGGCCCAGATCCCCATCAAGCACGACCCGGCGGCGAACGAGGCAGCGCTCGAGAAGGTCCGGCAGGACAAGCTGCGCGAGGTCCGCGCCGGGCACGACGGCACCTGGGTGGCGCACCCAGGGCTCGTGCCGGTCGCGGCGCAGGTGTTCGACGCCTCGATGCCCGGCCCGAATCAGCTGCACGTCATGCGCGACGACGTGCGCGTGACGGCAGCGGACCTGCTCGCCGTCCCGAACGGCGAGATCACCGAAGCGGGTCTCCGCACCAACGTGGACGTCGGGATTCAGTATCTCGAATCGTGGCTACGCGGCATCGGCTGCGTGCCGATCTACAACCTCATGGAAGACGCGGCGACGGCGGAGATCTCGCGCTCGCAGGTGTGGCAATGGATGCGGCACGGCGTGCATCTCTCCAATGGTCGCGCGGTGACCCAGCAGCTCGTCGCATCGATCATCGCCGAAGAAATGGACGAGAAGAACCTCAAGGGCGGCAAGTTCGACGTCGCTGCTCGCCTCTTCAATCAGCTCATGACCGGATCGGATTTTCCTGAATTTCTCACCGTGGTGGCCTATGAACACCTCGACTGACGGCAATAGCAAAGGCGGTGTGAGTAAGCGGGACGTTGTCGCAGAGCTCGATGTGCGGTGGCGTAGCGACCGACGCTGGCAGGGGATCACCCGCAGCTACACGCCCGAAGACGTGTACCGCCTCCGCGGCACGCTGCCGATCCAGTACACGCTCGCGAGTCACGGCGCGGCGCGACTGTGGAAGCTCATGCGCGAAGAGCCCTACGTCGCGGTGCTCTCGGCGGTCACGGGCAACCAGGCGGTCCAGGAAGTGCGGGCCGGCCTCAAGGCGATCTACATCAGCGGCTGGCAGGTCGCGGCGGATGCCAATTGCGCGCTGACGATGTATCCCGACCAGAGTCTCTATCCGTCCGACAGCGTCCCGAATCTCCTGGTGCGCATCCAGAACGCGTTGCGGCGCGCCGATGAGATCCACCACATGAACGGCGATCACTCCGTGGATTGGTATGTGCCGCTCGTCGCGGACGCGGAGGCGGGATTCGGGGGCGTGCTGAACGCCTATGAGCTGATGAAGCTGATGATCGCGGCGGGCGCCGCCGGCGTCCATTTCGAGGACCAGCTTTCGTCGGTCAAGAAATGCGGCCATCTGGGCGGCAAAGTGCTGGTGCCGACGAGCGAGTTCATCGCGAAGTTGATCGCCGCCCGCCTCGCGGCCGACGTCTGCGGCGTGGACACGATTCTCATCGCGCGCACCGATGCGAACAGCGCCGGCCTGTTGACGAGCGACGTCGACGAGTACGACCGGCCCTGCTGCACCGGTGAGCGGTCGCCTGAAGGCTTCTTCGTGATCAAGGATGGCGTCGCAGCGGCCATCGCCCGCGCCCGCGCCTATGCGCCCTACGCCGACATGCTGTGGTTCGAGACCGCGAAGCCCGATATCGCGGAAGCAAAGCAGTTCGCCGAAGCGATCCACAAGGAGTATCCCGGCAAGCTGCTGGCCTACAACTGTTCACCGTCGTTCAACTGGAAGCGTCAGCTCAGTGAGACGCAGCTCGCGGGCTTCCAGAAAGAGCTGGGCGCGATGGGGTACAAATTCCAGTTCGTCACACTGTCAGGCTTCCACGCGCTCAACCACAGCATCTTCACGCTGGCGCAGGATTACAAGGACCGCGGCATGGCGGCGTATGCCGATCTCCAGTCGCGCGAATTCGCGGGCGAGCGTGACGGCTACGAGGCCGTCAAGCACCAGGAGTTCGTGGGCGTCGGGTATTTCGATGAGATCACGCAGATCGTCACCGGCGGTCGGAGCTCGACGATGGCCTTGGAGGGTTCCACCGAGAAGGCGCAGTTCGTGAGTTGACAACCCCTTAGCCGTGCCTAGGCTAAGGGGATGAAAACCCTGCGCAATTACATCGGTGGCGAGTGGGTCACCCCCGCCGCCGCCGATTACCGCGATCTCACGAATCCAGCGACCGGCGAGATGCTCGGCCGCGTGCCGCTGTCGGGCGCGCGCGAGGTCAACGAAGCTGTCGCGGCAGCGCAGGCTGCGTTCCTGAAGTGGCGGGAAGTCCCACCGGTCGCGCGGGCGCGCTATCTCTTCAAGCTGAAGTACCTGATGGATCAGCACTTCGACGAGATCGCCGCCACGGTCACCCGTGAGAACGGCAAGACGCTCGACGAAGCGCGGGGCTCAGTGCGCCGCGGCATCGAGAACGTCGAGCACGCCTGTGGCATTCCGACGCTCATGATGGGCAAGACCCTCGAGGACGTCGCGGCGGGCATCGACTGCGAGTACGTGCGCCAGCCGCTGGGCGTGTTTGCGGCGGTCACGCCCTTCAACTTCCCGGCTATGGTGCCCTGCTGGTTCTGGCCGTACGCGATCGCGACCGGCAACACCTTTATCCTGAAGCCCAGTGAACAGGTGCCGTTTTCGCCGACGCTGATTGTCGAGCTGGCGCACGAGGCCGGCATCCCGGCGGGCGTGCTCAACGTGGTCCATGGCGCGGAAGACGCCGTCAACGCGCTGCTCGCGCACCCGGGAATCGCCGGCATTTCGTTCGTCGGCAGTTCGCCGGTCGCGAAACTCGTCTATCTGGAAGCCGCGAAGCACGGCAAGCGCGTGCAGGCGCTCGGCGGCGCGAAGAATCACGTGATCGTGATGCCCGACGCCGACATGGACCGAGCCGTTGCGAACATCAGCGAGTCCCTGTTCGGCTGCGCCGGTCAGCGCTGTCTCGCCGGCAGCGTGGTCGTCGCCGCGGGCAAGGCGTACGAGCCGTTGCGCGAGCGGTTGCTGGCAACCGCGAAAAGCCTGCGACTGGGCTACGGGCTCGAGCCCGACGTCAACATGGGTCCTGTCGTCTCGGCCCGGCATAAAGAGCGCGTGCTCTCCTACGTCGAGGCCGGCCGCAAAGACGGCGCCGCGCTCCTGCTCGATGGCCGGTCGACCAAGGTCGCGAAGCACCCGCGCGGCCACTTCGTGGGTCCGACGGTCTTCGACGGCGTGCAGCCCGACATGACGATCGGCAAGGAAGAGATCTTCGGCCCTGTCGCCTCGGTAACGCACGTCGGCAACCTGGATGAGGGGATCGAGATGGTGCAGCGGTCGGGCTTCGCCAATGCGACGTCGATTTTCACGCAGAGCGGCAAGGCGGCGCGCGAGTTTCGCTATCGCGTCGGCGTCAGCATGATCGGTGTGAATATCGGCGTCGCGGCTCCGATGGCCTTCTTCCCGTTCGGGGGAACGAAGGGGTCGTTCTTTGGCGACCTAAAGGCGCATGGGCAGGATTCGGTGGAGTTCTATACCGACAAAAAAGTCGTGATCTCGAGGTGGTGATGAGAAAAGTCGTCGGTGGCCTCATCCAAATGTCGAACCCCATTAACGACAACAACGCGCCCGTCGGTAAGATCAGCGAGGCGATGCTGGAGAAGCACCTTCCTTATATAGAGGAAGCGGGCAAGAAAGGCGTCCAGCTCCTCTGCCTGCAGGAAGTCTTCAACGGCCCGTACTTCTGCCCCAGCCAGGACGCAAAGTGGTGCGACATCGCCGAGCCGATTCCCGGGCCGACGATCGAGCGGATGCAGAAGCTCGCCAAGAAGCACGAGATGGTGATGATCGTGCCGATCTACGAGCGCGAGATGGCGGGGCCGGCTTTTGGGAGAAGTTCTTCTTCAAACCCGGCAACCTCGGCTATCCCGTCTTCAAGACGCGGTACGCGACGATCGGAGTCTACATCTGCTACGACCGTCACTTCCCCGAGGGCGCACGACTGCTCGGCCTGCACGGCGCGGAGATCGTCTTCAACCCGTCGGCGACGGTGAAGGGGTTGTCGCAGTACCTCTGGAAGCTCGAGCAACCGGCGCACGCAGTCGCGAACGGCTACTTCATGGGCTGCATCAATCGCGTGGGCAGCGAAGCGCCCTGGAACATCGGTCAGTTCTATGGCTCGAGCTATTTCGTGGACCCCCGCGGCAACTTCCTCGCGCAAGGCAGTGAAGACAAAGACGAGCTCGTGGTGGCCGAGATGAACCTCGACATGATCGAGGAAGTGCGGCGCACGTGGCAGTTCTTCCGCGACCGCCGTCCCGAGACGTACGACGACATGGTAAGGCAGCTGCCGTAAATGATCGTGCTTTTCCGGGCGCTCACCTATGGCACGCTCTTCGTCGGGTTGCTGCTGGTGTTCGTTCCCGACCGCATCCTGACGCAAGCGGGAATCGTGCGGCCGCCCGAGATTGGCCCGATTCAGATCGCCGGCATGTTGGTGGTCGTCGCCGGTACGGCGCTGGCGATCGCGTCGGTTCTGACGTTTGCGTTCGTCGGCAAAGGCACGCCTGCCCCGTTCGATCCGCCCCGCAAACTGGTGATCGCCGGCCCCTATCGCTGGGTCCGCAATCCGATGTACATCGGCGCGGGCCTCGTGCTGCTCGGCGCCGCGATGTTCTACGGATCCTTCGGCCTCGCGCTCTATACGATCGTCTTCTGGTCCATGGCGCATCTGTTCGTGCTCTTCTATGAAGAGCCCATTCTCCGCAAGAAATTCGGATCCGAGTACGCGGCCTACACGAGTTCCCGCCGCCGCTGGATGCCACGATGGCGCTCCTGATTCGCGGCGGGCGGATCATCACGCCCACCGAGGATTTCACCGGCGACATTTACGCCGAAGACGAGCACATCACGCGGATCGAGCCGCAGATCGATCCGCGGATCCTGGCGCCCGGCGCGGAGATCGTCGAAGCTCGCGGCAAATACGTCTTTCCCGGCTTCATCGACCCGCACGTCCACATCTACTTGCCCTTCATGGGCACGTATGCCGCGGACGATTACGAGTCGGCGAGCAAGGCCGCGCTCGCGGGCGGCACGACCACGCTGATCGAAATGATCTGCCCCGGCGCCGCGGATGAGCCCTTCGCAGCATTCGAGCTGTGGAAGTCCAAAGCAGAAAAACTCGCAGCGGTCGATTACACCTTCCACATGTCCGTCGTACGCTTCGAAGCCCACGTCCGCGATCAGTTTCGCGACATCGTGAAAGCGGGAGTCGCGTCCTTCAAGGTATTTCTCGCTTACAAGGGCGCGCTGAATCTGTCCGATGAGCATCTGTTTGCGGCCATGAGACTCGCGAAAGAGCTCGGCGTGATTGTGACCGCGCATTGCGAAAACGCTGATGCGATCGACGCGCTCCAAAAGGCGCTGCTCGCCGCTGGAAAGACGGGACCCGAGTGGCACGGCCCTTCGCGCCCGCCCGTCGTCGAAGCGGACGGCGTGCATCATCTCTGCACGTTCGCCGAATTGCTGGGCACGCACGTCTACATCGTGCACACGTCGTGTGAGCCGGCCGTCCGCGCCGCCCTCGCCGCGCGGCAGCGCGGGGTGAATGTGTGGATCGAGTCCGTCATCCCCCACTTCGTGTTGGACGAGACGTATGCCGAACGCCCCGACTTCGAAGGCGCGAAGTTCGTCATGTCGCCACCGCTCAGGGCGAAAGCCAATCAGGATGTGCTCTGGAACGGCGTGAAATCGCGGGACATCAGCACGATCGGCACCGATCACGCGCCGTTCCGCGTCGACCAGAAACAGATGGGGAGAGACGCGTTCACGAAGATTCCCAACGGCATTCCGTCGATTCAGGAACGGATCGATCTGGTGCACACCTGGGGCGTCGTGCCCGGCCGGATGGGCTTGCAGGCGATGGTCGACGCCTGTTCGACGCAGGCCGCGAAACTCTTCGGGCTCTATCCGCGGAAGGGTGCCATCCAGCTCGGGAGCGACGCCGATCTCGTCGTCTATGATCCGGCGTATCGCGGCAAGTTCTCCAAGGAATGCAGTTACTCGAACGTCGACTACAGCGCGTATGAAGGCTGGGAGCAGAAGGGACGCGCCTCCGTGGTGACCGTGCGCGGCCAGGTGCAGGCCAGGGATGGTGAATTCGTAGGAATGATCGGTCGCGGGGCGTTCTTGAAGCGGGAGCCGACACACTGAGGTCTCATGGATTCTCAAACAGTACGAGCGAAACACAAAGAGTTCCTCTTCCCTTGCGTCGCCAACTACTACGCCGAGCCGGTCGTCATCACCGAGGCCCACGGCTCGAGTGTGAAGGACCTGGACGGCCGCGAGTACCTCGATTTTTTCGGCGGGATTCTCACGGCCGGCATCGGGCATTCGCATCCCGACTTCGTGAAGCGGATCCAGGATCAGGTTGCGCGGCTCGTGCACACCTCGAGTGTCTATCCCACTCAGGAACAAGTCCGCGTCGCTGAACGGCTGACGCAGATCACGCCCGGCAAGCTGAAGAAGAGCTTCTTCACGACGAGCGGGACTGAAGCCAACGAGACCGCGGTCATGCTGGCGAAGATCTACACGGGCCAACAAGAGATCATCGTGTTGCGGCACAGCTACGCGGGCCGCAGCCAGGGCGCGATCGCGATCACAGGACAGCAACCGTGGCGAGTCTTGCCGACTCAGATCGCCGGCATCAAGCACGCGCTGTCGCCCTATTGCTACCGCTGCCCGATGGGACTCGAGTATCCCGATTGCGGCATCCGCTGTGCGCAGGACATCGAGGATCTGATCAAGACGCAAACGAATGGCCGCCCCGCCGCCTTCATGGCGGAGCCGATTCAGGGTGCGGGCGGATTCATCACGCCGCCCCAAGAGTACTTCGAGATCGCTGTCGGCATCGTGCGCAAGTACGGCGCCGTTTTCATTTGCGACGAGGTGCAGACCGCTTGGGGCCGCACGGGCGACAAGTGGTGCGGCATCGAGCACTGGGGCGTGGAGCCGGAAATCATGACGTTCGCCAAGTCGATCGCCAACGGCTTTCCCGTCGGCGCGACGATCGCGACCGAGGAAGTCGCCAATGCATTCACCGGTTTGTCCCTGTCGACATTCGGCGGCAACCCGATCTCCATGGCCGCGGTCGACGTCACGATGGACGTGATGGAGCGCGAGAACACGCCACAGCGGTCCGCGGTGCGCGGTGCGCAGTTGCGTGATGCCCTCGAGGAATTCAAGAAGCGCTTTGCATTTATCGGCGATGTGCGCGGCATGGGCCTGATGCAGGGCATCGAGCTCGTCGAAGATCGCAAGACCAAGGAGCCTTCACCCAAGAAGACCACCGCGTTGCTGGAAGCGGCGAAGCAGCAGGGCCTGTTGATCGGCAAGGGCGGGCTCTACGGCAACGTCCTGCGGATCGCGCCCTCCATGCTCATCAGCAAGGCGGACATCGATGACGGGTGCAAGCGGTTGGAGCGTGCGCTCGCCGAGGTCAAATGACGCTGCCGGCGCGGACGCCACTCGCCAACGAAGACCTGCTGCCGGTCTCCCCCGATCGACGCACATGGAACTGGTGGCACATCGCGTCGCTGTGGATCGGCATGGCGATCTGCATCCCGACGTACACGCTGGCGTCGGGACTCGTGGATCAGGGCTGGACGTGGCAGGCAGCGGTGGGCGCTGTGGTGTTGGGAAACATCGTCGTCCTGGTTCCCATCGCGCTGAATTCCTACGCCGGCACGCGCTACGGCATTCCCTTCCCCGTCCTCGCGCGCGCGTCATTCGGCGTCCTGGGCGCGAACATCCCGGCGATTCTTCGGGCGTTGGTCGCCTGCGGATGGTTCGGCATCCAGACGTGGATCGGCGGCTGGGCGATTTACAAGCTGTTCGAAGCGATGTGGCCCGGCATCGCCACTCTGCCGCAATTCCTGCCGGCCTTCGTCGGACTCAACACGGGTGAGTTTCTCTGCTTCATGCTGTTCTGGGCGATGAACCTCTGGATCGTGCTGCGCGGCATGGATTCGATCAAGTTCCTGGAGACGTGGGGCTCGCCCTTTCTCCTCGCCGTCGGCGTTGCGCTCTTTGTGTGGGCGGCGGTTCGCGCGGGTGGACTCGGACCTATGTTGCAGAACCCGAGCGGGTCGGCGGTTGGGCGGTTAGGTGGTTTGGGCAGCGTGTTCGGTGCTGGACTCACGTCCGCGGTGGCATTTTGGGGAACGATGGCACTCTCGATCCCCGATTTCTCGCGCTATGCGCGGAGTCAGCGCGATCAGGTGGTCGGCCAGGCCGTCGGGCTTCCCGCCACGATGGCGCTCTTCGCTTTCATCGGCGCGGCCGTTACCAACGCGACGCTGGTGATCTTCGGCACGCGCATCGCCGATCCGGTCGCGCTGCTCGCGAGAATCGGCGGGCCGCTGATGATCATCCTGTCGATGGCGGGTCTCACCGTCGCCACACTGACGACCAATATCGCCGCGAACATCGTCGCACCGGCGAACGCCTTCTCGAACGTCGCGCCGCACAAGATCACCTTCAAGCAGGGCGCGATGATCACGGCCGTCATCGGGATCGTGATGATGCCGTGGCGGCTCTACAACGACGCCGCCGCGTACATCTTTACATGGCTCATCGGTTACGGCGCCCTGCTCGGGCCGATCGCCGGCATCATGATCGCCGACTATTTCGCCGTCCGCGGCGGACAGCTCGTCGTCAACGACCTGTATCGCCGCCATGGCGTCTACGAGTACCGATTCGGAATCAACTGGATCGCCGTCGGGGCGTTTTTGCTTGGCGTAGCGCCGAGCCTGCCTGGCTTTATCGCCGCGGTCACTGGTCGGCCGATCGCCGGGGTGGGAGCCAGTCTCTACAACTGGGCGTGGTTTGTGGGCTTCCTCTTGTCCGCTTTGATCTACGTTGTAGGAATGCGGGTTAAAGGCGGAGAACTGCGCGGTGCGTCCGCGGTGGCAGGCTCCGGTGCGTGAGCAGCCCGCCGTTCTCTCGGACGACCAGCTCGAGCGCAACTTCGCGGATATCGCGCCGCCGCTGACGAACGACTACGCGCTGCTCGAAGCGAACAAGTGTCTCTTCTGTCACGACGCCCCCTGCACCCTCGCCTGCCCGACACACATCGACGTCCCCGCCTTCATCAAGAAAATTGCGTCCGGCAATCTGCGCGGCTCGGCGCGCGTGATCCTTGAGGCCAATCCGTTCGGACATTCCTGCGCGCGCGCGTGTCCGGTGGAGGTGCTCTGCGAGGGGGCCTGCGTGCTGAATGACCGGGACGAACAGCCGATCAAGATCGCCTTACTGCAACGGCACGCGACGGATTACGTCCTCGAGCACAAGCTCAAGCTGTTCGAGCCCGGTGCTCCAACCGGAAGGACCGTCGCTATCGTCGGCGCGGGGCCCGCGGGCCTGTCGTGCGCGCGCGAGCTGCGGCGCTTTGGTCATGCGGTCACCGTCTTCGAATCGAAATCACAGCCTGGCGGCCTCAATACCTACGGCATCGCCGAGTACAAGCTCAAGGCCGATGTGGCGCTTGCGGAAGTACAGGACATTCTCGACCTCGGCGTCGAGCTCAGAACAGGCGTAACGGTGGAATCGATCGAGGAACTGCTGACCGAATATGATGCCGTCTTCGTCGGCGTCGGATTGGGGAGCACCAAGAGGCTCGGCATTCCGGGCGAAGACCTGACCGGCGTGATCGATGCGTTGACGTTTATCGAGCACCTGAAGACGCATCCCTACCGCGACACCAAGGTGGGACAACGCGTCGTCGTCATCGGCGCAGGCAACACGGCAATCGACGCGGTCACGCAGGCCAAACGGCTCGGCGCCGCCACGGCGACAATCGTGTACCGGCGCGGCGAGGCCGACATGCCGTGCTATCACTACGAGTACGAGCTCGCCAAACGCGACGGCTGTGGATTCCGATTCCAGGCGGCCCCGCAGCGCATCGTGAGCAACGGCAACGGCGCGGCCGCCGGCGTTGCGGTGCGCACACCGCAGGGCAACGAGGTGATCCCGTGTGATATGGTGATCGTGGCGATCGGACAGGGCGAGCGCGATGAGCTCGCAATTCCGCGCGACCATCCGAAGGTGTTTGTGGGCGGAGATTGTGCGAATGGCGGAGCGGAGATTGTCAACGCCGCGGCAGAAGGTGTGCAGGCCGCAAAGCAGATTCACGAAAGGCTGACCAATGGCTGATCTTCGAACAACCTTCGCGGGCATCCAAAGCCCGAATCCCTTCTGGCTCGCGTCCGGCCCGCCGACGAACACGTACGGCCAGGTCGCCAAAGCGTTCGACGAGGGCTGGGGCGGCGCGGTCTGGAAAACGATCGGCGAACCGATCATCAACGTCTTCTCCCGCTACGGCTCCGTCGACCTCGGCGCGACGCGCATGATGGGCTTCAACAACATCGAGCTCATCAGCGACCGCCCCATTGCCGACAATCTGAAGGAGATCGCCGAGGTCAAGCGCAATTATCCGAAGCACGCATGTGTAGCGTCGCTGATGGTGGAGACAAAACGCGAAGCGTGGCATGAGATGGTCAAGCAGACGCAGGACACCGGGGCCGACGGGATCGAGCTCAACTTCGGCTGCCCGCACGGCATGAGCGAACGCGGCATGGGCAGCGCAGTGGGCCAGGTTCCCGACTACACCTGCCAGATCGTCGAATGGGTGAAGGAGGTCGCGACAATTCCGGTCATCGTCAAGCTCACACCCAATGTCACCGACATCACCTACATCGCGCGCGCGGCCGTCAAGGGCGGCGCGGACGCGCTGTCCCTGATCAACACGATCAACTCGATTGTCGGCGTCGACCTCGCGACCTTCGAGCCGCAACCCTCCGTCGCCGGCAAATCGAGCCACGGTGGCTATTGCGGGCCGGCGGTCAAACCGATCGCGCTGCACCTCGTGTCCGCCGTCGCGGGCGATCCCAAAGTCACCGTGCCGGTTTCCGGGATCGGTGGCATCGCTTCCTGGCGTGATGCCGCCGAGTTCATCGCGCTGGGCGCGGGCACGCTCCAGGTCTGCACGGCGGTCATGCATTACGGCTTCCGCATCATTGAAGACCTGATCGACGGCCTTTCGAACTGGATGGACGAGCGCGGCCACCGGACAATCGCGGACATCCGCGGGCGCGCGCTGCCGCGCGTCGCGAAATGGGAGGATCTCGATCTCAACTACCATCTCTTGGCCCACATCGATCAGGACAAATGCATCAAGTGCGAGCTGTGCTGGACGGCGTGCGAAGACGGCGCGCATCAGGCGATCCGGCGGTTGCCGAGGAATAACGGTGGACCTGTCGTCGAGATCATCGAGGAAGCGTGCGTTGGCTGCAATCTCTGCGCGGCGGTTTGCCCGGTTCAAGACTGCATCACCATGCGTCAAATCCCCAACGACTTTCCGGCCGTCACGTGGAAGGAGTACGCCGCCGGCAAAGGCAAATTGGCGCCCCGGTCGGACCAATTTCATACTGCGACGTGGAGTTCACGTCATGTGTAAATTCCGTGTACGTCCTGTCACGAGCGCGTGAGCGTTTGGTGTTGATCGACAAGTACTGATTGTGGGCGCCGTGCGGGAGGCGGAAGCTGGACCCGTTCCCAGCTGCTTCCTTCCATCCCGGAGGTCCCATGAAGACCGCATGGTTCGCTGTCCCAGCAGTCGCCCTCCTCGCTGTCGCCTGTACCGAATCCACCGCCCCGATCGCCACTCGCACAACACCAGCGTCGATCGGCACGATATCCGCGAGCTCAGAGAACGGTAACGGCGTTCTGCACCGCGTCTCCGTCGGCGGCGCCGATGTCGATCTCGCGGCCCATACGGATGCGAATTTCTCGCTCGTCGCAATTCAGTACGGCGACGGCTCGGTACAGGGCGAGTGGACCGATCAATTCGGGCAGGGACAAGGCGGCGTGCACGTGGACGTGAACTGCCTGCTCGTCGTGGATCATCAGGCGTGGGTGAGCGGAATCATCAGGTCCGGAAACGCCGGCGGTGTCGATTTGAGCGGGTTGCCGGCCGTCACTCGCGTCGCCGATCTGGGCACCTCGGCGAACGACCCGCCGGACCAAATCAGCTTCACGTTCGTCGGGTTGGCGGTGCCCTGCACCGCGGCCCCGAATCTCCCGCTGGTGCCGATGACGAACGGCCAGGTAACTGTGCAGTAGCTACGGGTCGTGGCGAAGCGCGGGGGCGGTTCCCAGGACCACGAACCGCCCCCCGCCCCCCGCCCCCTTCGCTACCGACCCCTGACCAACGTGAAGCCAGCCCAGTAGAACGGATGGGCGGTACGAGGATCCCGCACGGCCGCCCGCTGCGTTTCGGCGAGTGCCTGTGCTTCCGATTTGCCCGCCGCCAATTCGTGATAGAATCGCTCCATAAAGCGCGCGGTCGAGCGATCGTGAACTGACCACAGCGTCCCCAGCACGTTGCCCGCCCCGGCGTACAAGAATCCTTGCACTAACCCCACCCAGTCGTCTCCGGGAGGCACATCGGCGATGGCGCCTGACCCAACTCCGGTCTGACAAGCGCTGAGGACGAGCAGCCGCGCATTGAGCGTCAAGCCGAATACTTCGTGGACCTCGAGTCTGCCGTCGTCTCCCCCGCCAGCACCAAGCTCGACATACGAGAACAACGGATTGTCCTTGTTCAACACGCCGTAGGTGGCGAGATGGACGATGTGTTCGGCGGGCGCGAGCAGCCGAAATGCGTGTTCCGTCGCCGCGCGGCCCACTACAGTCTGCGCGGATTCACCGTACACCCGGGCTATCGCCGCTACCTCAGTCTGTGAACCCGGCAGCGCAACTGCCCGGGGCGCCATTGCCAATACGCGCCCGCCCGCGGCCTGGGCCGGCCGCTCGCGCAACCGCAGCCACACCGATGCCGACGGCACGTACTCAACCACGTAGCGCTCGATGAGGAGCTGCTCTTCCGGTGCCGGCGACACCAGTGCCGCGAACGGCAGGTAATGCAGCTCGGCATGAGGCGCGACCAGAAGTCGTCGTTTGCCGCGCAGCAGGCCACTCGCCTCGACCGGGGCAATCAGCTGCTCATACAGGCGCTGCATCGGTGCGCGCCAGGCGCGTCGAGTCACGTTCCCCGTAGGGTTCGCGAGGGCCGTCCGTGCAAAATCGATCCGTGCGGCAAGCGCCTCATGAGGGAGATGGAGGTCCAGGGCGACGAGCGTGTCCGCCGTGACAACGAACGCAAGCGCGGTCGAATCGCCTAAGAGGTACTCGAGCAGCGCTTCATCCGGGCCCAGCGCTGACTGAACCGCTGCCGGCGGCGCGATCTCCCCACGCACCAATCCTGCATACGCGGGATTGGCGGCGCGCATTTCCTGCAGCAACGATCCGTGCGCTTCCTCGGCCTGGGCGAGCGCAGCGCGCGTCCCTTCCGCGGCCGGATTTGGTTGACGGGGATCGCGAAGCTCCGTTGAGTCGGGCGGCGATTCGAGCCGCTGCGTCAGATCCACGATCTTCCGGCGGAGGTCCTGCTCCCGGCTCGCGAGCGTCTCAGCCGAGTCGCCGCTGGCCACTCGACCGCGCGCCAGCAGATCGAGCATTTGGCGCTCGCGGAGACGTTCGCTGGCTTCGAACGCCGCTGCCGTTCGTCCTCGCTCCCGCTCCACAAGAGCGAGCTCGACGTACAGCGTCCACTTGTCCGCGCGAAATGCGGCGCGCTGCTCATCGAGCGGCAGGACTCCGGAGACGCGTTCGACCCTCGTAATGCCGACGCCGAGCTCCCGCGCTGCCGCATCGAGCTCACCCCGGCGCCGCAGCGAAGCGGCGAGGCCCGCATGTAGTTTCCAATCCACTCCGGGAGCAGGCCGATTGGCCAGGCGCGTAAGCCCGCGCCGATAGAGGGATTCTGCCACCGCCGTCCGCCCCGCTTGCGCTTCGAGTCCTCCCAACGTCGCGAGCGCATCGGCCTCATCGACCGCCGCGCCAAGAGCCCGCAGCGTGTCGAGCGCCTGTGTGAACGCGCGCCGGGCCGTGATCGTGTCTCCTCGTCGCCACGCGGCTTCCGCAAACAGCAGGCGCGCCTGCGCCTTGTTGTGCAAATCAACCGAGCTGCGACGCAAGATGCGCTCCGCGGAAAGCTGGGCCCGGGCGTAGTTGCCACGCCGAAACAGCACGGCAGCCAATTGCTGATCCGCGCGGTTTCTCACGGTCACCTCGCGATCAGTGCTGCCGGAGGCGAGTCGCTTTGCGAGCTCGTACTCGTGTTCGGCCTCGGCGAAGCGATTGAACGTTTGTGCCAGGTCGCCCCGGGCGAGTGCCAAGCCCGCTAGTGAGATCCGGCGTTGGTTCCCGTGTTGCGCACCGGCGACCACCTTGCCACGCGCCAACTCGGCGCGAGCGCCCTGCAAGTCTCCCATCAGGGATCGCGTTTGCGCGAGCTCCAGACGCGCGTCGATCTCGTTGCCGTAGGCACCCGGACCGCTGCGACGCCAGATCGCGGCCGCCTCAGAGAGAGTGGCCACCGCCGCCGGATAGTCACCACGACGATTGGCCAGTTGGCCGAGCGCCAAGAGCTCATCCGCTGCGTCGAGCAGGACCCCACCGGCGCGATACAACGCCAGCGCCTCGCGCAGGCGAGCGACCGCCTCATCGTAATCCCCGGCCTCCGCCGCCACACCACCGAGATCATGGAGAATCCAGCCCATGGTTTGGCTATCACGCTTCGCACGCGCGGCCGCCAAGATCGCCTCGAATGCACCTCGCGCCCCGGGCAAATCGCCCTGCGACCAAAACACCACGCCCAGATTGCCTTGCGTTTGTGTCACGGCCGATGCGTCTCCGATGCGTTCGAAGAGCTGCATGGCCTGATGCAACAGGTCGGCGGACTTCGACAGGTCATTGTGACGACGGTAGAAGTTCCCCATTTCTCCGAGCGTTCGTGCCAAGCCGCGCTGATCACCAATGCGCGCCGCCACCTCCCGCGCTCGCCGGAGGCAGAGCAGGATGCTGTCGCTCTCCTCGGTGTTCTTGAATCCGATCGCCAGCAGATTCAGTCCGTCGACCATCCCTGCGCTGTCGCCCAACGTCTCGTAGCGACGCAGCGCCTCATGCCACGCGTGCATTGCGAGCGCGATGTCGTTCTCGACGGCGGCACGCCCCGCGTCAGCGATGCTGTCTGCGGAAAAGATCGCTCGGCGCTGGGCCGGCGTGAGCTCCCGGAAGCGGATTGCCTCGCGCACGTAGAACGAATCGCTCCACGCGACCGCGATCGCACCGGCAATGCGCTCGGCGGCAGCGAGCGCCACGCCGCCGGCTGAGTCTTCGGTACGACCGGCTGCGCGGAGCTGGAAGAACACGCCACGCGCGCCATTCGGATGTTGGCGCACACGCTCGACTAAGATGGAATCGGATCCGGCGACGCCGGCCAACGTTAGCATGGAATCCATGGCCGGGTTTTGTGTGGCCAGAAGAACTGCGGAAAGCGCGGCAAAGGCATGCGTCACAGCGTTGACCCTGTCCTCGCGACGAAGGCGTCCGATATAGCGCCGGACGCAGCCGTGGTCAACCGCGGGACGTTACAGACGAGTAGGTGGTGTCACCGGCGGCACGGCGATGCCCTCTTCCACCGGCTCCGGCGTGAAGTCCTCTCCAGGGTTGATGAACCGATCCCGCTCGAAGTTGTACTGCTTGTCATACAGCTGGCGGTAGCGCCCGTTAGCTACCAGCAACTCTTCGTGCGTCCCCCGCTCCACGATTCTGCCGCCCTCGAGCACCAGGATCTGATTCGCGCTACGAATCGTCGATAGGCGGTGCGCGATCACGAACGTCGTCCGGCCGTGGCGCAACGCGCGTAACCCGTCCTGGATCTTGGCTTCGCTCTCGGAATCGAGACTCGAGGTCGCTTCGTCGAGCACCAGGATCCGCGGATCGGCGAGAATCGCCCGGGCGATCGAGATGCGCTGGCGCTGGCCGCCGGACAGCTTCACGCCGCGCTCGCCGACGACCGTGTCGTACTTCTCGTCGAACTGCTCGATGAACTCGTCACAGTGCGCGATGCGCGCCACTTCCTCGATCTCCTGCCGCGACGCGTGCGGCCGGGCGAACGCGATGTTCTCGGCGATCGTGCCGTCGAACAGGAAGTTGTCCTGCAACACCACGCCGAGCTGCGTGCGATAATCGGCGAGCGGCACGGACGCCAGGTCGCGGCCGTCCACGAGCACGCGTCCCTGCTCCGGCCGATTGAATGCGAGCACGAGACCGATCAATGTGCTCTTGCCGGATCCGGACGACCCGACGAGTGCCGTCGTCGACCCCGGGGGCGCGCGAAACGACACGTCCTTGAGGACAGGCACGCCCGGTTTGTACGCGAAGGTCACGTGATCGAACGCCACGTCGCCGCGCACCGCGCCGAGCGGCGCCCGCTTCCCGTCTTCGGCGTCCTCGGTGGTCATGCGGCGCAGCTCATAAATCCGGTCGAGCCCCGCGAATGCTTCGGTGATTTGCGTGCCGATGGACGCGATGTTGATCAGGGGCAGCGCGACGAGTCCCACGAAAAAGACGTATTGGACGAACTGCCCCAACGTCATGGATTGTGCGAGGACCGAGCGTCCGCCGATGAGAATCATGACGACCGCGATCGCTCCGATCACGACCTGAGCGAAGGCGCCGACGCCCGAGACGCCCGTCATGGTCGTCGCAACATTGCGGAACAGCCGGTGCGCGCCGCGCGCGAACACCAGTCGCTCGCCGCGCTCCGACCGGTACGCTTTCACGATGCGAATCCCTCCCAACGTCTCGGCGAGCCGGCCGGTGACCTCGGCGTTGATCTTGCCACGCTCGCGGAACAGCGGGCGCAGTTTGGCGAACGCATACGCCATCCCGCCGCCGAACAGCGCGAGGATGAGAATCGACATCGTCGTCAGTTTCCAGTTCAACCAGAACAGCACGCCCAACGCGATCGTGGCGGTGACGAGTCCCCCGACGAGCTGCACCAGCCCGGTGCCCACCAGATTCCGGACGCCCTCAGCATCGGTCATGATGCGCGAGATGAGGATCCCGGTCTTGGTCGAGTCGAAATACGCGATGGGCAATCGCAACACGAAAGCCTGTATGGACTTCCGCATGTCCGTGATGGCGCGTTGGGCGGCGACCCCGAGGATCTGCGACAGCCCGAACGAGGCTATCGCCTGGACAATCGCCGCCACGCCAACCGCCGCCGCGATCACACCGAGCAGGTCAGCGCGTTTCTGTCCCACGACCTGGTCGATGAGATAGCGCGACGACCACGGCAGTACGAGCCCGGCGAGCCTGCTGACCAGCATCAACAGCACACCGATCGCGAGGCGACTCCGATGTTGCCAGATGAGCTGCCGCGCTTCGCGCCAGGCGTTCGAATAGTTCGTCTTGGGTTTCTTGTCCGCCACGGCGAGAAGGTTACCTAGGCTGGACCGGCCTCACCAGGAGTCCGGTGGTGGAGACGCGGACCTCGTAGGTACCGCCGTTCTGTGAGGTTGCGCCCCCCCCGGTAAACGTGGCGGAGCCGTATTCGGCATCGACGAAGGGTCGCAGCACCCAGTAGCGGTGCGCGAGATCGAACGCGTCGAACGGCTTGGACGCCGCCAGCGAATACACCGTGCGCTCGCGGTTCTGCTCATCGTTCAGTGTGTGATAACGTCCCGCGATGCGATCGAGCTCGTAGGCTGTCTGCAAACCTAGCATGGTCGCCAACGGCCGCCATTTGAGCACGTGCGCATCGACGTACACGGCATCGCCGGCGAGATCGAACATGTGCAGGCTGCCGTCGGGCAGCGTGACCGTCGCGCGGAAGCGCTGCGGCGCGATCGGCTCTGTCTTGATGGTCGCGGCGACGACCTCCTGCGTGAGGGCGCGGTAGCCGCGGATGCCGACTGTGATGGCGCCGCACAGCAGCGCCAGTGTGACGCACAACCCGGCGCCGAGAAAGCCGACGAGCGAGCTTACCCGATAGCGCCGCCGCCACGCCGAGCCGGCGACGATGATCAGCGCCAGCGCAAGCAGATTGAACGCGATCAGCGCGATCGAGATGAGGGGCATCCCCTACACATTAGCAAGCGCCCGGCTCTGGCGCGAATTTCCGGTGCGCTACACCGTGTTCGCTCATGAAGCGCTCGACATTAGTGAGCGTTGCCGTCGTGATCGCGATCATCGCGCTCTTCCTTTATATGTCCGTCGCGGGGGCTACCCAGGAGTGCACCGTCTGCATGGAGTTTCAGGGACGCTCGAATTGCGCGACGGCGGCCGGTCATACCGCGGCGGAAGCGACGGAGACAGCCCACGGCACCGCATGCGGGCCGCTCGCGAGCGGCATGAACGAGACGATTGCGTGCGGCAACCACGCTCCCCTGTCCGTGCAGTGTAAGGGCCGGTGAGCAGCGGCTTTTCCATGCCGCGCGTCGCCGTGCCCGCAACGCTGCTGTTGACAGCGGGCGGCCGGCGCGAGGGTGAGATCTACGTGATGGAGCGGGTGCCGCAGCATGCCGGCCCGGAAACCCCGCTCGACATGCTGAATCGCGCCGAAGGATTCTTTCCGTTCCGCCCGAAGAACGACGGAGCGGCGATCCTGCTCGTCACGAAAGCGCGGACAGTGACGCTCACCATTCCTCGCACGACCGCGTCCGAAGACCCGGCGCGAATGTCCGCGGCGCGGACAGGGCGGCTTGAGGTCACACTCGCCGACGGGTCGCACGTGAGCGGATGGGTCACGATCGAGCTGCCGGAACACCATTCAAGACTGCTCGACTATCTGAACGCGACGGGCGAGCCGTTTTTCGCCGTCAGCACCGCGGACGAAATCCACCTGGTCAATCGCGCGCACGTGCTGTTCGCGCGCCCTGAGGACTGATTCATGCCGGCACGGCTGGACCCCTTCGTGGATGTGATGCTGCGGGAGCGCGCGGACCAGCTCTATCTGCTGCCCGATGAGCCGGTCACGCTCGTGAAGGACGGCAAGCCGCGCAAAGTCTCGAAGCAGCCTCTCACCGACCAGCACATCTACGCGCTGATGGTCGAAGTGGCGCCTCCGGAAGCGGCGGACAAGATCGACCAGCACTCGGAGACGGAGTTCGACTACGCTGCCAGCAAGGGTCTCGTGCGCGTGCGAATCGTGCCCGAGTCGGGCCGGCTGACGGCGGTCATCTCCGCGATCCGGCGAGCCTCGCAGGAACAGGTTGGCGAGGTCACGGCCGTGCGGCCGGCCGCCAAGCCCGCCGCGCCGCCGCCGCGCCCGCCGCGGGCTTCGGTGATCGCGGCCGCGCCCATGGTGGACAGTCCGCCTGCAGAAACTCCGGCGGCACCGGGTGCCCTCCCGAGCGAATTCGCGTCGTCGGAGTACAAGGCGGCCGAGCAGAGGCTGGGCAAACTCCTGCGCGCCCTCGTGCAGTCCGGCAGCTCGGACTTGCACCTCCGCGTTGGCGAACCGCCATTGTTCCGCACGCACGGCGACATCCGGCGCCAGGACGGCACGGCGTTGAGCGTCAACGATCTGGAGCTGCTGGTTCTGTCGATCATGCCGGAACGCAACCGCGGCGAGTGGAAGGAGACGGGCGACACCGATTTCGCCTACGAAATCACCGGCGTCGCGCGCTTCCGCGTGAACGCCGCGCGGGACCGGAAGGGCCCCGTCGCTGTGTTCCGCGTGATTCCTGCCAAAGTCGTGACGGTCGAAGAGATGGGCCTGACCGATGAGGTGCAGCGCCTCTGTTATCTGACCAAAGGGCTGGTGCTCGTCACGGGACCCACGGGATCGGGGAAGTCCACGACGCTGTGCGCGCTGGTCGACCTCATCAACCGCACGCGCACCGATCATATCATCACGATCGAGGATCCGATCGAGTTCGTGCACGAGAACAAGAAGTGTCTCATCACGCAGCGCCAGGTGCACGTGCACACCGATAGCTTCAAGATGGCGTTGCGTGCCGCGCTGCGGGAAGATCCCGATATCGTGCTCGTCGGCGAGATGCGCGACCTCGAGACGATCGCCATCGCCATCGAGACCGCGGAGACGGGGCACCTGGTGTTCGGGACCTTGCACACCACGACGGCCGCCTCGACGGTCGACCGGATGATCGATCAGTTCCCCGCCGACCGGCAGGCGCAGATCCGCGTGATGCTGTCGGAGTCGCTGAAAGGCGTGATTTCGCAGACGTTGTGCAAGAAGATCGCTGGAGGACGCGTCGCCGCGCGCGAGATCCTGCTGACCACGCCGGCGATCTCGAACCTGATCCGCGAGGGCAAGACGTTCCAGATAACGTCGATCATCCAGACCAGCAAGAAGCTCGGCATGCTGACGTTGAACGACGCCCTGCTCGAGCTCGTGGAGAAGAAGGTGATCGATCCGGACGAGGCCTACATGAAGTCGGTCGAGAAGACCGGACTCGCGGCCAGTCTGAAGGCGAAGGGGTTCAAGGTGACGCTGACGGCAGAGGCTTAGAGCCACCGGTCGGATTTGAACCGACGACCGCTCGATTACGAATCGAGAGCTCTACCACTGAGCTACGGTGGCGCGGTCCCTAACTTAGCGGCGTGCCGTTCGATCTGGTACTAGCGCGGCACCCGCCCCTCACGATTCCAGCGCCCCCAAGTATCGCCGCGCGCGGGCCAGATACGGCGGGTCGCTAGGATCGGGCGGCTCCTGCCCACACCGGACGCCGACCGCGTACTCGACCGCCCCGGGTCGCCGGGGTCCGCCGCCACGTTCGCCCCGATCGCCGTCGCGCCAACAGCGTCAAGCGCAGGAAGTAGTCCCTGAGCGTGCGCACCGCGTCCGGAGGACGTTCTTCGTCAAAGAACAGCCGGCAGAACTCCTCCCGCGCGCGGAGAATCTCCCGACGACGCGGCCCGCCCCAGCGGCCGTCGCCCGCCGTCAAATCGAACAACTCCAGGGCGCGCGCCAGGGCCCGATCGAACCGGTCGGGCCGCTGTGCCTCCCACGCAGCGACGGCACGGTCGACCTCAGCCCCCACATTGGCGAGCTGCTCGACGAGCGAAAGCGCTGCCCAGCGTCCAGCTGCAAGTCCGACGTGGATCGTCATCCCAGCCCTCAGCCTTCCACTAGCACGCCGACAATCCGGCGGATACGATCCCGGAGCGTGCTATCCTCGACATTTCTCGATCGGTTCCCCTGAGAAGGACGCACGTTGATCATCGCGTCGAACTCCATCCACGCCTCCCCTTTTTCGGCGGGATATAGATTGATGCCCCACAGATGCTCCTGCGCCGACTCATCCTCCATCAGTGCCGCTTCCTCATCGGCCTGCAGCTCGCCACCGATGGCCATCACTCCCCGCTCCACGTCGACAACGGCTTTCACCATATCACCGAACTGTGCCTCGGCAAGTGAGGCAAGGCGCGCGCGGCTCATCGGACGGCGAATGATCTCGATCGTCATCGCCCCAATACTCCCTAGTGGTCCGTGAAACGGCAACTGACCCGAGTAGATCACCGCCTCGGCCACGCCTCATCGCGCGACAGCCACGCCCTGCATCCCGGTACTCCGGCCGCCGGATCGGGTTATAATCCAACTGTGAAGACGCGGCGACTCGGCGGTTTGGTTGTTGCTGCTTTAGTGCTGCACCTCGGA
>MNDR01000095.1:31311-78845 GCA_001915025.1 Gemmatimonadetes bacterium 13_2_20CM_2_65_7
GCATCACGGTGAGCGCTCGTCGCATCATCTCCCCACTCGACTCCACCGCCTCTCGCACCGCCGCTCCAGAAGCACCGCCTCCTAGAGCCTAAGCCTCGGTTCTTGGTTGCTCACGCATCGCACGGAGTCACACTCGAGTGCGATGCTCGAGACTTTGCTCTAACAAGAGACTCAACATGTTTCGCTACTTCCTTGCGATCGCACTCCTGCCCTCGATGCTCTCTGCGCAGCATCCGGAGCACCAGATGCCACAGCAGACTCCAATGAAACCGATGGCGATCATGATGATCGATCCGTTGGGCGTCTCGATGGAGCGGATGGGTTCGGGCACGACCTGGATCCCGGACGCGGTGCCCCTCCCCGCACGCCACGTTATGTCGGGATCGTGGCTACTCATGCTGCACGGGTTTGGGTTCGTCCAGTACGACAAGCAGGGCGGCCCGCGCGGCGCTGATCAATTCGGATCGCTCAATTGGGCCATGCTGATGGCGAGCCGCGATCTGCTCGGGGGCCGATTTCAGGCCAGAACGATGTTGAGTCTCGACCCCGCAACCGTCACCAATCGTGGCTATCCACTGCTGCTGCAAAGCGGCGAGACCTACCGCGGTCAGCCGCTCGTCGATCGGCAACATCCGCACGACTTCTGGATGGAATTGGCAATGATGTACGAGCGCGTGTTGTCGCGCAGTGTCGGCGTGACGGTCTACGCCGCGCCTTCCGGCGAGCCGGCCCTCAGCCCCGTTGCGTTCATGCACCGACCATCCGCCATGGATAATCTCGCCGCGCCGTTGTCTCACCATTGGCAGGACGCGACGCACATCAGTTTTGGCGTGCTCACCGCGGGTCTTTTTGGTCGACACTGGAAACTGGAAGGCTCAGCCTTCAACGGCCGCGAACCAAATGAGGAGCGGTGGGGGTTCGATCGTATCCGCTTCGACTCGTACTCCGGACGATTCACGGCCCATCTGGATTCGAGCTGGGTTGTCTCAGCGGGGTACGGCTTTCTGAAGAGTCCCGAAGCGTTGCATCCATTGCAATCCGAACACCGGGTCACGGCATCTGTCCTCCACGGTCGGAAACTGGGCACGGAGGGTCAGATCGCGTCATCGATCATCTGGGGCGCCAACCGTCGCTCGGGAAGAACCACGCATTCCGCCCTGGCGGAGAGTGAGGCGGTATTGGATCGTAGCAATACGATCTTTGGACGTCTCGGGTGGTTCAGAAAACGGCCGAGGAGCTGGCATTGCCGACGGGACCCGGGGGCTTCATGCCTGATGCCGCGTTCACGGTCACCGCGTTTTCGGTCGGATACATTCGCGAGATCGTTCGCTCGTCGAACGCGACGGTGGGGGTCGGATTTCAAGGTAGTCTGAACGCGCTCCCTCCCGCGCTTGACTCCTTCTATGGGTCACGCACACCAGTCGGGGTAATGCTGTTCGTTCGTATCCGTCCGCTTCACGGTCCGCATCCAATGAACTGATGCCCTAGCCCGCTCGAACGATCGATGATACAGTTGTTATAGTCCACCACGGTGCATGCCATCCAGCTGCGAGGTTCCCATGCGATGGATTACTCGTGAGCGTCCGAAGATCGATCGCGTCGCATGCCCGTGGCTGGTGACGCGATTCATCGACCCGCAGGCGGAGTTTCTCTTTGCACCACCTGCGGAGGTCCGCCCGCGTGCCGCGGACCTCAAGGCGATCCCGTACGATGTCGAAGGCGTGGAGCTTTCTCACGACGGGCCTTTGTGCAGCTTCGACGCCTTCCTGCAGAAGTACCGCCTGACGGATCCGGCCTTGCACGAGCTGGCGGTTATCGTCCGCGGGGCGGACACGGATCGTCTGGACCTTGCCCCGCAGGCGGCAGGCTTGCTCGCCATCTCCCTGGGCCTGTCGCAACTGTTCCCGGATGATCACGAGCTGCTCGCGCGCGGGTTCGTCATCTACGACGCGCTCTACGCGTGGCTACAACACGCCAAGGGGGAGCGTCATACCTGGAACCCGCAGCGCGTCCCCGCCTCCGCCTGATGTCGTGAACGGCACAACCGGACGTTGGCTGCTGCTGTTCCACCAGATTCCGCCGAAGCCCGACTACTTCCGGGTGAAGGTGTGGCGCAGGCTGCAGCGCATCGGCGCGGTGCCGGTCAAGAACTCGGTGTGGGTCCTCCCGTACAACGATCAGGCAGTCGAAGACTTTCGCTGGCTGCTGGAGGAGATCGAGGCGGGCGGTGGTGAGGGGTCAGTGTGTCGCGGGGATTTTGTGGACGGCCTGAGCGACCGCGACGTCGAAGGATTGTTCCACAAAGCCCGCGCCGCGGATTACGCGGCCATCGCGCGCGATGCGAAATCCCTAGCGCGCAAGGTGGCCCCCACCGAAGGGGCGCGTCTCAATCACAGGTTGGCTGAGGTCGCAGCGATCGACTATTTCCGCGCTCCCAACCGACAAGCGGCAGAGCGGGTCGTCGCGCGCCTCGAGGCACGCGCGCGCCGGACCGAACCGCCCGATGATCGCGGGGCCAGTGCTGGCCGCCGAGCCGGGCGGATGCGCGGGCGGACCTGGGTCACGCGCCGGGGCGTGTTCGTGGATCGCATCGCCAGTGCGTGGCTGATCAAGCGCTGCATCGACCCCGGGGCCCGGTTCAAGTTCGTGGCTCCCGAAGGCTACTCGCCCCGCAAGGGGGAGCTGCGCTTCGACATGTTCGAAGCAGAGTACACGCACGAGGGCGACCGCTGCACCTTCGAGACGCTCGTCCGACGGTTTCGGCTGCGCGACCCCGCGCTGCGAGCCACCAGCGAGATCGTGCACGACATCGACTGCAAGGACGCGAAGTTCGGCCGCGCCGAGGCTACCGGTGTCGAGCGCTTGCTCGCGGGAATCGCCCGGAAGCACGCCGCTGACGCCACGCGGCTCCGTCGCGGAGCGGCCGTATTCGACAACCTGTACCAGTCGTTCACCAACAAAGGAGTGCGTCCATGAAGCAGGTTCTGAAGGGAACTCTATGCCTGTGCCTCGTCGCTGCGGGAGCGAGCCCGGTGTTCGGGCAACAGGCGTCGACCACTGCCTGGGATTCCGTCGGCCGTATTCTCGGAACATCGCCCACGACTGTCGCCGGTTACGTTCGCTATAACCTCCCCCGCCGCGACCTCACCGTCCGGATCGGGGATGTGACGGTCGCGCCGGCGCTCGCGCTTGGCGCTTGGGCCGGGTTCAGCGGCGAGCCCAACGATGCGACGATGATGGGTGACCTTGTTCTCACGGCCGCGGAGCTGGGCCCGGTCCTCACCGAGTTGGCGCATCAGCGCATCGGGGTGAGCGCAATCCACAATCATATCGTTGGGGAACAGCCGGAGATCATTTACGTCCACATCCTCGGCCACGGAAACGCGCTCGATCTGGCGACCCGGCTGGATCGGGCCCTGACCCGAACCGGAACGCCGCGACCTGTCGCAGCCGCGCCACCTGTCCCCCTGACGATCGACACCGCCGCCGTTTTCGAAGCGCTGGGACGTCACGGCACAGCGCGCGGCAACGTCGTTCAAGTGGGGTTCGTTCTGGTCTCGGGGACAGTCACCATGGGCGGCCGCACGATGACCCCGGCTCTCGCCTACGGGTCGCCCGTTAATGTGCAGATGGTGAGCCCCTCGCGCGCCGTCGCCACGGGCGACTTCGCGGTCCGAGACTCCAGCGTCGCCGCTGTGCTCGACGCCCTCACCGCGCACGGGATCACGGCGACCGCGATGCACAGCCACATGATCGGTGACTCCCCCCACTTGGACTACATCCACTTCTGGGCCGACGGCCCGCTCCCCGACGTGCTCCGCGGACTCAGGGCGGCAGTCGATGCGGGGCACTGAGAGGTTGCAGGCCTTGCTCACGCTGGCATTGTTGGTACCGGTCCAAACAGCGGCACAGCAGAGCCTCCACGTCGTCACCGCGACCGGCCCGATCTCCCTCGATGGTCGCTTGGGCGGCCCTGCCTGGGCCGGTGCGGACTCGATCACCGAGTTCCGGCAGCGCGAGCCCGCGGCGGGCGCTCCCGCGAGTGAGCGTACCGTGGTCAAGGTGTTGCGGGACGCCGCGGCGCTGTACGTCGCGGTGCGCGCGTACGACGGTGACATGCGGCACGTGCGGGCGAGCGAACTGCGGCGTGACGCAGACTTGTCGAGTGACGACAACGTCCAGCTGCTGATCGACAGCTTTCACGACCGCCGCGGGGCCTTCGTCTTCGGCACCAATCCGAACGGCGCGATGTGGGACGCCCAGCTCGTCGGGATCGACAATCTCAACCAAGACTGGAACGGCATCTGGGACGTGGTCGTCACGCGAGATTCCGCGGGCTGGACCGCTGAGTTCCGAATCCCGTTCCGCACACTCCGCTTCCATCGGGGGGGCGACCTGCGCTTCGGGTTCAACGTGCGCCGCTTCATCCGGCGCAAGAACGAGCAGGACCTGTGGCGCTCTTGGGGCCGCGCCGAGGGGCTGTACCAACTGCTGCATGAAGGCGAGCTGACCGAGCTGGGCGCCCTCAATCGGGTCCGCGATGTCGAGGCGTACCCGTATGTTCTGACACGAGCCACGGCGTCGGAACACGACAGCGCCGGCGCGAAGATCGGGGATGGGTCTTTGGGGGGCAAGGCCGGCCTCGATATGAAGGTCCCGGTGACGCCGACGGTCACGGCCGATCTCACTGCCAGCACCGATTTCGCCCAGGTCGAGGTCGATCAACAAGTGATTAACCTGACCCGCTTTCCTTTCTTCTTTCCCGAGAAGCGCGAGTTTTTCTTGGAATCGAGTGGGCTATTCGATTTCGGGACGCCGAACCGAGTGCAGGTGCTTTACTCGAGACGGATTGGGCTCGACACATCAGGCGCCGCCGTTCCTATCATCGCGGGGGGGCGCGTGACCGGGCGCGTCGGGCCGTGGCGCCTCGGGCTGCTCGACGCTCAGACCGGCGGCGCCGACCGGGCCAACGACGCGGTGCTTCGAGTGCAGCACGACCTGTTCGCGCGGTCCTATATCGGCGGGAGCCGGACCCCCGGCGTATCCGGAGTACCCCTCGCGTGGCGCATCTCCACGGACAACCCCAACGACCTCTTCGATAACTTCGTGTCGCTGTATCGGATCGATCCGGGGTTCACGCCGGCGCTGGGTTTCGTGCGTCGCACCGGCATCTGGGAGACCACGGGTCACACCAACTTTATGCCCCGACCCCACGCGCTCGGCATCCGCCAGCTCGATTTCAAGTTCATCCCCGAATGGGATATCATCGCCAACAGCACCGGATCGCTCGGCCGCTCGGGCGACTGGCAGACCGCATGGTTTGAGTGGCGATTCCTCGGAGGTGACCGGGAGAATGGGGACCGCTTCGAAGTGAATTTCCAGCGTTTCCTGGACGCGCCGACCGACACCTTTGACATCTTTCGGCAAGTGAAGATCCCACCCGGCCGATACTGGTGGTCGCGCTACGAGCTGCAGTACTTCATGTCACCGGGCCGGCCCCTCAGCTTCGGCGCGTTTGTGAACTGGGGCACGTTTTACAGCGGCCGCAGTGCGGACGTGGAGCTGCAGGGCACGTGGCGCGGCGGAGGACACGTCATTGCCAGCGCCGACCTGTCCCGCACGGCTGCGCGGCTGCCCGCCGGCGGGTTCCAGCGGGCGGACTTCAACCTGCGATTCCATTGGATTCCCCAGATCGGGGACGACGTTTTCCTGGTCTGGAATTCGGGGTACACGACCAATCGGGCGGCCACCTACCGCTTCCCAACGGTACGATCGCTCGCTCGGCCGTTGAACGGCGCATTCGTGGTGAAGATCGTTCACCGCATTGCGCCATGAGAACGGCACAATGTCCTTTCCAAGGCGGTACTTCAGTGCCTCTTCAGTCCTCGCCTTCGCTAGCCTCTCCTCGCCATGCCTCCGCCCCCTCGCGCACGATCAACGGCAGCATCGCCAACGCGGCGGCTGGGTCGGCCCACCACCATCCGAGGACCGCGTTCAAGCCTAGACCGAGAAGCGTCGTCGCGGAGAGCCAAGCGCAGACGATGGTCTCGTGCGCGTCCGCCCGCAGCGCCCGGCTCCCGAGGCTGGCCGCAACGCGAAGCTTTCCTCGGGCGAGGAGCGGCATCACGATCAAGGAGACGACCGTGAGGCCGATCCCGATCGGACTCGATTCGGGGTGGCTACCCGTCACCAGGACCCCGACAGCGTGCAAAAGGATGTAGACGCCGAGCGCGAGCAGCAAAAGACCCGCCCCGCGCGCCGCGCGGCGCTCCACGGTCGGCCCCAAGGGCGCCAAGCCGAGTTCAGCCCGAAGCCGCCACCATAATAAGGCCCCGCTGGTTACCTCGATCACCGAATCGATTCCAAATCCCGTCAGGGCCACCGACCCAGCGGCGATACCGGCGCCGATCGCGACAAGTCCCTCAAGAGCGTTGTAGCCCACGGTCACGCCCTCGAGCGTGATCCCTTGTCGCAGTGCCGCTTCGCGGCCGAGGCCCATCATGGTCGTGTGCGTGCGGAACGTTGTCGTCGTCCTAGGAGCTGGGCGTTCACGGCGACGATCACGGTCGAGACCGACATGAACACCGCCCCAAGGGCAGGCGACAGCAAAATGCCTGTCGCTCGATAGAGCACGCCGGCTGCGAGTGGGACGGCCACGGCGTTGTAGCCCGTGGCCCACCACAGATTCTGTACGATCTTGCGGTACGTCGCGCGCGCTAGGCCGACGATCGCCGGTACATCGCGCGGATCGGACCGGACGAGCACGATATCAGCGGATTCGATCGCGACGTCGGTGCCCGCGCCGATCGCGATGCCCACATCAGCTTCGACCAGCGCTGGCGCATCGTTCACGCCATCGCCTACCATCGCAACTGTGAAGCCACGCGCTTTGACTTCTCGAATCCGCGCGGCCTTTTGAACGGGCAGCACTTCCGCGAAATACTCGTCGAGTCCCAACTCCTGCGCGACCCACCGCGCCACTGCCTGGGAGTCGCCGGTAAGCATCATCGCCCGGATGCCCATCTGCTTCAGCCGCTGTAGCGCCTCGCGAGACTCGGGACGGATGATATCGGCGAGCGCAATGGCCCCGACCACTTTTGAGTCCAGTAGTACGTACACGACTGTCTTCCCCTGCTCCGCAACGCGCGCCACGCGTGCGTCACTCACAGTCTGATTGCGGTCCTTCAAGAATCCCGGGCTGACGACTTTCACCTCCACGCCTTCCACTATTCCCCGTGCACCTTTTCCCGGAATTGCGTTGACTTCGGACGCCGACGGATAGCTGATCCCTCGTTCCGTTGCGGCGCGCACAATGCCCGCCGCGATGGGGTGTTCAGAGCGGCTCTCGAGTGCGGCGGCGAGTCGCAAGATGTCGGACTCACTGCGGCCGTCCAGAGAGATCACATCCGTAACGCCGAATCGCCCCTCGGTGAGCGTGCCCGTCTTGTCGAAGACGACGGCGTCGAGGGCGCGCGCCCGCTCGAACGCCGCGCGATCGCGGATCAGCAGCCCGTTCCGCGCCGAGATCGCAGTCGAAACCGCGACGACGAGCGGGACCGCGAGGCCGAGGGCGTGAGGACACGTGATCACCATGACCGTCACCATCCGCTCGAGCGCGAAATCGAAGCTGCGTCCGCCCGCGAGCCACGCGATCAGCGTCGTCACGCCGGCGGCAATCGCGATCACGGTGAGCCACATCGCCGCACGATTGGCGAGGTCTTGCGTGCGCGAGCGGGTCTGCTGGGCGCGGCGCACCAACTCGATCACCTGCGCGAGGTACGTCTCAGCGCCGGTGCGAGTGATGCGCAGCGTAATTGCCGCTTCCCCGTTTACCGCCCCGCCGAGCACCGCGTCTCCGGGACCCTTCTCCACGGGCTGCGACTCGCCCGTCAGCAATGCCTGGTTGACGGTCGTCCGGCCCGCGGTGATCGCGCCGTCCGCGGGAATCCTCTCGCCGGGTTTAACCAGCACCAGGTCTTCCTGGCGAAGCTCCGTAACAGGGACGTCCTCGGTTGATCCGTCGGGGCGCAGCCGGTGCGCCTCGGCGGGAAGCAATCGCACGAGCTCCTCGAGAGCCCGCGAAGCGCCCAGCACGGAACGCATCTCGATCCAGTGACCCAGCAGCATGATGTCGATGAGCGTCGCGGTTTCCCAGAAGAACACCGCTCCGCTGAGGCCGAAGACGACCGCCGCGCTGTAGAGATACGCCACGCTGATCGCGAGACCGACGAGCGTCATCATGCCCGGCAACTTCTTTCGCAGCTCGGCGACGAGGCCGGTTAGGAACGGCCAACCACCATAGAAATAGACGGCCGATGCGAAGCCAAACTCCACGTAGCGCGCGCCCGGAAACGCCAGGACTCCACGGAGCCCGAGGAGATGTTGGACCGTTTCAGACGTCGCCAGCACCGGAATAGTCAGCGCCAGCGAGATCCAAAAGCGGCGCCGGAAATCGTCCACCATGCTGCCTTCGTGCCCTTGATGATGAGAGTGTGCGTGGTTCATCGCTGCTCAATTCCGCGGCGTCGCCACAGGAAATACAGCACCGGAATCACGACCAGCGTCAGCACCGTGGATGTGATCATCCCTCCCACCATCGGCGCGGCGATCCGCTTCATGACATCTGCCCCCGTGCCCTGACTCCACAGCGCCGGCACGAGGCCGAGCATGATCGCGAGCACCGTCATCAACTTTGGTCGCACGCGATTCACTGCGCCGTGCTCGATCGCGCCGACGAGCTCGGTGAGCGTGGGATGTCGCCCGTCCTGCGCGATGTCCTTCCAGGCGTGATCGAGGTACACCAACATGACCACGCCCGTCTCGGCCGCGACGCCCGCGAGCGCGATGAATCCGACTGCCACCGCGATCGAAAGGTTGTAGCCCAGCAGCCACATGATCCACACGCCACCGACCAGGGCGAATGGCAGCGACAGCATCACGATCGCCGTCTCGCCGACCGTGCCGAAGGTCAGATATAGTAGAAGGGCGATGATCGCTAGCGTGAGCGGCACAACGACCTGGAGGCGGGCCTTAACGCGCGCGAGTGCTTCATACTCCCCGCTCCACCGCAGCCAATAGCCTGTCGGGAGACTGACTTCGCGATCGACCAGCGCTCGGGCTTCGGCCACGTAGCCTCCTACATCCCGGCCGCGCACATCGATCGAGACCTGATCGTACAAATAGCCGGCCTCACTGCGGATCATGGCCGCGCCCGGACTGAAGCGGATATCGGCAACTTGGCCGAGCGGCACCTGTGCTCCATCCGGTTTGCCCACCAGAATTCGCGCGATCTCCCCCGGATCGTTGCGGAAGTCCGGCGCATAGCGGACAGCTACGGGGTAGCGCTCCCGCCCTTCGACGGTGGTTGTGATCTCCTCGCCGCCGAGCGCCAGGCTGATGATCTGCTGCGCGTCGCCCGTCGTGAGACCGTAGCGGGCGAGGGCGTCCGCATCGGGCCGGATGTCGAGGTAGCGCCCGCCGAACGATCGCTCGGCGTACACGCTCGCGGTGCCGGGCAGCGGAGCGAGGACCCGCTCGATATCCTGCCCGATCCGCTGGATGGTGGCGAGATCGGGCCCGACGATCTTCACGGCCAGCGTCGTGCGGACGCCAGTGGACAGCATGTCGGTGCGATTCTTGATCGGCATCGTCCACGTGTTCACCGCGCCCGTGAGCCGCAGCCGCCGATCCATCTCCGCGATCAGGCGATCCTGCGTCATTCCCGCCCGCCATTCGGACCTGGGCTTGAGGTTCACGACCGTTTCGACCATCGACATCGGCGCCCAGTCCGTCGCCGTATTCGCGCGACCCGCCTTCCCCCAGACGGACGCGACTTCCGTGAACGCCATGAGGATGCTGTCCTCGACGTGCAGCAGCCGACGCTGGGTCGTGACGGAGACGGCCGGCAGCGTGTTCGGCATATACATCAACGATCCCTCGTTCAGGGGCGGCATGAACTCACTGCCGAGACCGGCGAACGGCAGCAGCGTGAGAACGAGAATCGCCGCTGTTCCTCCCAACACGAGCCACCGCGCCTCGAGCGCCCAGCGCAGGATCGGTCGGTAGACCCGGATCGCCCAGCGATTGACCGGATTGTCCGCCTCGGCCCGGATCTTCCCCTTTACGAACCAACCCATCAGTACCGGGATGAGTGTGACGGAGAGCAGCGCAGCCGCCGCCATCGCGAACGTCTTGGTGAGTGCGAGCGGTCGGAACAACCGTCCTTCCTGGTCCTCGAGCGTGAAGACCGGCAGGAACGACAGCGTGATGATGAGCAGCGACATGAACAGCGCCGGTCCGACTTCCCGCGCCGCGGCGAGCACGCGCTCCCAGTGCGGGCGCTCGGGCTCATGCTCGATGTGCTTGTGCAAGTTCTCGATCATCACGATGGCCGCATCGATCATCGCGCCGATCGCAATCGCGATCCCGCCGAGACTCATGATGTTGGCGTTCAGACCGAGCCCGCGAATCACGGCCAGCGCGATCAATATGCCGAGCGGCAACGTCGCCAGCGCGACGAGGGCGCTGCGCGCGTGAAGCAGGAACAGGATGCAGACGAGTCCCACGATGATCGATTCTTCGATCAACGTGCGCCACAGCGTCTTGATCGACCCGTGAATCAGCTCGGAGCGGTCGTAAGTCGGAGCGATCCGCACGCCCGCCGGCAGCGCGGGCGCGATCTCGGCAATCCGTTGCTTCACGGCGTTGATCACCCGCAGGGCATTTTCGCCGTAGCGCATGACGACGACGCCACCCACCGCCTCGCCCTGACCGTTCAGCTCCGCGATGCCGAGCCGCAGATCCGGACCGATCGTCACGCGGGCAACATCGCCAACGCGTACCGGGCGTCCCCCTGTGCCCACCCCGACCGCTACCTGCGCGATGTCTTCGACGCCGCGGAAATATCCGAGTCCGCGAATCGCGTAATCCGCGCCCGCCACTTCTACCGTGCGCGCGCCGACGTCCTGGTTCGCGCCTCGCACTGCTTCAACCACCTGACGGGCTTCGACGCCGTACCCGAGCAGTCGCGCCGGGTCGAGGAGAACCTGGTACTGACGGACATAGCCGCCGAGGCTCGCTACCTCGGCCACGCCGGGCACGGACTGTAGCGCGTAGCGGACCTGGAAATCCTGAATCGAGCGCAGCCGGTCCGGCCCATACCCCGGTCCTTCGAGCGCATACTGGAAGACCCACCCGACGCCGGTGGCATCGGGGCCGAGGCGCGTTTTGGCCGCGACCGGCAGACGACTTTGGATCGCGTTCAGGTACTCGAGCACGCGTGAGCGCGCCCAGTAGAGATCCGTCCCGTCCTGGAAGATCACGTACACGAACGACGAGCTGAACATCGACTGCCCGCGCACTGCCTTCACTCGCGGGACCGACAGAAATTGCGTGAGCAACGGATAGGTCACCTGATCCTCGACAACCTGTGGTGCCTGCCCGGGGTAGTCGCTGTAGACGATCACCTGCGTATCGGAAAGATCGGGGATCGCGTCCACCGGCATCGTACGCAGTAGCCATATGCCGGCGACGAGGATGAAGAGCGCGCCGAGGGCGACGAGCTCGCGTCGTTTGATCGCCCACGCAATCACGTGCGGGATCATGGCCGCCTCCCCCTTCCCCCTTCCCCCTTCCCCGCTTCCATCCCGCCCATATTGAGGCCCATCCCCATCTGCAGCATCAGCCCCTGAATTGCGGCGGCGAGGTTGGACTCCGAATCGAGCAGGTACGTGGCCGACGCGACGACTTCCTCTCCCGCCTTGAGGCCTTGGACGATTTCTACGAGTGAGTCGCCACGCGCGCCAACGCGCACTTCCCGCGGCATGAAGCGGCCGTCACCGCGATTGACGAACACCAGGTCTTTCGTACCGGTGGGCAGCACCGCCGTGAGCGGGACGCTGACCGCGCGTCGCCCACCGCGTGCAAGCTCCGCCGTCGCGTACATTCCCGGCCGCAGCGCACCTGCCGCGTTGGCGACTTCGACGCGCGCCGTGAGTGTGCGTGTCTTCTCGTCGAGCTCGGGATAGATGAACGTGACTCGGCCATGAAATGTCCGGCCTGGGAGAGCGTCGACGATGATTATGGCCGGCGTGCCCACCTGCACCGCCGCCGCATCCTGTTCGAAGATCGCGACGTCCACCCACAGCTCGCTGCGGTCGGCGATCAGAAAGAGATTGGTCCCCGCCTGCACCGCCTGACCCTCGATGACATTCTTCTCCACGATCTCGCCTGCCCTCGGTGCCCGCAGCGTGAGCGTCCGCGTGACCGAGCCCCGCGCTTCGAGACTGTCAATCTGGTCATCCGCAATGTCCCACAGCGCGAGCCGGCGACGGGCGCTCGCGGCCAGGGTATCGTCCTTGAGCCGCCGGGCGAGCAGGTATTCCTCTTGCGCGCTCACGAGATCGGGCGAGTAGAGCGCGAGCAAGGGCTCTCCCGCGGTCACGCTCTTGCCGACGTAATCGGCGTACAGCTTCTCCACCCAGCCGTTGACGCGCGCGTTGACATAGGCCTGCCGCGGCTCGGCGTACTTGAGCACGCCCACGGCGCGCACGGAGGTTGTGATGGGTCGGTCGGTCGCCCGCGCGAACCTGATGCCGAGGCGCGCTGCCTCGCTCCGATCGACGGACACGCCACTCGTATCGGCCGGCTGCGACGCGCCCGTCATGCCTGGCATGTCGGCCATGGATTGGTCCGAGGTGTTCTTCTTGCGGCAAGCGCCCAACGCGAGCAGACCACCCATTAGCGCGATGATTATGTATTTCACGGCTGGGACTCCCTTGCGGTCAACTGCCGCAGCCTGACGAGTTGAGTCTGGTAGTAGGCGGCCACCTCGGCTGCTTCGAGCTCGGCTCGATAGCGGGCATCTTCGACCGAGAGCAGCGTGAGAAACTCGGCCCGACCCACTTGATAGCTGCGCAACACCGACTCGACCGTGCCTTGTGCCGCCGGAACCACATGGTCCACGAGAAGCGCAAGTCGCTGCTGCGCGGCGGCGACGCGCGCCGCCGTTTCCGTGACGTCGCGTCCGAGCTGCAACTCCGTGTCGCGCAACTCCGCGCTGGCCGCCACATATTCTGCCCGGGCTGCATCGGTCAGCGGATGCTGTTTGCGCCCGGCCCAGAGCGGCAGCCGAACCCCGACGGAGGCCGAGAAGAAGTCCGGAGGGTTGAAGTTGAATGAGCGAGGCCGGTATCCGTATCGCAGCATGAGTGTGAAGTCGGGCCGTCCTCCCAGACGCTCGACTTGGATCATGCGCGCGGCTTCATCGAGCGCAGCGTGCCGCGCGGCGAGCCGTGGATGCGTAGCCAGGGCGGCGGCGACCAGCGAATCGGGCGACGGTGGTGGCGTGGCCCCGGCCCGTACAGCAGCGGCATCTATCGGAGCGACTGGCAATGGGTCATTTGCGGAATGGTTCCGCAGTGCGTTCACCGCCGCGAGCGCACTCACCCGATCGCTCTCCGCCGAGAGCGCTTCCAACTGCAGGCGATCGCGCGAGAGCTTCGCCTGGAGTGGATCACTCTGCGGCGCCACGCCTGTGCCGTATCGTATCGTGCTGATCTGCACCGCTGCATCGAGCAGCGTCAGTTGGTGGCGGAGACTCGCCAGAGCTGACACGGCGTATTGTAGGCGGTAATAGGCGTCGGCCATCATGGCGGTGATCTCGCGGCGAGTCGCCTGCTCTTCTGCCTGCGCCCCGGCGGCGGTGGCCTTGGCCGCTCCTGCCCGCGCGCCGAGGCTGCCCGGCCACGGAAAGTTCTGACTCAGCTCGGCATCTAGCTCGGTGAAGTCGCTCTGGTTGAAGGCGAAGCGGGGTAGCACCAGATCCATCACGCCGGCGGTGAGCATCGGATCGGGCAGCGCGCCCGCGGAACGGATCCGGAGCATCGCGGCACGAGCGGCGGCCTGCCGCTGAGCGACAGTGGGATTCTGGGCGAGCGCCTCCTGCACCAATGCGTCGAGGAGCGAATCGCGTTGCTGAGCCAATACCGGCGTCGCCGAGCACACGAGCACGGCGAGCCAGACAAATCGACGGATGTTCATGCCTCTCTCCATCCAACAATCCCGGCAAAGTGGCCGGTCCGACGCGGGCGTTAGGCGCGACGCGTCAGGACACACGACTCCTGGGAGAGGCTAGGCTTGGGGCGGTGGAGGGAGCGGCGGGTGCGGATCGGCCGGAACGAACGTCGGGAGGCCGAAGGCTACGAGATGAGATTCTCTGGCGGAAAGGGGAACAGGTTCGCCAAGTGCAACAACGGCGGTCGTCGTGGCGGCGCAGAGCGCTGAATTGGCGCACGGGTTACCGTGGGTCGTCGCATCGACGACCGGCCCCGACGCGTGAGTCGCCATCTGTTGTTCGCAATTCGCCGGCGTCGCTCGTGGGACTTGATCACATAACAGCGGCAAGCCAGCCGGCAACATCTGGCCGCTCAAAAGCAGCGTAGCGACGAGTCTGACGAATGAGAGTTTCATGGGCGCTCGCGAATATACCACGACGCCGTCGGCATAGTCACGCCCCGTTAGGACCGCACGTACCCAAAGCCTCGTTCGTGCGCCTTGGTCATCGTGACCAGCACGTCTGGAACGATGACCACACCCGGTAGTGCGTGCGCCACCAAATCGGCATGCACGTCCGCGGCGGCGCCCCCCCCCATCCCGCTCTTCGCGAGCCGCCCCGCCCAACGCGTCAGCGCATTGTTGCACAGCGCGAATACCACGCCGCGCTTCTGGAGGGCTTCCATCGACGTATCGGGTTCGCCGTCGGCGACGGGGTCGCCGGGCTTGGGGTGGGCGAACCAGTTGCGGACCAAGGGCGCGTTCGTCGTGGGATCCGTTAGGCTCAGGGCGGCGCCGAGCTGGTACTTCTCCCACATCGCGTCCTGGAGTCCGAGCGGCGTGGTCCGCGCGTACAGCGTCACGACGACGCTGACATCCCGTTCTTCGACGCCGAAAGCATTGCGCCAGGCATCGAGATAGTTGCGCAGGTGGCGCAGCGCGGTACCGCCCTCCGGTTCCGGGACGTCGAACAGCTGCCGGTGCTTCCCCTTGAGATGATCAAGCCAGCCATCCGAGGGCTGCTGGGCAACGAATAACCGCGGCATCCGAGCGTCCGCGCCCAGGGCCAGCCCCGCGCCAAGGGTCGCGACCGCGCCGACGAATCCGCGGCGATCGGTGGTGTTGGAACGGGAATCAGACATGGGATTTCCCTCCTGTAGGCGGCTACGCATGTCCCGCCCAGGCTGTCTCGCCGGGTGTATACGGCACGCACGGATCAAACCGCCCCGGGGTCTCCCGATAGCGCATCGCCTGGGTGCAGCCGATTTCCGATGTGAAGTAGCCGAGCAACGCGAGCTCCTTGATCTGGCGGAAGTAGTGTGGCGCCGCCGGTGGCGTGTCGTCCCTGTGCGTCTCCCCGTATGCCTTCTGCTCACGGTCGAGTCGCTCGAGCAGCGCCAGGCGCTGATCGGGCGTCGCCGCCATGAACGAGGCGTCCTTCAACTGTTTCATGCCGTCGCGGAAGATCTGCTGATCGCGGTCTTCATACGTGTCGGTCACCATCAACGCCATGAATGCGCCAACGTGAGCGGCCTTCGCGCCGGGAGTCTTCGTCTCGGGGAGAATCGTCTCCGCGACCTCGTCGAGCAGGGCGATGTCGGTGGCGGTAAACGTGCCCGCGCCCGCCTGCGACGTGGCGGCACGGCGCTGCGCATTCTCGCACGCCGTGAGGAGCCCGCTGCCACCGATGAGAGCGACCCCGCCCAGGAGAACGGTGACGCGCCGGATCGCTTCGCGCCGATCGATTACGGGAGTCTGTTCCAGTTCCGACATGGTTCCTCTGAACGGTTAGAGGTTGTTGCGCTTGAGCTCGCTCACGGCGAAGTCGGCCGCGCGCGCGGTGAGCGCCATATAGGTGAGTGAAGGGTTCGGACACGCCGTCGATGCCATGCACGAGCCGTCGGTCACGAAGACGTTCGGCGCATCCCACACCTGATTGTGCGCGTTGAGCACCGACGTCTTCGGATCCCGGCCCATCCGCGCCGTTCCCATTTCGTGGATCCCCATTCCGGGGAAGTAGCCGTTGTCATACGTCCTCACATGTTTCACACCCGCCGCCTCGAGCGTCTCCGCCATGTCGTTCATCATATCCTTGCGCATCAGGTGCTCGTTCTCACCGGTCGCGCAATCGATCGCGAGGACAGGCAGGCCCCATTTGTCCTTCTTGGATGAGTCGATCGTCACCCGATTCGCATGGTCGGGGAGCATTTCTCCGAACGCGGTGGCCCCGATCGTCCACGGTCCGGGCTGGGCCATCTCATCCTTGAACGCCGCGCCCACCCCCAACTCGGCGACCGCGCGCGACCAGCCCTGACGACTGGCGCCGCCCTGATAGCCGAAGCCACGGAGGTATACGCGCTTGTCGCCGAACAGATTGCGGTAACGCGGGATGTAAAATCCCGTCGGCCGCCGGCCGTAGTAGTACTTGCGATCGAGACGTGGCTCCTCTAGCGTGCCCGACGCGCCGGCGCGGAAGTGGTGATCCATGAGATTGTGTCCCAGCTCTCCAGAGCTGCTCCCCAGGCCGCCGGGCCACACATCAGTCGCGGATCGCAACAGCAGCCACGTTGAATTCAAGGTCGACGCGCAGAGGAAGATGATGCGCGCCGTGTAGTCGGTGGTCTGCATGCTGACCGCGTCGAGCACGCGCACACCCTTCGCTCGGCTTTTGTCGCGGTCGTACAAGACCTCCGTGACGATCGCGAACGGCTTGAGCGTCAAGCGGCCCGTGGCCACCGCCGCAGGCAACGTGGAGGACTGGGTGCTGAAGTACCCGCCGAAGGGACAGCCCAGCCAGCAGGCGTTGCGATACTGGCACTTCGTGCGTCCTGGCAGTGGTTGCGTGAGGTTCGCGGTGCGGCCCGGGATGATCCGGCGCCGGCCGCCAAACTTTTGCCGGAGCCGTCCGGCGATCAGGTCCTCGCCGCAGTTGAGCGGCATCGCCGGCTGGAACTGGCCGTCCGGGAGCTGCGCCATCTGTTCACGCGATCCGGAGATGCCGGCGTGCCGTTCGACATGATCGTACCACGGCGCAATGTCGGCGTATCGAATCGGCCAATCGATCGCGATTCCGTCTTTGGCGTTCGCCTCGAAGTCGAAGTCGCTCCAGCGATAGCTCTGGCGACCCCACATCAGCGAGCGGCCGCCGACGTGGTAACCGCGGTACCAGTCGAACCGCTTCACCTCGGTGTAGGGCGACTCCTGGTCGGAGGCCCACCAATCGAGGTTCGTTTCGTTCAGCGGATAGTCGCGTTTCAACACTGGGTAGGCCAGCTCCATCGCCTTCGTGCGTCTGCCGCGATGGGGATAGTCCCACGGCGCCTTGGTCGCATTCACATAATCCTTGATGTGCTCGATGTTCTTGCCACGCTCGAGCAGCAAGACTCGGAGTCCTTTCTCCGTGAGCTCCTTCGCGGCCCAGCCGCCGGAAATTCCCGAGCCAACCACGATCGCATCATAGTTTTGAGCCTGCACAATTCCCCCTTATGATGAATCTCCCCGAGCCTCTAAGATGCTCCGCCGCAGCAGCATTGCCAACGCAGGTATTCGCGCGCATGCTTGCCTGCTGTCCTTCCAGGGAGCTGCAAATGCGGACGCGTCCGTTGATTCTTGCCGTTGTCTCGTTGGGCTTGTTCGGCGGCATCGTCGTCGCCCAGGATCCCCCGGTTATTCCCCGGCGCGTGCTGTTCGACAATCCCGAGCGCACCGCGCCGCAGATCTCTCCGGACGGTCAACTGCTCGCCTACCTCGCCCCCGACAGCGGCGTCCTGAACGTCTGGGTCCGCACGGTCGGCAAGACCGACGATCGGCCGATCACGCGCGACCGCACGCGCCCCATCCGCTTTTACTTCTGGCAGGGCGATTCCAAACATCTGCTCTATCTGCAAGACAAAGCCGGCGACGAGAATTGGCGCGTTTACCAGACGGACGTGACGACGCGGTCGACACGGGATCTGACGCCATTCGACAGCGTCGCGGCGCAGATCCTGGCCGTGGATCCTTCCCGCCCGAACGAAATGGTGATCGCGCTGAATCGGCGCGATCGCCGGTTCCACGATGCCTTTAAGCTCGATCTCACGACGGGGCAGCTCACGCTGCTCGCCGAGAACCCGGGCGACGTCTCGGGATACTCCGCCGACAACGCCTTCCGGGTCCGCGTGGCGCAGGCCTCGCTGCCGGATGGCGGCAACGAGATTCGCGTCCGCGACGATTCCGGGCATTGGAAGACGATCCGGCACGAAGGCCCTGATGAGACATTCGGCGGGGTGGCGGCGTTCACCCCGGACGATCAGGCCGTCTGGCTCATCTCGAGCGTCGATGCCAACGCGGCTCGGCTCGTCCAGCTCGACCTCAAAGGCGGCCCCGCGAAGGTCATCGCCGCCGATTCGCAGTTCGACGTAAGCGGCATCCTGACCCATCCGCGCACGCACGCGCTGCAGGCGGTCTCATTCGATCGCCTGCGCACTGAATGGCAGGTGATCGACCCGGCCATTCGCGCGGATTTCCAGGCGCTCGCGAAGGTGCGCGACGGCGATTTCAGCGTGGAGAGCCGCACCACGGATGATCAGCGCTGGATCGTGCGCTATGTGGTCTCGGATGGCCCAATCTATTTCTATCTCTACAACCGCGGCACCAAGGGCGCGACGTTCCTCTTCAGTAATCGCCCCAAGATGGAGCAGTACACGCTCGCGAAGATGCAGCCGATCACATTCACAGCCCGCGATGGCTTGACGCTCTACGGGTACCTCACGCTACCACCTGGCCGGCCGGCGAAGAATCTTCCGCTGATTCTGTTCCCGCACGGCGGTCCGTGGGGTCGAGATGACTGGGGGTACAATCCCTTCGTCCAGTGGCTTGCGAACCGCGGCTACGGCGTGCTGCAGGTCAACTTCCGCGGCTCGACCGGTTACGGAAAGAAGTATTTGAACGCGGGCGATCGCGAGTGGGCCGGGAAGATGCATACTGATCTGCTCGACGGGCTGGACTGGACGATTCATCAGGGATACGCCGATCCGAAACGCGTCTGCATTTTCGGTGGCAGTTACGGCGGCTATGCCACGCTCGTCGGCGTGGCGTTCACGCCGGACGTCTTCACTTGCGGCGTGGATCTCTTCGGTCCGTCGAACCTCGTCACGTTGATGGAGAGCATCCCGCCATACTGGGCCACATTCCGCGCCATGTTCGCCAAACGCCTCGGCCGGCTCGATGAGCCGGAGTTCCTGCGCTCGCGCTCACCGCTCTTCCAGGCAGACCAAATCCGCGCGCCGCTGATGATCATCCAGGGCGCGAACGATGTGCGCGTGAAGCAGGCCGAGAGCGATCAGATCGTCACGGCCATGCGGCACAACGGACGCGACGTCGTCTACATCGTGTTTCCGGACGAGGGACACGGCTTTGCGCGGCCTGAGAACAACCTCGTCTTCACTGCCGCCGCTGAGGCATTCTTTGCCAGGTACCTGGGCGGCCGCGTCGAGCCGCAGGGAAGTGGAGAAAGCGCGACGAGTTTTCTTAAGTAGCGGTCGTGAAAGTCCACCTCCTGGACGGCACCTACGAGCTGTTCCGGCATTTCTACGCGATGCCGAAACAGCTCGACGCTAATGGCCACGAAGTCGCCGCGATCGTCGGCGTGCTCAGCTCGGTGCTCGGGATGCTCGAGGGAGGCGCGACGCACATCGGTGTGGCCACCGACCACGTCATTGAATCGTTTCGCAATGATCTCTGGCCGGGCTATAAAACCAGCGAAGGCGTCGAGCCGGACCTGCTCGCGCAATTCCATCCGCTCGAGGACGCGCTGCGCGACATGGGCGTGATGGTCTGGGCGATGGAGGAGTTCGAGGCCGACGACGCGCTCGCGTCGGCCGCCGTTCGGGCCGCACAATCGACTGAGGTCGAGCAAGTCATCATCTGCACGCCCGACAAGGATCTGAGCCAGTGCGTGATCGGGGACCGCATCGTCCAGTTCGACCGCCGCAAGCGCGAGCTGCGCGACGAGCGCGGTGTCGTGGCGCGCTTCGGCGTCGGTCCGGCCTCGATCCCCGACTACCTCGCGTTGGTGGGCGATACCGCGGACGGATTTCCCGGAGTGCCGGGCTGGGGCGAAAAAGCATCGTCGGTCGTGCTGGGCAAGTACGCGCATCTGGAATCGATTCCGAAGATTGCAACCGAATGGGGAGTGGCGGTGCGCGGCGCCGCCCGACTTGCGGCGGCGCTCGAGGAGAATCGCGAGCGGGCGCTGCTCTTCCGCAGGCTCGCTACGCTGCGGACCGACGCCCCTGTATTCGACGACCTAGAAGAGTTGCGCTGGCGCGGGCCCACCGCGGCGTTCGAACAGACAGCTCAGCGCCTCGGCGTTCCCGGCCTGTGGGAACGGGCCCGCCGTTCCGCAGCTGCGAACAGCGAAATTCCGCCCCGTACATTCTGATTGACTTGCACGCGGAGAGCCTTGGGTGCGATCGCGTAGACGATGTCGTCGGCGATCCGCGCGGCCAGGCTCTCGCAGAAGGCACCTTCATCGCGATACGACCAGAGATAGAACTTGAGCGCCTTCGATTCGATGCAACGCTCCGCGGGCGTGTACTCGATGACCACGCTGCCGAAGTCCGGCTGGCCGGTCTTGGGACAGATCGCGGTGAACTCCGTCGCCGTCAGAGTCACCGCCTGCACGTCGGGGGCTGGGAAGGCTTCTGCCTTGAGGTACTCGCGCGCCTCGGCGGGATTCGTGGGCCTGGGCAGCGGACCGGTCCGCGGCAGCCGCAGTTCCCTCTGATGATAGCTTTCGGTCATGCATAACAGTAAACGGAAAGCCGTCGTGCTGCTCAGCGGCGGAATCGATTCGACGACGACGCTGGCGCTTGCACAGCGCGAAGGGTTCGAAGCGTACGCGCGCCGCTATCGACGTGCCGAAGGATCGCACGCCGAGTGAGATGGGTCAGGACATTCCGGCCACGTATGTACCGGCGCGGAACACCATTTTTCTTGCGTTCGCGCTCGCCTGGTCTGAGACCCTCGCCGCGCACGACATCTTCATCGGCGTCAATGCGCTCGACTACAGCGGCTATCCCGATTGCCGGCCCGAATACGTCTCGGCCTTCCAGCATCTGGCCGATCTTGCCACGAAGGCAGGCGTCGAGGGTCGCCAGCAGCTGCGCATTCACACACCGCTCATCGCGCTCTCCAAGAAGGAGATCGTGGCGCTTGGCACCTCGCTCGGCGTCGACTACGGACTTACGACGAGTTGCTACGATCCTTCTCCCAGCGGAGAAGCGTGTGGGCGCTGCGACGCGTGTCTGCTGCGCCTGAAGGGGTTCGCGGAAGCACGTTTCGTCGACCCGATCCGGTATCGGACCGAGGCGGCCACGCGGTGAGCTACGCGGTCAAGGAGCTGTACTACACACTCCAGGGTGAAGGCGCGCAGGCAGGACGTCCGGCCGTATTCCTGCGGTTTGCGGGCTGCAACCTCTGGTCGGGACGCGAAGCGGACCGCGCCACCGCGACCTGTGGGTTCTGTGATACCGATTTCGTCGGCACCGACGGACCGGGCGGCGGGCGATTCGCCTCAGCGCGCGAGCTTGCGGATGCCGTCTCGGCGGCGTGGCCGAAGACAGCAAACGGCTGGTCTCGCCCGTTTGTCGTATGTACCGGGGGAGAACCGCTGCTGCAGCTCGATGCGGCGCTGGTTGCAGCACTGCATGATGCGGGATTCGAGGTAGCGATCGAAACGAACGGCACGCTACTCCCCCCGCCGGACATCGATTGGATCTGCGTGAGCCCCAAGGCAGGCGCCGAGCTCGCACTGCGGTCCGGCGATGAGCTTAAGCTCGTCTTTCCCCAGGAAGGTGCCCGTCCGGAAGCGTTTGCCAGTCTCGACTTCCGGCACTTCTCGCTACAGCCGATGGATGGACCAGACCGACTGCGCAACACGGAGCTCGCGCTGCGCTATTGCCTGGCACATCCCCAGTGGCGGCTCAGTCTTCAGACGCACAAGCTGCTCGGCATTCCGTGACTACGCTGGGGCGGCCGCGGGTAGACGTCCCTTGAGCTGCTGCGCGCGAACCGTGCCCTGCTCCGCGATCAACGCGCGGGCGGCGTCGACTTGGCCCCACGTATTCCAGAGCAACACTCCGCGGACGCGACCGGCCTTGAGATAGTAGATCACGCCCTCGCGGAACGGCTCTTTCCAATCGCTCATTGTTTCGAGCCGCGGGTCGAGCTCTCCGACTGCCTCGTACCCCAGTGCAAACAGATCGGAATAAAAGAATGGCAGATGTGTGTAAGGCGTTTTGTCTCCGGCCATCGCGCGTCCCGCCGCCGCACCCATCGTATTGGCGTTGTCCTCATGCTCCACGCGCAGCCGCGCGCCGAGCGCGGAGTTGAAGAAGTTGGCGACGTCGCCGGCTGCGAAGACGTCGGATGCACTGGTCTGCAGGTGCTCATCCACGACGATCCCGTTGTCCACGCGCAGGCCCGCCTGAACGGCAAGCTCGACGTTGGGCTGGATGCCAATGCCGGCGACGACAGCATCCACGCGAACGTCGTCGCCGCGCGTCGTTTTCAAGACCAGCTCTTTGCCCGCGCGCGAGAGACTCGCCAAGGCCTGACCTGTCCGCACGTCCACGCCCTGTTCGCGGTAATAGCTCACGAGAAACTGCGATAGCTCGGTTGGAAAGACGCGCGCGCCGATGCCGTCCTCGGGGACCAGCATCACCACCTCACAACCCACGAGCCGCAGCGCCGCCGCGACTTCGGAGCCGATGAACCCCCCACCGAGCACGGCGAATCGCTTCTTGTCGTTCGCGAGCGCGCGCAGCTCCCGATAGTCGTCGAACGTCCGGTAGTAGATGATCTTGTCGGTGTCGATCGGAAGGCGTCGCGGCGTGCCTCCAGTAGCGAGCAACACCTTGCGGTAGGAAATCCCCTCGCCCTTGTCGTCGGTCACGGTCTTGGCACGTGGATCGAGCGCGGTCGCGCGCCGCCCGAGACGAAGATCGATGCCGAGTTTGTCCGTTCCCTTCCAGATGCTGGACTCCGGCTCACCCTTCCAGAGAGCCTTGGACAGTGGGGGACGCGCGTAGGGTGGATGCCGTTCGGCGGAGATGAGGCCGATCGTGCCGCTTGGATCGGACTTACGAATCGCGTCGGCGGCGGCAGCGGCGGTCATGCCGCCGCCGACAATCAGATAGTCAAACGCTCGCGGCAACGTTACAGTCCCTTCAAGTACTCGACGAGGTCCAGTTTCTCTCGCTCGGTCAGTCCCAACCTTCGCAACGTGTTGTAGTGGTTGACCACGTCGATCAGTGTAGCGAATCGGCCGTCATGATAGAAGCCGCCCGTTTGGTGAGACCAGAGGCCCGCGAGCGGCGCGGTCCGGTACATCCCGGTGGGTGAACGACTGGCCTGGAACGCGTCGACACCGACTTCCGCCGGCGCATGCAGGTTGTTGCCCGGCTCCGTGAACAGCGGCGGCACATGACAGGTGGCGCAGCGCGCCTTGCCATCGAACAGCATCTTTCCCCGCTCGAACGCGGCCCGGTCGAACGACCCTTCCGGAGGCGTCGGCGCGGGGATCGAGAGCTGGTAGAAGTGCAGCGCGGCAAGCGTTGGCGACAGCCGGTCCGGGGTGCCGCGTGTGTTATGAGAGCCGCTCTTCGCGGCGACCGGGTATTGAGCGCGCCGGCTGAGCCGCGCATCGAAAAACGTGCCCGAGCCATGCATCTCCGTCGCGCCGACGTACGCGTTCCAATACGTCACCGAGCCGAATCCCGTCCACGTGTGAAGGTTCACACCCGCGAGGCCAAAGGCGGGCGGAATCAACGTGCCCGCCTGTTTGCCGTCAGGCCGGAATGCCCTGCCGTCCTTGTCCAGCTCGGCGTCGAAGCGACCCGGACCCCAGCTCGCGAACACTTTCTTGACCGTCGCGACGTCGACGCCGAGCAGGTCCGTAAACGGTCTAAGGTTCGGCGACAGCGACACGATCGCGCCAACGTTCAAGTCGCGATTGGCCCAGCCGTCCCGTCGGTGTCCGATCCCGGGCGCAAAGACATCGTCCACGTTCGAGTGGCAGAATGCGCACTGAATGCCGATCGACTTGATGGTGCCATCAGCGTTAAAGAAGCCCGTGACGCCGACGACTGCATTGAGCTTGAGCAGCGCGAGCGTCGTCGCCGGGTCGTCCAGATTCACCTGTCCAGCTTTGAGCTGCTCCTGGAGCGCAGCAGGAATCGCATCGAGATCGACTTTGAGGCCGACGCTCAATGCGGTCTTGGGGCTCACACCGGGCCCGATGCCGCCATTGCGTTCGCCGGCAATCGCCTTGTGGAGCTGCAGTGCATCGCCCCAGAACGCCTCGTCGCCGAACGTGTCGAAGCGGAAAGTCTGTCGCCCGTCGACGATCATGCGATCGGCATTCGCTTCGATGACGCGGTCGAATGCGGTCGCGGGGCGTACGACGGTATGCCAGGCAGCCACTGTGAGAACACCGAGTCCGAGGCAGGCGACAACTGCGAAAGAGAACCGCATACGGTCACTCCCTTCCGATAATCAGCAGGCCCTTCATGGTGGGGTGCAGCGAGCAGGTGTACGGCGCTCGACCGGCGCGGCGCGGGACGTAACGGCCGGAATCGCCCTGTTGCAGCTGACCGCTGTCCCACTTGCGACGGCCGCTCCCCGTGGCCGTGTGCGGCACGATGTCGTGGTTGATCCAGACGACCGTGTCCCCCACGCTCACGTTCAGCGACGCCGGATGAAATGCCATTCCATGGATTTCGATGATGTGTGTGCGCGATGGCCCGTACCTTCCACCCCCCGCAGCGAACACTGCGAGGGGCAGAACGATGGCGAAACGGCCGATCACTTCAGTCTCGCGCGAAGAGCTTTCGCAAGCTCGAGGTGCGTGGCCACGGCGGGCCGCACATTCTGCAGCAGCGTCTTCAGCTCCGCGTTGTCGGTCGTCGGAATCAGCACCTTGTCGATCGCATCGAGGACAGCCTGGTGATACGCGATCTCGCGGTCCATGTAGGCGCGGTCGAACGCGGCTCCGTGCAGCGGCTCGAGCTTCTTGCGCGCATCGGCCGCCGCAGTCTGCAGCGATTGGCTGACGGCGTTGTCCTTTGGGGTGACTCCCAGCTTGCCCGCCAGCGCCGCCGCCTGCGCGTTCACGGCTGTATGGTCGGTGATCATTGTGGCCGCGAACTGTTTGACGCCCGCATTGTGCGTGCGCGTCTGCGCGAATTTCGCCGCGTTGATATCGATGTTGTTCGCCGTGACGGCGACATGGGCAACTTCGGGATCAGACAGATCGGGCGCAGCCGCCGGAGCTGGTGGGACCGCCTGCGCGTGCAGCGCTGCGGCGAACACGAGCGGAACGGCGATGAGAGACATGTCATGAAGTCGAGCTCGTGACATCGCTACCTCCGGAAAGGGGGTTGGAGAGTTCAGTATTGGCGAAGCTGCCTATCTAATCCCACTTTGTCAAGTAATTGCTGTGATTACTAGACAATCCAACGGTTTAGGGCTATTTTGGGGCATGACGAACTCGCGCGCGACGTTGACCGGCGAGACGCAGAGCAAGTTACTCGGCCTGCTCCGCCGCTCCCGTCAGACGATCACCGGCCTCGCCAAGGCGCTGGGACTCACGGACAACGCCGTGCGCCTGCACATCTCCGCGCTCCGACGCGACGGGTTCGTCGAGGACGTCGGGACGATGCGTGATACCGGTGGCAAACCGGCCCGCCTCTACGGCCTCAGTCGCGAAGGGGAGGAGTTGTTCCCAAAGGCCTACGCGCAGGTGCTCCAGGCGCTTGTGGAAGAGAGCCTACGCCGCGACGGACGCGAGCGCACGGTTGAGCTGCTTCGGGCGATTGGCGGTCGCCTGGCGGCGGGCGCACCACGTGATGGCGACGTGAAGCAGCGTGTCCAAGCGGCCGCCGCAGTGTTCCGCGGCTTGGGCGCTGACGTTGAAATTCAGCGCACAAGCGAAGGGTGGCGACTCCGCGGACATGGCTGTCCTCTGGCCGCAGTGTCAGCGGAAACGCCGGAGGTCTGCGAGTTGGGGAAAGCGCTGGTGGAAGAGATTACCGGTGCGAGCGTGACCGAATGCTGCGAGCGCGGTGAAGGCGACAATCCTCGTTGCACATTTGCAATCGCAGGTTAGCTGCTCCCAATACTCACGGCAATGGTGCGCCACTTCCCCTGACGGAAGCGCAGCACGCTCAGCACGCAACGCGTCACATGCCCGGCGAGAATGGCGAGCCAGATGTCGATCGCGTCGAGCTTCCCCATTTGCTGGATTACGAAACAGATCCCGAGCGGCACGAGGATCTGCGAGATCATCGAGATGTACAGCGGACTCTTCGTATCTCCGGTCCCTTGCATCCCCCCCGTGTAGGACAGCGCCACGGTGACGAACAACCCGGAAACGCTGAGCACATGGAGAAGTTGGACACCGATGTTCACGACGACCGGGTCGTGCATTCCGAACACGGCGAGCAACTGCCGTGGCAGGAACAAGAAGAACAGTCCCACGAACGCCGCCACCGACAATCCGTAGCGCGCCGCGACATGAACCGCTTGCGCCGAGCGATCCGGATGGCCGGCGCCGAGGTTTTGCCCCGCCACCGCGGCCGCCGATCCCATCAAACCGACCGACGTCCACGTGATGAGCGAAAACAGCTCCGTGTAGGAGACCGCGAATGCACCTTGCGCGGCCGCGCTCTGTGCCAACGAGCCAATGAACGACAGCATCAAGACGCCGCCGATGTTCATCGCAATGCCCTGAATGCCGGTCGGCAGTCCGAAACGGAACAGCTCTTTGATGATGGTCCAATCGGGGCCGTGTCCTCGTCCTTTCGGGAACGCCACGACCCATCCTCCACTCCACAACTTCCAGAGCGCGTAGACGGCGATCAGTCCTGATGTGATGCACGTCCCCATCGCCGAGCCGCGCGTGCCGAACGCCGGAATCGGGCCGAGGCCGCGAATCAGCATCACGTTCAGCACGAGGTTCACGACGGTCATCACGATGCCCAGCTGCATCGGCGTGCGCGCGTCTCCCGCCGAGCGGAGCGCGCCGCCCAGCATGAAGAAGATCAACATGCCACTCGAGAATCCGAACAAGATGCGCAGGTAGGGCATCGCTTCGGCTTTCACGGCCGGAGCGGCATTCACGACATCGAGCAACCACGGCGTCGCGAAATACCCGAGCGGCGCCATGATGCCGAGCGAGATCCCGATCGCGGTGAGAAACGCCTGGTACACGACACGGTCGACCTTCTCCGCATCTCCGGCGCCGGCGAAGCGGGCCACCAGCACACTCATTCCCGAGAACAGCGATGAAATGAAAATGATGACGACGAGAAAGATCTGCCAGCTGACACCGATCGCGGCGTTCGCCTTGTAGCCCACGAGATTGCCGACGAGCACGTGATCGACGATGCCCTGAAGGCCGCCAATGGCATTCGTGAGCATCGTCGGCCAAGCGATTTTCCAAACGGCTTGCTGAAGTGGGCCTTCGACGATGGACCGGTCGTAGCGAGGCTGCGCCGGTGCCGCAACGTCCGTCATCTAGCTGACCGGAGCAACGTGCTTCTGTCGCGCGACGTATGCATCGAGGCTCCACGGTCCGCCTCCGGCGGCCGAGTAATAAAGGAAGGTGAAGCAGTAGAACACGGCTGGTGCGCCCTGATTCAGGAGAGGCCAGAAGCCGTGTCCCGCATGTCCGATGAAATAGGCGATGGCCATTTCGCCCGAGAGAATGAACGCCACCGGTCGCGTGAACAGCCCGAAGAAAAAAAACGTCCCGCCGATCACTTCGATGACGCCGGCGAACCAGACCAACGAGCCGACCGGCGCCGTACCGCCGCCCGGCAGGATCGCCGCCGGGAACGCGAACCATTTGGCTGAGCCGACCTGGACGAACAGAAACGCGATCACCACCCTCAGCACGCTGAGCAGCTGCGGCGCCCACTCCTTTTTCACAAGGCCTCCAATCGCTTGAGCAGCAGATCGCGCTCACGGACGTTTTGGGTAAGGGCTGCGGCGCGCTGGAGCTCCGCGCGGGCTTCCTCGAAACGGCCGAGCTTCGCGAGCAGATCCCCGCGCACGCTCGGCAGCAGATGATAACCCTCGAGCGCGGGATCGGCTCGCAGCGTATCGATCACCTCGAGGCCGGCGGCCGGACCGAACGCCATCCCCAGCGCCACCGCGCGATTGAGCTCCACGACCGGGGACGGCAGCAATTGCCCGAGCGCGTCATACAAGGCGACGATGCGGGTCCAGTCGGTTTCGTCGGGCGTGTGCGCTCGCGCATGACAGGCGGCGACGGCTGCCTGAAGCGCGTAGATCCCATATGCGCCACCCAGCGCTTCCACACGCTCCAGTGCCGCAAGGCCTCGACCAATCAAGAGATGATCCCACCGGCCGCGGTCCTGCTGTAGCAACAGGATCGCCTCACCCTGCGGCCCCACGCGCGCCCGTATCCGCGACGCCTGAATCTCCATCAGCGCGACGAGGCCGTGCACCTCCGGCTCTGTCGGCGCGAGCTCGGCGAGGATGCGGCCCAACCGCAGCGCGTCTTCGCAGAGGGCCGGCCGCACCCAGTCCTCACCCGCTGTCGCCGAGTAACCTTCATTGAAGATGAGATAGATGACTTCGAGCACCGAGCCAAGCCGCGCAGTCAGCTCAGGTCCGCGCGGAACTTCGAAGGGCACGTGCGCCGCGGCGAGGGTCCGCTTTGCCCGCACGATCCGTTGCTGAATCGTCGCCTTGGGCACTAGAAAGGCGCGCGCGATTTCTTCTGTCGTCAGTCCGCCCAGGAGGCGTAGTGTCAGGGCCACGCGCGCCTCGGTGGAAAGCACCGGGTGACACGCGGTAAAGATGAGGCTCAGCAGATCATCACCCACGTCATCATCGATCGCCGCCGCGAGGTCGGGCTCGGGACTGACTTGCCTGGCTTCGAGCTCGCGGGCCACGTGCGCGTGCTTCTGGTCCTGCATCTTGCGGCGGCGCAGCAGGTCGATGGCGCGATGTTTCGCGGTCGCCATGAGCCACGCGCCCGGATTCTCCGGCACGCCCGTCTTCGGCCATTGCTCCAGCGCGATGACGAGCGCGTCCTGCGCGAGATCTTCCGCGATGCCGACGTCGCCGACGAGCCGCGCCAGGCCGGCGATGAGTCTGGCGGATTCGATCCGCCAGACTGCATCGATCGCTTCAGCAGCCTTGTTCGGGGGCATCCATCATCTGGCGCACTTCCACTTCCAGCTCCTGATTCCAGAGTCCGATGTGAGCCTCCAGGAACTTCCGCGTCCACTCGATGGCCTCTTTCTTCGACGCGACATCGTAGACGGCAAACCCACCGATGACTTCCTTGGCCTCGGAAAATGGCCCATCCGTCACCGTGATCTTCCCGTTGGCGAGTCGCGCCCGCGCTCCCGCGGCGGTCGGCAACAGGCCCCCCATCTCGACCATCACGCCCTTCTTCGATGCTTCTTCGCCGAGTTTCACGATCGCCTGAATAAGCGCCGGCGACGGCTGCTCGGCGTTCTCGCGCGTCTTCACTATCGTCATGAATCGCATGGTCATTTCCCCGAGCGCTGTTTGTTCTTTTCTATCGCTGCCCGCTGCCGCTCTTCCTGTTTGCGGAGCTCAGGCGTGAATGCTTCGCCGAAATCATCAGCCTCGAAGACCTGGCGGATCTCCACTTCCTCGCCCTGGGTAAAGGGAATGCGCTTGGCCCATTCCAGCGCTTCTTGCCGCGACTTCACCTGCCAAATCCAGAATCCTGCGACCAGCTCCTTCGTCTCCGTGAACGGCCCGTCGCGAACCGTCCGTTTGCTCCCTGAGTAGCTGATGCGCGTGCCCTTGGACGACGGCTGCAGCCCCTCGCCCGCGAGCATCACTCCTGCCTTCACCAGCTCGTCGTTGAACTTCCCCATTTCCGTGAGCATGCGCTCGTCGGGCATCACGCCCGCTTCAGAGTCTTTGTTGGCCTTGACCATCACGAGGAACCGCATGGCAGTCTCACTTTCTCATCTGAGGTATGGACCGGTTCGTCTCTGCACTCCATGCACACGACGAATGACACCGGGGGAAATCGACAAGCGCAAATCTTATTGTGGTAGGCCCAGTTAGGTTCACAGGCTAAAGCCTGTGCTCCCTTTAGGGTGGGTTCGTCCCGGGCACGGGACGCGCATTGCCACCGGGTATATTTGATCTCTTCATCTGTTTCACACTGGAGAGATCGATGTGCAGAAATATCAAGACGCTGGCGAACTTCGCGCCGCCGGCCACTGACGATGAGATTCGCGCGTCGGCGGTGCAATTCGTCCGGAAGCTGAGCGGCACGACGCACCCGTCGCACGCCAATGAGGCGGCGTTCAGCGCTGCGGTGGACGACGTGACGGCGATCGCGCGACGGCTGATCGATTCGCTCACGACCAAGGCCGCACCGCGCAACCGGGAAGAGGAGGCTCGCAAGGCGCGAGAACGCGCCGCGAGACGATTTGGCTAACACGACCGCGGAGTGAATTGGAGTACGGAGAAGTGATGCCCTGGCTCGGATTCGAACCGAGACGCCTCGCGGCACTGCCCCCTCAAGACAGCGTGTCTACCAGTTCCACCACCAGGGCGGGCAAAGAAACGTAGGGAGGCTCCCCCCGATGATCAAGCACTACCGTGATGGGAGTCGCTCACCCACTGTGATACGGCGCTGCTCGCGCAAACCCGCGCCGCGCATAGTTTTCCCGCATGGGCCTATGGGTTGCGTTCGGCTTCGGCGCGGCTGTGGGAGCGCTGATCGGGTACCTGCTCGGAAGATGGAAGCAGCAGGCCCGCCTGCCTCCCCCGGCGCGCGCGGCCCTTCCGCCCAAGGCTCGCCCTACACCATCTGAGGTCAAACCTGTCGTCCTCGATGAGGGGGCGGCCAACGTACTCAACGCGCTGAATAACCGATTGGCCGCCATCGGGGCGCTGGCTGATCTGCTCCACGGCAGCCCGCTCGATCCCGAACGAGCCCGCGCGCTGGTCCTGTTGCACGGCGAGGTGCGCCGCGCCGCCGAAATCACGAGTCACTTCCTCGAGCTCGCCGCACATCCCGCCGGCGCGGCGGAACCGTGCGATGCGGCCGTGGTGATCAACGGCGTTCTTGCCGAGCGCGAGTCGACCTTCCGCGAGCTCGGCGTCAAGATGATCCGCGCGGTCCCTGGTGACCTGCCGATGGTTGCGTGCCCGATGGCCCAGCTCACGGAGATGCTGACGAAGCTGCTCGACTTCTCACTGCGCCGGTTGCGCGCGGCTCACCCGCCGCGCGAGCTGCGGCTGGAAGCAATCGCGACTGGTCCGTCCGTGGTGGTTTCCCTCTGGGATTCCGGCACCCCGCTGGCGGTCGAAGCCGAGCAGCGGCTTGTGTCACCGTTCCGGTTTACGCAGTCAGGCGGCGGCGGTGAGGTCGAATTCGCGCTGGCCCGGGCGCTGGCGCAGTCGGCGGGGGGAAGCCTCCGGCTACGGCCGCGCGGTGGTAGCACCGGCGCCGAAGTGGTGGTCACCCTGCCCCGCAGTCTGCTTGGCGCCCAAACGCCGCTCGCCACGCCCGCGGAGAGCCTGCCGCGCATGCGGATTCTCGTCGTCGACGACGACGCGGTGAACCGCCAGGCGATGGTGTTGCTGCTCGAGCGGGAAGGTCATCAGGTGGTCGCGGTCGAAAACGGCCTCGAAGCGATGGAGCGCCTCGGCGACCGGGACAACATGTTCGACGCCATCGTCACCGATCTCCAGATGCCGCGCCTCGGTGGTCGCGCGATGTACGAGCAGTTGGTGAACGGCCGGCCGCTCATCGCGAAGCGTTTTGTTTTTGTGACTGGCGATCAGGCGCGCGGGGAAACGCGGTCCTTCCTGGAGAACTGCGGGCAGCCGTCGGTGACGAAGCCCTACGACTTGAGCGATTTGATCAAAGCGATCGGGACGGTTTCCCGAAAAAAGTAGACCTGTTGCGCCAGCTGCGTCTGCTGCGTCTATCAGTTCGGTGCATGGACGCGCGGCCCGCCGTATTCGCGGTCCCGGCCCAATGTCGGACCATTCAGCTCGAGCCCACCGCGGTCGTTACTCATCCGCGCGATGAACTGCCGAATGGATCCAGGGAACGGCTGTGTTTGCCCGTGCTTTCCGAACGGGTCCGTGAACCACACCTCAGGGCCGTCGGCGTTGCTTACGAAGTTGGAGTTGATGTCCACCACCCGGTCCGTTCCGTCAAAGACCGAGCGCGGATCGTCGAATGTGATTACGAGGACCGTCCCGTTGCTCGTCGAGGCAGCGCACGCTCCTCCGCTCGCCCGGGTTCCCGCCGGCGTGACTTCGTAGCACACGTCTATCGGCCGGCCGACGATTCCCGGCAACGCTGGGTCGTAGAACCGGCTCGGCAGCGACACCTGGAAATAGGGATTGAAGAACGCCAGCGTATGGCCGTCCTCACGGCGAACCGAGTTCGACGTCTGCCAGCTTTCGTGGAGCGTGCCGAAATCGGAGAACTGCCCCGCCGGCACGAGGATGTCCCGGTCCACGCAGGTGCGATCCGCAATGATCCGCTGTCCGCCACCGTCCGGCGAATTCGCTGGCGTCGCTGGACCCACGGCGATCGTGGCACCGTCGCAGCTGCGCGTGAACTGCCCCGGCGTCCCGATCGCCGCGAGCATCGTGATGTGCATCTCGGTCCCGTCGGTGCAGCGGATGTGATAGACCAGCTCGTGCAGGTTGTTGGTGAACGCGTCCTTGGAATGCGTGCCCTGGTGCAGCTTGACCAGCACGTCGCAGTGCACGTCGAACATCGCGTCCGCGGCGTTGCTGCCGAAATGCATGGGCACGTTGTTCTGCCACTCGATCTTGTGCCCGAAGTGGTCCTCGTGACGTGTCGTCAGCGGATCGTAGACATCGAGTTGTTCGTTCGCGTATCCGAAGGGAATCGGTCCGACTTCCCGGTATAGGGCCGAGCCACGCGGATCGCGCCCGTGATCGTGGCCGAAGGAGCAGCCAGTGACCGGATCAATCGGCGGATGCCACGTCGGGTAGCGCTTGTGATCGGGGCCGACGACCGAGTAGGCGTCGTGTTGCGCCGCCGTACAGTCATCGCGCGCCCCGGGCGTCCAGATGCCGAAGGACACGGCATTGCCGGTGGCGGGACCGTAGTCGGGCGCCGCCGGGAAGGTTTCGCATCCGACGACGAACACGCTCAGCAGGAGTAACGAAAGTGCCTGTTTCATCGACCGTCCCCTCGCTGTCACGTTCGCCCGCGTCCTGTGGCCTCAGCCGTGACCGCGGTCACCCCCAAATGGGCCAGTGTGATTGAGTTATAGTGCGATATGCTGCGAATCGGCGTGCTCGCATTGACGGTCGCGCTTGGCAGCACGAGCGGCGCGATAGCCCAGCGCGGCGATCCGATGTCGCGCGACGGGTCCTCCAGATTGTGGTACGGTTTCGGCCTGGCGCCCGGCTGGGCTCGCGTTTCCTGCACGATCTGCGCCGCCAATCGTCCGGCGGGGATTTCGGCCTTTGCCGCAATCGGAGCGAGCACGAGTCGGGTGCTGCGGATCGCGGGAGAGCTCGCCGCGTGGCGCGAGCGCGACGGTACAGTCAGACAGACGTTGATGTCGGTCGGCGCCGCCGCCTACTGGTATCCGAACACCCGTCGCCGGTTCTACCTCAAGGGCGGCGTCACCTACGTCATGCACCGCGCCAGCGACGGGACCGTCGTCATCACGTCATCGGGAATCGGGCCGCAGATGGGCGTGGGCTATCAATACCCGTTCAGCCGAGACTGGCTCGTAGGGCCATTCTTCCATTATTCGGTGGGTGTGGTCGGCGGCGACGTGAAGTACAACGGGGGACAGGCGGCCAGTAGCGCGCGCGTGAGCTTCCTTCAGGTGGGGCTGAGCCTGACGCGGCGCTAGGGAGATCACCGCCGCCGCTCCGGAGTCGGCACCCCCACCCCGACCCCGACGATCACCGAGTCGGTTGCCCCGTTCACGAGCATAGCGACCAGGTCCCGATGGTAGTACGGATCGGCGGGGTCGAGCGCGGGCCATTCCCGGTAATGGTCCGGGGCGAACAGACCGACCATGTGCGCCATCGCGCCGTACGACGTGTCGCGAGTGGGATTCTCGAACACCCCCACCACGCGGTAGCGATGCCCGGCCTTGAGGTGCAGGCCTTCGCCGCGGATCGCGAGCGCCTTGCGCGGTATCGACAGCACGTGCCCGAGGGAGTCGCGCTTCGCGTTGACCTGCACGAGTGTCTTGCCGCTCGCGGCATCGACGAGCTTCACCAGCACGCCGTAGTCGTGCAGGTGACCGGTTACCACCAGGAGATGCCCCGAGAGCGGGGGGCTGAACTCGTAGCCGATCTCGAAGTGACCCGGGGGGACGTTGAAGCGGTTCTCCTCCGGGTTCGTCTGGATGTTCACGTCCATGTAGGCGGGGAGCACGTCGATGGGCCGGGGCCTGAGGCTCGGGTTTGCCATATACAGCACTATGCGCCAGTAGGCGGCGGGAATCTCGGGCCCCGAGTCGTTGTGCCACATCGCGTACACGCCCAGGTCCTGACCGGCCCGCATGGGCACACCGATGGTGCGCGGGATGCGTACATCACCGGTGTCGCTCTCCTCGGCGATGCCCAGCAGACGCTCGAGAGCCGGGTAGAGGAACTGGCGGCGCGAGAAGTTCACCATGATCAGGTGATGCACCAGACGGTGAGACAGCACATGGCCGTGATCATCGAACAGGTCAATGCGGAAACCCTGGAGCCAGCCGTCCACCGGAAACGCGAACTTCTGCACCGGGGTGGCGGCCATGTCCATCATCATCCCGGGCATTTCCGGGCTCACGGGCACGCGGTAGGGACCGCCCGTGATCAGGACGCGGCGGTGCGCCGAGTCGACCTGCACATGCAACGGCGGCGGGAGGGGAGGCGCGGGCTGCTGGGCAGCCGCGAGGAGAGGGATCAGCGGGAAGGCGAGCACGGACACGCGCATCAGAGACAGCCTCCAGATGATTTGGTAGTGGGCCGACTCGGAATCGAACCGAGAACCTACTGATTAAGAGTCAGTTGCTCTGCCAGTTGAGCTATCGGCCCGGCGCCCCGCCACCGCTTGGCGCGGGCCCGGAAAACTCATCAGGGCTCGCCGTCGAAGCAAGAGAACGACTCGGCAAACCGATCTTTGCGCCCCATTCATCCGTCAGCTTGAACGTCTCACTCATCGGAAACCGCAGCACCCAAAGTCGCCGCGCCAAATCCTTGAGCGACCAGATGACGGTTCGCTGAACCTCGACGGACGACCACTGGCCGAATTCGTTGTGGGCCAGGTCGAGGCGTAGCGCCTCGGCGATGCCGTTGGCGAGCTCGCGATGGTGCTGTAGTTCCGTAACTGGGACCTTTTTGGTTCCCTTTTGGGGACCGCTCCCTTCCCCCCACAGGACCCACTCCAGGCTAACGTCAGGGATCCCAAGCTCTTTCGCCTTCGTGACGATCAAGCGTGCCACGTCCGCCGGGAATTTCTTCCGATGCGGCCATTTCTTTATGGCAGCTTCAGTTACGGAGCCGCCGAGCGCCGCGGCGAACTGTCGATAGCTCAAGGAGATGCCGTCCCAGGGGCTGAAAACATCGAGGAGAACCGCCAGCCGGTCCCCCACAGGGACCCGCTTCGGTCCACTTTCGGTCTTGACAGGTGCCAAAGAATGCCTACTTTCGGTGTCGTAACAGGGGGCACACGGGCCTGAACAGGTCCAAAACTGCCGCCTGCGCTCGCTGCCGTCAAGTCGCCCTACTCGGAGCCCGCGGAGAAAACATGTTCGTTCGTCGTTCCCTCATCGTGCTGGCGCTGACGCTCGCCGTCGTGCGCTGCACGGATCAGCCCACAGCGCTGCAGCGATCGCCCCACGTGCCGCAGTTCGTCCGGTGGGCGGCGAACGTCGCGCCGCAGTTCACCGCGATCTCCCCCCAGTCCAATCAGCACGGACGCCCAGGATTCCGGACACCTCCCCTCAGCCTCGATACGTACTCGGTGTCGTTCTGGGCCGTCCGTGGTGAATCCCGCAGCGTGCAGATCAACTATTCAAGCGCCATCGACACGCTGACGCATCCGTTCATGCAGCTGACGGTCACCGACCCCACATTCGCGCCGGGACAGGGCGACATCGCGGTCGGCGATTCCGTACTCGTTACGGTCAACATCGACACCACGAAAATCGGCCTGACGCTCGAGCCCACCGGCTTGCAGTTCGGTGAGCGCGCGCAGCTGCGGATCTGGTACGGCGGCGCCCTCGGCGATCTCAACGGCGATGGCGTCGTCGACAGCCTCGATACGGGCATCGAGAACCAGCTGTTGGGGCTCGCCTACCGTGAATCGAGCAACGACGCGTGGGCGCGAGTCCCCGCGTCGCAGTCGCTCGATGATCACTCGTTCACGAGCGCCTTGCCGCATTTCTGCGATTTCGCGATCGATTTAGACATCACATTGCTCGATTGGACGGTCTCCTGGTAGGCCATGAGTCTCCAGATGACTCCCGACGGTTCACGCGGACAACGGTCTGACGGCAAGGGGACGCCTACGTTAGAAGCCATTGCTTCCGTCATCGATAAAGCCCGAGCACTCGCTGCAGCCGGTCATCACGCGGCCGTAGTCGAGTTCCTCGGAGGTCGCGAGCGCGCGGAGCTCAGCGACTCGCCAACCCTGGCGCTGCTCTACGGCATCGCGCAGGCGCGGCTGGGCCGCCACGAGCAAGCGTTGCAGTGGCTCGAGCTCGCATTGGTGCAAGCCCGCCGGCTCGGCGAGCCCGCGGTCGAGCGCCATGCGCTGAACGCGCGTGGTGCCTTCGCCCTCGTCAACGGCCATCTGACGGAATCCGCCGATTTCTGCACGCAGGCGCTCATGGCGGCGAGCCGCGACGGCGATCATGCCACGACCGGTCGCGCCTCCAATAACCTCGGCATCATCAGTCACTTGCGTGGCCGTCATGCCGAAGCGATTTCCTCGTGGGAAATCGCCGCAGCCGCGTTCCACCGTGTCGGCCAGCAGGTGGGCGTCGCGGAGTGCCACAACAACCTGGCAAACGCGTATCGCGAGCAAGGTGCACTCGATAAAGCGCTCGCCGTCGCCGATCAGGCGGTCGGAACCGCCGAGGCGGCCGGGGACGAGGCGCTGTTCGCCGCGACGTTGCGTGGCCGGGCTGAGATTCGCGTTGCCCGCAGCGAGCCGGACTTGGCGCGCCGCGAGCTCGACCGCATCCGCGAAATCCGTAGCCGCCTCCCCGACCCCGTCGGCGAAGCCGAGGACCTCCGTGTCACCGCGCTGGTGCTGGCGCTGGAGAACCAAGAGAAGCGGGCGGAGAAGGCGCTGCGCGAGGTCATGGGCCGTGCCGAGCTGCACGGACGTCTCCAGCTGCAAGCCGATGCGACCCGCGATCTCGCCCTCCTGCTGCGCAAGGCGGGACGGCTCCAGGAAGCGGTCGGTGCGGCCCAGGCCGCCAAGGCGATCTTCAGCCGGATCGGCGCCGAAAGCGACATCCGCAAGCTGGCCGAGCAGGGGTGGGAGGAGTCGGTGGCCGCCGGGTTGCGCGGCAACCTCGCGCCCGTGCACGTCGCCCAGCAATACGCCGACGCCGGACGCTACGCCGAGCTCCTGACGTACCTCGAGCAGCGCTCCCGCGACGAGCTCGAAGAGTCCGCCATGCTCACCCTGCTCTACGGCATCGCACACAGCCGCCTCGGCCGTCTCGAGGTTGGCCAGCAGTGGGCGATGGTCGCGCAGCTGCGGGCGCGCTCGCTCAAGGACCGGATGATGGAAGTCCGTGCCTTGAACGTCTGCGGCGCCATCGCGCTGGAGCGCGGCGGCATCGACGAAGCGACCTACTTCTTCTCGCGCGCCCAGGAGGAGGCCACGGACGACAGCGACATGGCCACCGTCGGGCGCTGCGCCAACAATCTCGGCATCATCGCGAACATGCAGGGCGACTACCGCCGGGCCGTCATCGCGTACACCCGCGCGATCGCCGCCTACGAGCAGGCGCACTTCCACCGCGGCGTCGCGGAAGCGCGCCACAATCTTGGCATCGTGTGCCGGGCGCAGGGACAGCTGGATCGGGCGCTCGAGATCGCCAACCAGGCGATTCAGGAAGCCGAGCGGCTCGGCGACCGGCAGCTGACGGCCCAGGCAATTGCAGGACTGGCCGAAGTCCGCGTGGCGCGCGGCGAGAGCGAGCTCGCGAAGCAGGAAGTCGAGCGCGCGATCGCGGTGCATCGCGAGCTCAAGGACCCCGTGCGCGAAGCGGAAGACCTCCGCATTCTCGCCGGCGCGCTCGCGCTGACGGAGAAGACAAATGACGCTGAAACCATGCTGCGCGACGTGATCGATCGCGCCACGCAGCATGGCCGCCCACTGCTCCTGGCGAGCGCGGAGCGCGACTTGGCGCACCTCCTCATTCGCAGTGGTGATGTAACGGCAGGCAAAGCGGCGGCCCAGCGGGCACGCGCGACGTTCCAACGGCTGTCGGCGCGCGCGGAAATCGATCGGCTCGATGCATTGTTGGAGGCTCCGTGAACCTGAACTTGAACCTGAACTTTGCGATTGGCTGGTAACGAGATGCGCAAGGAAGAGCAACACTCCCAGACCTTACAGCGCGTCTTTCCGCACGCACGCTTCAGCGAGCGGGAGGCGGCGGACCGCGCTCAGGCGATCGAAGCGCATCGCCGGGACCTCGGCTCGCGGCTGGGGCGGAATGTCGGCGCGGTCGTTGCGGCCGTCGATTACATGCTGAATATCAGCGGCGACCTCGTAGCACCCACGATCGTGGAGCACGAGGAGCTGGAGCAGCTCGAGCACCGATCCATCACGGATCCGTTGACCGGGCTGTACAACCGCTATCACTTCGACGCCGCGCTACAACGCGAAATTGCCCGGTGCCGGCGCTACGGCGTGACGTTGTCCCTGCTGCTCGTGGACATCGACCGGCTGAAGCCGCTCAACGACCGCTGGGGCCACCAGGCAGGCGACCGCGCCTTGAGCCGCGTGTCGGCGGCCATTCAGAAGGGCCTGCGCGGCACCGACATCGCCGCGCGCATCGGCGGCGACGAGTTCGCCATCATTCTGCCTGATACCGACGCCGTCGCGGGGCTGATCGTCGCCGCGCGCATGCGCCGGCACCTGGTCGAAGACGGATCGACGATGGTCACGGTGAGCGGCGGGTTGGTCGAGCTGCCGCGCGAAGTCGTGCAAGGCTCGGGGACTCAGCTGATGGCCACCGCCGACGTGGCCCTTTACGCTGCGAAGAAGTCAGGCGGCAACTGCGTCGTGCAGGGAGAGTATCCCGCCGCCTGAAGTGCCTCCAAGGGGAATCGAACCCCTGTTCCCACCTTGAAAGAGTGGTGTCCTAGCCGTTAGACGATGGAGGCGGGGCTCGACATAGCGGTAACGGGATTCGAACCCGTGTTTGAGCCTTGAGAGGGCTCCGTCCTAGTCCCCTAGACGATACCGCCCTGGGGCGGTGAATATCGCCACCCCGCGTAATCTCGGTCAACCCGGCGCGCCCGCTCCGCAGTTGACCTTCCGGCCGCGACACGTACCGTTACTGGCCCGATGAAACGCGTCTTCTCTCTGCTCGTTCCCGAAGTCCCGATTCTCATCGGTGCGGCGCTGCTCCTCGATCTTCCGGCGCTGCGCGGCACCGTTTCCGGCCTCGCAAACGTCTTCCCCTTTACCGTTCTTGCCGCGGCCCTGCTCCTGGGCTGGCGCTTCAACCGCTCGCGTCTCGTTTTCGCGATCGCGCTGCTCGCGCTGACCGAATATGTGCTGCTCAGTGGCGGCACCGCGCCGCGCGACCGCGTGTTGCTGCACGCCTCCATGTTTCTGCTGCCGATCAATCTCGCCCTCGTCGCCTTGCTGCCCGAGCGCGGGACGGTAACACCCGCGGGCCTGCTGCGCTGGGTTCTGCTGGTGGTGCAAGTGATCATCGTCGTCTTTCTCGCACAAACCTTCCCTCAGGAATCCCTCAAGTACCTCACGGCGCACGTGCTTCCGGCCAAGCTGACGGCGTGGACGCCGGTCCAGCAGCCTGCAATCATCGCGTTCGTCGCGATCGAAGCCTTGCTCGTAATGGCGTGGTTCCGCGAACCGCAGTCGCCGGTGCGCGGATACGTCTATGGATTGGTGGCCGTTTTTGCCGCACTCTCATGGCCCGCCGCCGGCCCCGGCCAGGAAATCTGGCTGGCTACCGCCGGTCTGATTCTCGTCGTCGCGGTCGTCGAGGCCTCGTATATGATGGCGTATCGCGATGGCTTGACGGAGCTGCCCGGGCGCCGGGCGCTCAACGAGGCGTTGCCGCGCCTGAGTGGTCAGTTCAGTGTCGCGATGGTGGACGTCGATCACTTCAAGCGATTCAACGACACCTACGGCCACGACGCCGGCGACCACGTGCTGAGACTCGTCGCCGCGCGGCTCGCCCAGGCGTCGGGCGGCGGCACCGCGTACCGCTACGGCGGTGAGGAGTTCGCCCTCGTTTTCGCGGGCAAAGGCGCCGAAGAATGCCTACCCCACCTGGAAGAGTTGCGGGAGACTGTGGAGACCAGCCGGTTCACCATGCGGCGGCGGTTCCGCCCACGTGTGGCCAAAGCCAAGGCCGACAAGGGGCGCAAGACGCGGCCCGCGATCACCATCACGGTTAGCATCGGCGTCGCGGAGCGGAACCACCGCAACGCCAATCCCGACCAGGTTGTGCAGGCGGCTGATAAGGCGCTCTATCGGGCCAAGGAAGCAGGCCGAAATCGGGTCAGTACATGAAAGCGGCGCTCATTCTCCTGTTATGCGTCTTCCAGAGCGCGGTCGCCCAAAGCGACGCCATCCGCAGCTTACGTCGGACGGTTGAGGTCCCATCCGGACGTATCACAACCGTCTACGCGGAGAATGGTCACTTCGAGGCTCCGAACTGCGCCGCTGACAAGGTCAACAACGATCACGGCATCTCACCGGACGGTCCATTGCTGGTCCTGAGTCATGAAGCCGGGCAGGACTGGCTCTCGTCGAGCATCTACATCCTCCCGATCGACGGAGCTGCAGTGCCGCGACGGGTCGCGTTCGTCGCATACGTAGTGCCCTAGCAGTTCCCTGCCGCATTCCCGACCCTCGATGCAGCAAAAACGCCCTAAGAGCATGCACCGCCGTCGCGTATGATGTGTCCCACCCCGTCGTAGGCAGACGCTGACAGGTCGATTCGCAGGAGAATGCTTAAAGTGGACGCAGCCAGGAGACGGTGCATGAACGCGAGAAGCCATCCGACGTCCCTGCTCCTCCTTGCCGTCGCGTTGACCATTACGGCATCCCCCGCTTTGGGGCAACAGCGTGACTCGCTTCAAGCCCTGAAACGGCTGACACTGGATCAGCTGATGAATATCGAGGTGACGTCAGTATCCCGACGGGCCGAACGACTGGCCCAGACAGCCTCGGCGATCCAGGTGATTACGCAAGAGGACATTCGTCAGTCGGGTGCCACCAGTCTACCGGAGGCACTCCGCCTCGCCGCGAATCTGCAGGTCGCACAGATCAATTCGCGTGAGTGGGCCATCAGCGCCCGCGGCTTCAACAGCACCAGCGCCAACAAACTGCTGGTGCTCATTGATGGACGGACGGTCTACACACCGCTGTTTTCGGGCGTCTTTTGGGACGTGCAAGATGTCCTTCTCTCGGATGTTGACCGGATCGAGGTCATCAGCGGACCAGGGGCGACCCTGTGGGGCGCGAACGCAGTCAATGGCGTGATCAACGTCATCACCAAGGAAGCGAAGGACACCCCGGGACTCACGCTGGTGGGTGGGGGCGGGACAGAGCTGCAGGGGTTTGGAACAGCCCGCTACGGCGGCACACTTGGCCCCCGCGCCAACTATCGGATCTACGGTAAAGGCTTTGCTCGCGATCGGACCCTGCTCCCCAATGGTCAGGGTGCCCCGGATGACTGGCACATGGGACAGGGCGGGTTTCGCATCGATTGGGACGCGTCGACGAGCAACCGCCTGACCCTCCAGGGCGATCTTTACGACGGCCGGAGCAACCAGGTGAACCGGGGCGAGATCGCCATCAGCGGGAAGAACCTGATCGCGAAATGGGGGCACACGGTCTCCGCGAATTCCGATGTCGGGGCCCAGATGTACTACGACCGGACGCACCGGGACATTCCGGGCACCTTCGGTGAAGATCTCGACATCTACGACGTCGATCTCCAACAGCGCGCCCTGCTGGCGCGCCACGACGTGGTCTGGGGCGTCGGCTACCGGCTCATCAATGACCGCGTGGCGAATTCCCCTGGGCTGGCCTTCTTGCCGCCCCACGTCGCGCGCCAGTGGTTCACCGCGTTCGTGCAGGATGAGCTCGCTCTCGTCGCCGAGCGGCTCCACGTAATCCTTGGCACGAAGATCGAGCACAACGACTACACCGGACTCGAGATCCAGCCGAGTGGGCGCCTGAACTGGACGCTCAGTCCGAACTTCCACTCAGAAGAAGAACTGGCCTATGAAGCGGGATATCGCCATCAGAACGGACCGTGGCTGCTCTCGCTCGCGACCTTCTACAGCCACTATCACGGGCTCCGCAGCATAGAGCAGACCAACCCGCCTAACCCCACTCCGCTCGTCATCGCCAACGGCCAGGACGGCGAATCGTATGGCGCGGAGTTGGCCGCAACATATCGCGTTTCAGATCGCTGGCGGTTGCGCGGGGGTTACACGGAGCTGCGCGTCCACATCTGGCCGAATCCTGGAAGCACCGATACCAGCCGCGGCTCCGCGGAATCACACACTCCCGATCGCCAGTTGTTCGTGCATTCCTCACTGGACCTGCCGGCTCACTTAAGATTGGATGGGATGTTCCGGTATCTCGGCAAGATCGCCAACCAACAACTGCCGGCCTATGCCGAGCTGAATGCCCGATTCACCTGGCAACCGGTGGCCGCTTTAGACTTGTCGATCGTGGGCCAGAATCTGTTACACAACCGGCACGCGGAGTTCGGTACGCCGACCGCCCGGCGGGAGATCCAACGCGGCGTGTATGGGATGGCACAGTGTCACTTCTGACAGCCATCATGGCCCTGATGTCCTCGCTGCTGCTCGTACAGGGCGAGAGCCCGAGGACGTCCGAGTATCAGCTGAAGGCCGTCTTTCTGTTCAATTTCGTGCAGTTTGTCGACTGGCCTCCCAGCGCGCCGCAGGATTCGCAGCCGCCCCCCCCACTGCTGATCGGCATCCTCGGCGACGACCCGTTCGGCACGTTCCTCGACGAGACCGTCCGCGGTGAACGTCTCGGCGCGCGATCGATCCAGGTCCGTCGCTATCGCCGGATCGCGGACATCGAGGCATGCAACATCCTCTTCATCAGCCGGTCGGAGAGTGAGCGGGTCCCGGAGATTCTCTCCGCGGTGAAGAACCGGCCCGTCCTCACGGTCAGCGACGGGGATGAGTTTGCGAGCCAGGGCGGGATCATTCAGTTCTTTACGGATAAGAACCGCATCCGGATCAGGATCAACCTCGACGCGGCCGAGGCCGCCAACCTGACCATCAGCTCGAAGCTGCTGCGCGTGGCCGAGGTCGTCAGAACGCCAAAACGGTGAGCATGGCGATCCGTGACTGGCCAATCAAGCGGAAGCTGACGGCGATCCTCCTCTTGATCAGCGGTCTCGTTCTCCTCTTGACGTCGGCCGCGTTCGTAACCTACGAGGTCGTCACGTTCCGCCAGACGATACGGAGTCAGCTGGCCACGCGGTCCCGCATTCTTGCCGCCAACAGCACCGCCGCTCTGGCGTTTGCGAACGAGGCGGACGCTAGAGAAATCCTGGGAGCCCTGAAGTACGACCCACACATGGTTGCCGCGGCGCTCTATGACCGGAACGGGCGGATACTCGCGACCTATCCAGCAGCTCCCAGCGCCGATCTCATCCCTGCGGCGCCCCAGCCGGACGGCTACCGGTTCGAGGGCGGGCGTCTCGTGGGGTTTACGCCCGTGGCACAGGGAGAGAATCAGCGGCTGGGGACCCTGTACATCGCGTCGGACACGAAGGCCGTGTCAGATGCCCTCCGGCTCTCCGGCGTCATCGCGATCGTCGTCCTCGCGATCGCGATGCTGGCCGCCTATGCGCTGGCCGCCGCGCTTCAAGGACGCATCTCAGCGCCGATCCTCGCGCTTGCGGAAACCGCGACGGCGGCCTCGACACGTCAGGACTATTCCCTGCGGGCACCGAAGTTTGGCGAGGACGAATTGGGCGCGCTGACCGACTCCTTCAACCAGATGCTCGGCCGGATCGAGGAGCAGAAGCAGGAGCTACAACAGCACGCGACCCGGCTGGAGCAGCGCGTCGCGGAGCGGACCAAGGAGCTTGAGCGGCGCGCGCTGGAGCTCCAAGCAGCCAATAGCGAGCTCGACGCCTTCGCGTACTCCGTCTCGCACGACTTGCGCGCCCCGCTCCGCAGCATCGACGGATTCAGCCAGGTGTTGCTGGAGGATTACGCGGCGCAGTTGGACCAAGCGGGACGGGATTCCCTTCAGCGCGTCCGGGCCGCGAGCCAGCGCATGGCGACGCTGATCGACGATCTGTTGAAGCTAGCCCGTGTTACACGGACGGAAATGCGGACCGAGCGCGTGGACTTAAGCGGCATGGCCCGGGAGATCGTGCTCGATATCCAACGGACGTCACCGGACCGCCAGGTGGAATTCGCCATCGCCCCGGGTCTCGAGGCGCAAGGGGATTCCCGGCTGCTGCGTGTCGTGCTCGACAATCTCCTGCGCAATGGTTGGAAATACACGGGGAAACAGCCGCAGCCGCGGGTCGAATTTACAGCGGTGGACGAAAACGGTGACCGGGTGTTCGTGGTGAAGGACAATGGCGCCGGCTTTGACATGAAATACGCCGACAAGCTATTCGGCGTGTTCCAACGCCTGCACTCGAGCGCCGAGTTCGAGGGCACCGGTGTGGGGCTCGCGACGGTCCGGCGCATCATCAACCGGCACGGCGGCCGGATCTGGGCCGAAGGCATTGTCGATCAGGGCGCGACGTTCTACTTCACGCTGTAATGGGAGGCTCGTGTGAACCCCGGAAAAATTCTGCTGGTGGAGGACAACCCCGACGACGTGACCTTGACGATGCGGGCGCTCAAGAGTCACAACATCACCAACGACGTCGTCGTCGCGCAGGACGGCGTCCAGGCGCTCGATTATCTCTTCGGCAAGCAGGGCCGCTCGCCGGCGGACGATCTACCGGCCGTCGTCCTGCTCGACCTCAAACTGCCCAAGCTCAATGGCATGGAGGTGCTGCAGCGCATTCGCTCTGAGGAGCGCACCAAGCTCCTGCCCGTCGTGATCCTGACCTCCTCGGACGAGGAGCGCGATGTCATCGACGGCTACAGCCTGGGCGCCAACAGCTACGTACGCAAACCGGTCGACTTCGTGGAATTCACCAAGGCGGCGCAGCAGCTCGGCCTGTATTGGCTGCTCATGAATCGGGCCCCGCCCTCCCCACGGGGCCCGTAAGTCATTGGTATGTAATACAGTAGGCAAATGCTGACGGCTTGTCGCGAACATCACAGACATGTTGGGGTCACAGGGATTCTTATATGTAGCGACCTATGACCAACCTGCTCCGCATGCTGATGGTCGAGGATTCAGAAGATGACGCTGAGCTACTGGCACACGAGCTCAGGCGCGCGGGGTTCGCCTTGGAGTTCGAGCGGGTGGATAACGCGGCGACTCTGGAAGCGGCCCTCGACCGTAGCACGTGGGATGTCATCATCGGTGATAACAGCATGCCGGGGTTCAGCGGCACGGAGGCTCTCGCTCTCCTTCGGGCTCGCGGCTTGGACATCCCTTTCATTTTCGTTTCAGGCACCATGGGCGAGGATCTCGCCGCGCGCGCGCTCGAAGCAGGCGCGGGGGATGCGCTCACCAAGGGTAACTTGCAGCGACTGATTCCGGTCATCCGGCGCGAGCTGCGCGAGTTCGGGGAACGCAGGGCGCGCCGTGAGACCGAGGCGGCGCTGCGCGTATCGGAAGCCACCTATAGCGCGCTCGTCGAGCAAGCGCCACTCGGTATCTACCGGTCTACGCCAGCGGGGCGGTTCGTTTCTGCAAACGCCGCGCTCGCGAGAATGCTCGGCTACAGCTCACCGGCGCAATTGCTCACGCTGGACATGGCACGCGACGTATACACCGATCCGGACGAGCGTCGCCGGCTCGTCGAACGGGATACGTATACCGATCGGGTCTACGATGAGCTGGAAGCCACCTGGAAACGGAAGGATGGCACCCACATTCGCGTGCAGCTCAGCGTGCGCGCGAGCCGCGATAAAGACGGCCGCGTCGAGTTCTATGAGGCATTCGTCCGCGACATTACGACTCAGCGCCAACTCGAGGCGCAACTCGTGCAAGCGCAGAAGATGGAGGCGATCGGCCGGCTCGCCGGCGGCGTGGCTCACGATTTCAATAACTTGCTCACCGTAATCCTCAGTTACAGTGAACTATTGCTCGAGGAGCTCCCCAAGGATTCGTCGAACCGTGACGACATCGGGCAGATCCGGAAGGCTGCCCAAGGCGCGAGCGAGCTCACACGGCAACTGCTCGCGTTCAGCCGCCAGCAAGTGCTCGAGCCAAAAGTCGTCGACCTCAACGCGGCAGTCACCGGCATCGAGCGGCTGCTGGCTCGCGTCCTGCGAGAGGACATTCAACTCCGCTGCACGCTGGCAGCTGACGCCGGTACGGTGCGCGTGGATCCTGGCCAGCTCGAGCAGGTGATCATGAACCTCGCCGTGAATGCGCGCGACGCGATGCCAAACGGCGGTCGGCTAACGGTCGAGACGGCTAACGTGGATCTCGACGAGACGTACATGCAGGCGCGTCCGCTGGCGGCCCCCGGTCGGTATGTCATGCTCGCGGTGACCGACACGGGCACGGGGATGGATGCGGCAACCCAGGCGCGGATCTTCGAACCGTTTTTTACGACCAAAGAGGTGGGCAAGGGGACCGGTCTCGGCCTGGCCACCGTGCAGGGGATCGTGCAACAGTCCGGCGGCTTTATCTGGGTCTACTCTGAACCGAACCACGGGACGTGCTTCAAGGTCTATCTCCCGCGCGTCGATGCGCCAGTCTCAGAGGTCGCAGCTGTGGCGGGCGATAGCATCATGGGAACGGAGACCGTCCTCGTCGTTGAAGACGTTGAGGCCGTGCGAGCGGTGACGCGCCGAATGCTCGAACGCTATGGATACCGTGTGCTGGAAGCGGCGGACGGCGAGGCCGCGATTCGCCTGGCGGCCAACTCGGCCGAGCACATCCATCTCCTGCTGACAGATGTCGTGATGCCCAACGTCAGCGGACGAGATCTCGCGGAGATGTTCGCGAAGACCTTTCCAAGCTCGAAGGTTCTTTTCATGTCCGGCTATACGGATGATGCGATCGTGCGCCACGGGATTCTGCAGGAGGGCATCGC
>MNDR01000030.1 GCA_001915025.1 Gemmatimonadetes bacterium 13_2_20CM_2_65_7
GTTACACCGCTGATGACGAGCCCCACCAACGCCGAGCCGTTGGATTCACTGGTAGCCGTGACCCCGTTCGCGTAGCTGGTCGCCACGGCCAACACCGCTTCAGCGGTGATCAGCCCGCTCAGGACGCTCACGTTCGCTGCTTGGGCTGTCGTCGTCGTGGACACCAGCGTCTGGTCGAGCTGCCCCGTGGTTATGGAGGCAAGCCCGTCGGCGGAGAGCGTACTCGGCACCGCGACGCTCGCCAGCTCAGAATCCGCCATCCCGCCCGCGCTCGGCAACCCCACGCTCGCGAACTGCTGGGCCCCCGCCGTCGTGGTCACAACGGCCGCGGCCCCGCTGCCCGTCACACTGCCGGCCTGCGCCTCGGCCCGCGCGGACGCCAGTGTGAATCCGCACATGACCGCGAGCGGGAGCAGGCCCGAGAGCCACCGCGCAATCCGGAGTGGGATCCTCGTTCCAGTCATAGGTCGATCGCCTCCTGAGAAGTCCCGCCTAGCCGCCTCATGATCGTTCAGTCTTTCTCGTGCAGTTGGATGTTGCCCCCGGTTAGGTACCCGGAATCTTGGTAGTCGCCGATGGCGATGTCGATAAAATCGGTGCCGCGGCCAGGCTGCCCGTTGTCGCACGCCGCGTTCACCGTGAAAGTGTAGGTGCCATTCCTCGAGGGAACGTCCTTGAACTTAGCAGTGCCCGTTCCGGACCAGGCGCGGCAATTGGGCTGATCGGAGACGGCGCTGTAGCTGCCAGCGGCGATCGCGCCATGGAAAGTGAAGTTCCCCAGCGCGCACGTCGGCGACCCGGAGTTCACCCCCTTGCCGCAGTGCTGCACCCATTCGAGCTGGCCCCCCGTCGATCTTGCCTCGAACCCGAAGGTCGCGAAATCCCGCCCGTCCCCGAGCTTCCCACCACCGGTCATCTTGTCGTTCGCCGCCAAACAGTTCACCGTGAAGGAGACCGTCGCTGTTCCGCCCGAGGGTACCGTAACGTCCTGGGGGTTCCCGTCGCTCACGCGGCAATTGGCCGGCACTCCCGAGAGCTCGACACTGTGGCCGCCGGCCGCGAGGCCGGCAAACGTGACGCTGCCGTTGGGCGGGATCGGTTGGCTACTCGTCCCATCAACCGTGACCGTGTATCCCTGGCTCGGTGTCGGGCCGTTGGTAGTCGTCGTTACCGTCAGATCCCCGGTAGGAGGAGGCGGAGGCGGCGCCGCGTTGAGGGCGAGCACACTGGCCAGCCACGTGGCGGGCACCAAGCCGAAGTTCCACGTCCATCGTGGATCGACCGTGCCGGCATCGCCTTGCACGGCGAAATCCGCATCGTACTCGGCGTCGGTTTGCATGAACAGGTCAGACATCGTCGTGAGGTTGGTAAAGCCCTCCGGTCTCGCTGCGAAGCTCACCACGTCGTTCGACATTGTTACGGCATAGGCGAGTGCACCGGCGTTGATCGGGATCGCCCCGGGATCGGCGACCGTGGCCCCCACGCCTACGCCCGAAGCCGAGCTCTGCGCGCCCAACGCCTGCGATAGAGTCGGAGCAACGCCAGTCCACGCCGAGATCACCAGCCCGCCATCGGGAACCGGCACAGACAGAGTCGCTCTAATCGCCAGGATCTGTTCGCCGGTGGGATTGAATAGGCCGCTCGGGAAGTTCTGCACGTTCGTGGCGACGTACGTGGCCATCGAGATGCCGTTGGCGCTGGCGGCCGCGACCTGCGTGTACGTGTTGCCGACCGGCGTATTGGGGACGCTGGCCAGGAAATCGGTCACCGACGTGATGATCCCGGGCGGGCCGACCCAGAAGAAAGTCGCAATGATCGCGTCCCCGGTGTGCGGGTTCGTGGAGTTGAACCCTTTGACCAGCTCGGACCCACTCTCGCTGAGGGTGCCGTTGAACTGGTCGAGTGCGATGCCGCTCGCTGCCGCCGTGGCCAGCTCAGGGGGTCTGACGCGGCCACGGTCGGGACCGGCGGGCTCAGTACAGGCCACGGCGAGCACCGCCACCGCCAGCAGGCCGCGAAGACCAGCGAACGTTGACTGCTTGCTCACTATGCCGCTCCTGATGGCATGCGTGCCACTCGCGGGTCCGCGCCACGCGAACCTGAGCGCCTAGGGGAGCAAGTCCGGTGCCAAGCAGGTACCGCTACGATCGGCTTGGGTACCGAGAAATGCGCCGCGGTGCGGCGGCGCTGCTACGGTCAGCGCGCTCCAGGACGTAGCGCGCACCAAGCGCGGCATGACCGCCACGGAGGCAAGTTCAGAACGCGGCGTACTCCAACAATACGGGATCCGCCATGGTACTCGCGAAGTCCTTCACTTGGCCGGGGTCCTCGGCGTCGAACTCGTCGTCGCACACCACGCGGACGATGCGAACCGCCGCGCAGTTCTTTCCACATGCGACGGACGCCAGCGCTGGTGACCTCGTAGCCGCGCGCGTCGCCGGATCGCCCTACTCGCGCGGCGCCTTCGAGATGGTCAGGCCGCTCCTGCGCAGCGATGGGCTCCGCGTCGGCGGCGTCGGGTTGAAGATTCACCCCGACTTCAAGTACGCGAACCTCTACCACCGCGTCGTGGGCGACACGACGTGGTGGAAGGGGACGATGGGCATCGACCTGCCGTGCTGTGGGCGACCCTACTACGCCGATGACGGCGAACCCCCCGAGCTGAGTCAGACGGCGTAAAAAAACGCCGCTCCGACCCTCGACGGATCAGGAGCGGCTTACGCTTGGACCCAAGTTGGACCCAACCCGCGGGATGTCACTGCACAGCGAAGCTGCTAACTCGTTTTCCTACCTACAGGCCCGGCAGGAATCGAACCTGCAACCCCCGGTTTTGGAGACCGGTGCTCTACCAATTGAGCTACGGACCTAAATGCTAGACGCCCAGACGCTGAGCGGCTGAGAGGCCGAGGCCACTCGGCCTCTAGTAGTTAGGGTGGCTGACGGGGATTGAACCCGCAACCTCCGGAGCCACAGTCCGGCGCTCTAACCAATTGAGCTACAGCCACCATGAGCGAGACGCTCAGACGCCAAGTCGCCTAGGAAAAGTCAAACCTAATCGGGCCAGAAGGCCGCCGAAAGCTGGGCGGTGCGCGGATGGCGCGGCACGCGGCTCCGCTCGAACGTCCCGATCTCCACGATCCCCTGCACCGCATTCGCCAGGAACAGACTCCGCCCGGCCAGCGCGGTCACCGGCGCTCGCACTTCCTGAACCTCCGCAAGCTCCATAATTCGTCCGCGGGCAATCCCAGGAAGAATGCCCAGATCCGCCGCGGGCGTGCAGAGCGTGTCGCCGTCCCACCAAAACAGGTTCCACGCGGTCCCCTCGGCGATCTCGCCCTGTGCCGTAAAGAGCAACGCGTCGTCAGCCCCGATGCGTTTCGCGTTCGTCAACGCGCGACCGAAGTGCTCGCGCTGCGTCGTCTTATTCGGATAACTGCGGTGCACCTCATCGGACACGACAATGGCCGGCGATCGCCAAGCGCTCGTGTCGCGAGTCGTGATCTCGGGATGGCCGTCGCGCAGCTCGAGCCGCACCACCCGATCGCCGCTGCCCACGATACTTCGCAGCAAATCGCTCAGATCATCGGGCGGTGGCGCTAGGCCCAGCGCGAGACTCGAGGCGCGCAGGCGCGCGAGATGACGCTCGAGCCAGGGGAGCCGGCCCTCGCTCGCCCGCATCGTCTCGATCAGTGCGAGGCGCGCCATGCCGGCAAATACTACATTGTTCCCCGACTGCGCACCTCACCCCGCCCTGCGCGAGGAGACTCCATGAGACGTGCCCCCCCCGTCGTGGCAGCGCTCGTCATCACGGCAGCCTGCGGTCCCAAGCGGCCACCCCCGTCCTTTGCTCCCGATCCGGGGTTGGTTTCGCAGATCCGCGAGCTGCGCATGTCCACCAACGCGACGGCGTGCCCCGGCGAGTCGTTCGGCGCCGCGTACACCGCGGTCTTGAACGACGGCTCGCTCGTGCCGTTCGAGACGCGCTACGATCAGGACCATCCGCCGCGTCTCCACGTCGTCTTTCTGGAACGCTCGAGCTATGAAGCCACGCCACTCGAGGGCGGCGGCTGGAGCGCCGCGCGCGATCCGCTGGCTTCCGCGATGACCGGCTTCCGCCTCACAGCAACGTTCAGAGCCAAGCCGAGTGTCACGACGTCCACCGTCGTCGCGCCCGATTACGGCTGCCTGCCCCACACATTCGGATTCCGCGGCGCCGGCGCGGGCGTGAGCGGTCCGCAGGTGACGGTTCGGCTCGGCATTCTCCAGTCACCGTTCTACGACCGGCTGCTTGTCGCGGGCATCGAGGTCGAGGACGCCCCGCCGTACTACGTCCTGGCCAACGCGCGTGCGGTCCCGCCATCCGATTGGCTCGTCATCTCTGCCCAGGGCTCGCGCGGCTCGCGTGGCGCTGATGGAGCGGCCGGAATCGCTGGGACCGCCGGACAGAGTGGCTGTCCCGGCGGCGCCGGTGGACCCGGTGGCGCCGGCGGCAACGGCAGCGCCGGTGGACCGGGCGGACGCGGCGGACAGGTCACGATCATCGCGCCGGCAGAAGAGCCGTTCCTTGCGGGACTAGTGGACGCCCAAGTGCCCGGCGGCGAAGGCGGCGACGGTGGCAACGGCGGCAAGGGCGGTGCCGGTGGAAAGGGTGGCGCAGCGAACCCCGCGACCGATCCGCGTTGCGTGGTCGGTACGGCCGGTGCCGCAGGACCTCCGGGCGCAAAGGGCCCCGACGGCCGGGACGGTCAGCCCGGCACCAGGCCGCAGATCGTCACCGTACCGACGCACGACATCTGGGGAATGCGCATTCCGCCGGCGTTGGCGGAGCTTATCGCCTACCGGCCGCCGCCACGGCGCTGATTGTGGCGCCAGTACCAGTAGCCGGGCAGACCAAGCAGGATCAGACCGGCGCCGACCGCTGAGTCTTTGGGTGCCTGGACGACGGTGTTGGCCAACAACCAGACCACGCACGCCGCGAACAGCAACGGCGTGATTGGATAGCCCCACGTGCGGTAGGGTCGTGGCAGATCAGGCGCGCTCTGACGCAGTTTGACCACCGCGGTCGTCGAAAGACCATAGAACAATACCTGCGCGAAAACGACGTACGTGGCGAGCTGATTGTAGTTGCCGGCCAGCGCTAGCCCGATCGAGATCACGCCCTGCGTGAGGAGCGCCACGGTGGGCGTCGCAAAGCGTGGGTGCACCCAACCCTGTGAGCGGAAGAACAATCCTTGCCGCGCCATGGCGTAGGGGATCCGTGCCGCGGTGAGGATGATGCCATTGTTGGCGCCGAGCGTGGAGAGCATGATGGCGCCCGCGACGATTGCCGCGCCGGCCGCCCCCATGGTGACCTGCGCTGCATCCGACGCGACGAGGCTCGAGGCGCCCATCCGCAGCGGCGTCAGAACGTACGAGAAGGCCACGCTCACCGACACGTAGAACGCGATTACGATGAAGGTGGAGAGGATAATCGCGCGGGGGAGATTTCTGCCGGGGTTCTTGATCTCGCTGCCGACAAACGTCGTCTCGATCCATCCGTCGTACGCCCATAGCACCGACATCATCGCCAGACCGAACGGACCGATCACCTGGCGCAGCGGCACGCTCGGCCACAGCGGCCGAAAATTCGCGCCATTCCCTCCCGGCAACACGAATGCACCGAGGATCAATACGGCGAGCGCGATCATCTTGAGAAAGGTCAGCACGTTTTGCGTCGTCGCGCCGAGTCTGACGGCCAGGCAGTTGAGCAGGGTAAGTCCACAGATCGATGCGATGGCAACTGCTTGAATCGCACGCGCCGACAGCGGAACGAAGAAGCCGAGGTAGCTCGCGAATCCTACGGCGATGGCCGCGATGGCGGCGGGATTGATAACGAGAAAATTCGCCCAGCCATACAGGAAGCCCCACAATGGCCCATACGCGGCCCGCAGGTATGGCAGCTGGCCTCCAGCCTCAGGGTACGCCGCGCTGAGCTCCGCGATGGACAGCGCACCCAACAACGAGACCAGACCACCCAAAACCCACACCAATACCATGGCGCCCGATCCCGGGATCAGCGCGGCTACGGTCGCGGGGACGATGAAGATCGCAGACGCGATCATGGTCCCCACGTTGATCATGGTGGCGTCCAACAGGCCGAGCTCGCGGCGGAGATCGGTGGGAGCGGCCGTTACGGATGTCATGGCGCGAGAAGGATGAAGCGCGCCGTGCAACGGCGCAAATCAGAGCGCAGCGTCGGTGTAGAAATCCACTCGCCATCCGACCGGCGACCGGATCGCCCGGCTCACGTCGAGCCGCACCAAGCCGTCGAGGAAGCTCGCGCCGGCGCCTAGCCCCGCGAGCGGCCGGGCGAGTGAGAGGTGATCGCGCGGGCCCGCGCGACCGACGTCGCCAAACAGCACGATGCGGGCCGCCGGCCACGCGTTGGCCAGCTCCACACGGGCGCGCCAGAAGGCGTCGCCGGTCGAAGCCGCTCCACCGTATCCCCGCAACGTGCCCGGTCCACCCAAGTACCAGTCGCTCTGGACCGGCACTCGTCCGGCGCTCGTGCCCTCGGCAATCTCGACTGCACCGGCGAGCCGGCCCCCGAGAGGGGCCGTCACGCGCAACGTCGTGCTGGCACGACCGAAGTCATACGTCCCGGTGCCGCCGTCGATGGTGACGTCGGTCGACCATTGCGTGTGCTCGGGATCGATGCCGCGTTGCGCGCGGAAAGCGAAAACCGCGCCGAGCTCATCGGCGGAGTCCGCCGTTATGTTGGGCCGGAACCGATCTTGTTGACTGAACGCATGAGGCAGCGAGAAGTCGGTGCGCTTGAGCGCGCGGCGCTGCCGCTCGGCGTACAGGCGAATCGAGAACCGCTGCGCCAGAGTCACCGCGGGCACGATCGTCAACTCCGCACCGGTCGCGCGGAAATAGTCGCCATCGTCCCGGCCGAGGATCAGGGCGCCCAGCGAGTTGCCGATCGCGAGGGATCGCGCGGTGGGATCCACGGCGGCGAGCCGATGGTACGCGGCGAGCCGGAACCTGGTACTCGGCGTTTCGCGGACGAGACGCGCTTCGAGATCGGGTTCGGCGTCAGTGAACGCCACGCGCCCTGCCCCATCGAGCTGCAGCCGTCCCAGATCCAGTCCGCCGCGCGCGCCGAGCGACAGGCCTTCGACGCGGTTGTAGCGCGCGAGTACCCAGCGCGGCCGTCGCACATGAAACTGCCACGGTGCGGCCGGGAGTTGTCCCAAAGCGTGCATCAGCTCTTCCATCTCACCAGCGGAGATGAGCGAGTCTCCACCGGAGGTCCCGAAGGCGGGCGGAAGGTAGGTGCTTCCCAGCAGCAGCTGGGTATCGGGAGGCACCGCAACGACGAAGCCGCGGCAGGCGCCGTTCCGACAGCTGCAGTAAACGTTGGCGCCCTGCGCGCGGCAGCGGGCGCGCGTCGCGGAATCGGCAGACTCCTCGGTGACAGGCGGAAGAGTCGCGCGCGGCAACGCTGTGTCGCCGGTGACTTCGTAATCGGCGTACAGCCGCTCATAGCGGACGGGCACTTGCAGGAACGACCCCGCCGTCGCGACGGCATCCACCGCGATCAATCGCGGCAACCACCAGCGGCCGGACCACAACCCGTAATCGACGGTGAGAAACCGGATCTCGATCCGGATCGGCTTGACGAAACCCGGGATGTCATCGTCCTTCTCTCCGGCGAGGTCCTGCTCGAAGTCGAACGCGCGAGCCGGCCGTATCAACGCGCGGACGACCGCGTGCGAGTCTTCATCGATCCAGAAGGAGCCCGACATCAAGCGAAACTCCAGCCGTCGCGGGATCACGCGCAGCTCACGCAGGCGGATGGTCCGACCGTTGGGGAATACGACGACGCTCGAATCTCCCGTTGCGAACCGGTAATCGCGCTCGCTATTGGGTGCGAGTGGATGGCTGAATTCCACCCCCCGATCTTTGGTGGAATCGCGATTTTTTTGGTTTCCAAACCCGACCGTCAGACGGTCGTCGGCGGGATCGAACGCATAGTCAGCGACTTCTCGCTGTACGTGCTTGGGGACTTCCGGATCCGGGACGGCAATCGGCACGGCTTCACGCGCACCCAGCACCTCGATGCGGCCCAACGAATCACGCCGCCACTCGATCCGCAACGCGAGCTCGCGCCGGTAGAGCATGCGATCGCGGCGCAGCGCCCGAACGCCGACGCCGATCCGCTCGCGCATGGTCGTCTGGTAGGCCGTGATCGACCGGTCGATCGTCTCGCGGCGACGCCGCGCGGCCGCAACGAGCCGTCGCGCCTCCGCATCGAGGTACGCGGTGCTGTCACCCGCGGGGGGGGCGGGGGGGGGCGTTTGCATGGCGAGGACGGCGGCAACGAGAAGTGCTGCGCTCACGTAGGGCTCTGTACGGAATCGAGTGAAGGATAAGATTCAGTGATGATTCGTTCTTACATGCAGGCGAGCCGAGCTCCCCGTTACAGCCTGCTGTTCGCGTTGCCGCTGCTCATCATCTACCAGATTCTGGCGGCCTTGGTACCGCCCGGCCCTGGCGGCGTTGGCGTTCGAAACGGCGCCGACGTGGTGCTCGAGTCCGTCTTCGTGTGGCTCGCCGGTGTCTGGGGTCCGCGGCTGTTCATGATCTGCCTCATCGCCGCCGGCGCATGGATCCTCGCAAAGGACTTACGAACGAACCGCGGTACGCTGTCGCCCGCCGTCCTGGGTGGAATGTTCGTCGAATCCGTCTGCCTCGCCCTCGTGTTCGGCATCGTGGTCGGCGGACTCACCGCCGGCCTGCTCGGCGCCCCGCCACCTCCGATGGCGCTCGGGATCCCGGGCGAACGCCTCGGCCGTGGGACCCTGGTGATGCTCTCGATCGGTGCCGGCATTTACGAAGAGCTGCTGTTTCGCGTCGTGCTGGTCGGTTTACTGGCCTGGGGCGCGAAAACGCTATTCGGATGGCGCCCCCTCGTTGCGGGCATCGTGGCCACAGTCCTGGGCGCACTGATCTTTTCGGCCTTCCACTATATCGGCCCGTACGGTGATCCCCTCGATGTCTATTCCTTCGCGTTCAGAACCATCGCGGGACTGTTTTTCAGCGGCCTGTATTTACTGCGGGGATTCGGCATCACGGCGTGGACGCACGCTCTCTACGACGTCTTCCTGTTGCTCCGCTGAACCGCTTTGCTATCTTAGGTCGCCATGAAACGACAACTGATCGCGTTGCTCGTCCTCGGCGCACTCGCCGCGGTCGGGTGCAGCAAAAAGCGCAACACGCGGAATGAAGTCGCCGAGTGCAGCTCGATCGCACTCGACGCCAAGGGCACCGCTCAATGCCTCGTGCAGCTGTATCGCTGGAAAGTTGCCGATGCGCAGCAGGCGGCGACCGCGCGGATGCGCGAGCTGGATTCGCTCAAGGCGTCGCGTCAGGACTCCGTATGGCACCTCGATGCCGCGAAGCACAAACGCGATTTCCAGAACTGCCGCAAGAGTCCCGATCAGCTCGGCAATTGTTTGCTCGTCGCCGGCTGGCCGCTTTCCCGCGTGCGGGCAAGCGCCGAATCGCTCTGGACAGCCGACCTGCCGCAGCATCGCCGCGAATTAGAGGCCTGCATGCGCAAACGCGACATGAACCTCTCGTCTTGTCTGACGCTCTACTACAAGTGGGACTCGGACCGGGCGCTGCAGACGGCGGACTCCGTCGCGCGCGCGCGACTCGGCGGTGTTCCGCAGAGGCATTAGCGGTTGGATCGCAAGAAGTTCCTGTTCGTCTCTCTCGACGGGCTCATCGCAGACATCGCCTGGCAAGTGGTCAAGGAAGGCCACGAGGTCAAGCTCTTCGTCGAGGCGCAGAGTGAGCGCGAGATCGCCGACGGCTTCGTCCCCAAGACCGAAGACTGGATTCGCGAGGTGCCCTGGACTGGCGAGATAGGCACGACGATGTTTTGGAGGGAGCCGACACGCCTGTTCAACGCCACGCTCAAGAAAATGGAAACGCGGCTCCGCGAAGAGCGCTACGTGGGCTACATCGACGTGAACTGCATGGTCAACTCGAACGGCATCTACCCACTCGAGTTCACGTCACGCTTCGGCTATCCCACGATCAGCATTCAGCAGGA
>MNDR01000057.1 GCA_001915025.1 Gemmatimonadetes bacterium 13_2_20CM_2_65_7
GTTCGATCGCGGCTATCTCTCGCCTTACTTCATCACCGATCCCGAGAAGATGGAATGCATTCTCGAGGACTCGTACATCCTCGTCAACGACAAGAAGATCTCGACGATGAAGGATCTCCTGCCTGTGCTCGAGAAGGTTGCGCAAGGCGGGCGGCCTTTACTCATCATCGCCGAGGACGTCGAGGGCGAGGCGCTGGCGACGCTCGTCGTCAACAAGCTCCGTGGCACCCTGAAGGTCTGCGCCGTCAAGGCGCCGGGCTTCGGTGATCGTCGCAAGGAGATGCTGCGCGACATCGCCATCCTCGCCGGTGGCCAGGTCATTTCCGAGGAGCTTGGGTTCAAGCTCGAGAACACGACCCTCAACGACCTCGGCCGCGCCAAGCGCGTGATCGTGGATAAGGACAACACGACGATTGTCGATGGCAAGGGCAAGGCCGATCAGATCGACGGTCGGAAGAAGGAGATCAAGACCCAGATCGACAAGGCGACGTCGGATTACGACAAGGAGAAGCTGCAGGAGCGGCTGGCGAAGCTCGCCGGCGGCGTGGCCGTGTTGAACGTCGGCGCAGCCACCGAGACCGAGATGAAGGAGAAGAAGGCCCGTGTCGAGGACGCGCTGCATGCGACCCGCGCGGCGGTCGAGGAAGGCATCGTGCCGGGCGGCGGCGTCGCGCTGCTCTGGGCCCAAAAGGCGCTCGACAAGGCCAAGGGTCACGATGAGGACGAGCGGACCGGCATTGAGATCGTACGCCGGGCCCTCGAGGAGCCCATCCGCATCATCGCGCAGAACGCGGGCGCCGAAGGTGCCATCGTCGTCGGCAAGGTGAAGGAGTCGAAGGACAAGAACTTCGGCTACAACGCCCAGACCGATAAGTTCGAGGACCTCGTCGCGTCCGGCGTCATCGACCCGACCAAGGTCACCAGGACGGCGTTGCAGAACGCTGCATCGATCGCGAGCCTGCTCCTCACGACCGAGTGCGTCGTGGTGGAGAAGAAGGAGAAGGAGAAGGCGCCGCCGATGCCGGGCGGTGGTATGGGAGGTATGTACTAAAGACTAGACGCCTAGACGTTTAGACGCCTAGGGAACACCCTAGTTCTCCCCCTCGTGTGAGGTTCCGCACGGGGGGGAGCGCTATTTTGGGAGGCCATGACGACCTCCCTGTCCCGGGAGTTGGCCGACTTCCTGATTGAGCTCTCGATCGCCCTCCATAAACACGCGATGTATCCGGAGGGGCACCCTTCGCTTGCCCCTGCGGCGGCGGGGGTGACTCGCCGCGCCGAGCGTCTGTTCGAGGAGCGGGCGACTCTCGCGCTGGGCGTAGCACGACAACAGCTGGTCATCGAAGGTGTCGCCACGGACGCCAAAAACCCTGTGCTCTCCGAGCTCGCCGGTCGCTTGCATCGCCATCACTTGGGCGCGGTCACCTTTCATCGCGGTCTCCGCACCACAGAGGTTGCCGACGTTCTTCGGACGCTCGCGGTCGATGCAGAGCGCACGGGCGATCCTCTCGGCCTCGGACCACCGGAGCAGCTCCGGGCATGGGATCACATCCGACTGCATTCCGTCACGTACGAGCGCCTGGAGTTGCTGCAGGAAGACGACGGCACGGCTCCCCTCGACGAGAAGGGGGCGAAGGAACGCGGGCTGCGCGGTGCGCAACTCTGGGTCGGCCTGGCACGGGCGGCGCTGGCCGCGGAGGCAATCGCCGCCGACGAAGCACCGCCGACGCCGGCCGAGCCGGCGGTGATCGCCCAGGCGATAGACGAGCATCCGCGCAGCACGGCCTACGATCAGGTGATCGTCGGCTACTTGCTGCAGATCGCCGACGAGCTGAAGTCCACCGGCGGAGCCGAGGCGGCGGCGCTGCGCCGTCGCACGTCGAAACTCGTCGGCGCGCTGCAACCGGGCACGCTGCGGCGGCTGATCGAGATGGGCGGCGACAACGCGCAGCGGACGAAGTTCGCGATCGACGCCACCCATGGACTCGCGGTCGATGCCGTGCTCGACATCGTGCGCGCGATGGCGGACGCTTCCCACAAAACCGTTTCCGATCCGCTGCTGCGTATGTTGTCGAAGCTCGCGCAGCATGCGGAGCAGGGTCCAGCGGATGCACGTCTCCAGGCGGATGAAGCACTCCGTGACCAAGTGCGTGATCTGCTGAAGGGCTGGACGCTCGCCGATCCGAATCCCGACGCTTACGGAACCGCGCTGCACCGGATGGCGGCCGCCGCCCCGAGCCGGGTACCGCGAAGCGACTATGCGAACGGCGCCGAGCCATTGCGCATCCTTCAGACCGCGATGGAAACCGGTGTGCTTGGGTTCGGCGCGTGGCGCGCCGTCGAGCGTTTACTGGAAGACAACCGCATCGGTATGCTCATGGACGTGTTGGATGCGTCGTCGGACGTCGCGCGCCCGCTCTGGGACCGCGTGACCGCACCCGCAGTCGTGCAGCAGCTTGCGGCTGGAGACCCGCCCGACTTCCTCACCCTCGATCGTCTGTTGCCGCGGCTGCAAATGGGCGCTTTCGAGCCTCTTCTCGACGCGCTGGCGACATCGGAATCGCGGACCACGCGGCGAGGATTGCTCGATCGACTCACCCGCGCGCCTCGCGAGCTCGGCCCGGTGATTGCGACGCGCCTCGCCGGCGACCTCCCCTGGTATGTCACGCGCAACCTGTTGCTGATTCTCGACGGCTTGCCGGCGTTGCCCGATGGATTCTCTGCTGCCGCATTCATTGCGCATGCGGATTCGCGGGTGCGCCGCGAAGCGGTGAAGGTCTCACTCAAGGTTCCCGCCGAGCGGGAGCGCGCGTTGCTCGGGGCGCTGCGCGATCCTGATCCCCGGACGGTGCGCCTGGCGCTGACAGCGGCGCTCGACGACTGTCCGCCCTCCGCTCTCGCGATCGTGACCGCACTCGCGCGCGACGCGGCAACTGCCTCGGAGCTGCGGGTGTTGGCAATCAAGGTGTTGGGACGGGCAAGCAACGGCGCGGCGTTGAGCGCGCTGCTGGAATTGGTCGACGGCGGCACAACCTGGTTGGGACGTCCCAAGCTGGCGACGCGATCGCTGGAGCTGCTCGCTGCCCTGATGGCGCTAGCCGCCGGCTGGCGCAACGACGCGCGCGTCGCCGGACTGCTCGGGCTGGCTGCGACGTCGAACGATCCCGACATCCGGAACGCCGCGGGGGGGGGCTCGGCAGCGCGTGTCTCGCGAGCTGTTCAGCGATGAGCGGCGATCCCGCCCGGTTCCTCAACACGTTCGCACAGGCGCTCGCCGCGATGGCGCTGTATCGCGACGGACACCCCGCCCGGGAACGCGCCGTAGACCTGGCTTACCAGCAGGTCCAGGACCTCCAGGCCGACACCCCGCGACCTCTCTTCACGTTCCTGGGCGATGAAGTCGTCTTCGGTCGCATGCCACTGCGCGAGCTGAAGGCGTGGGATTGGGGGAAGCGGCTGGCGCAGGCCGGCATTCAGCGGCTCGAATTCGAAGATCGCGTGGGCCGCGAGGACTTCGAGGGTTTTCTCGAAGAGGTGCTGGCCCGGCTGACGCTCTCAGTAATCAGCACCGAAGCGCGTCAGATGCGCCGCAGCAGCATTCGCTTTGGAGCCGTCGGATTGAAAGGCGAAACCGAGATCGCACCCGAGCCTCTGCCCACCGCGACGATCAGCTTCTCACTCGGTGAAGAAGTGGACACCCTGCGCTGGGTTCAGCGCGAAGTACAATCGAAGGGCTCCGTGCCGCTCGCGGAGGCGGAGGCGGTCGTTCGTTCGCTCGCCGTCGCGATGCACGGCGGCCGGCAGGTCATGCTGCCGTTGCTCCAGCTCAAAGAGTTCGATCAGTACACGACCACGCACTCTATGAACGTTGCCGTGCTGTCGATGGCGCTCGCCGAGTTCCTGGGCCTTTCGCCGACCGACGTGCGGACGTTCGGGATCGCGGGCCTGCTCCACGACATCGGGAAGATCAAGATTCCGCTCGACGTGCTCACGAAGCCGGGCAAGCTGACGGACGAAGAGCGGGCCCTCATGAACCAGCATCCCGCCGCCGGGGCGCGGATCCTGCTTGAGGTCGAAGAGGACCTGGATCTTGCAGCCGTCGTCGCCTACGAACACCACATCATGATCAACGGCGGCGGTTATCCGGCGCTGCGCTATGCGCGCGACTGTCATCACGCGAGCAAGCTCGTGCACGTCTGCGACGTCTATGATGCGCTCCGCACGCGACGGCCGTACCGCGACGCGTGGTCGTTCGAGAAGACGCTCGGCTATCTCGACGAGCGCAAGGGTCTCGAGTTCGATCCCGACTTGTGCGCGGCATTCGTTCGGATGATGCGCCAGTGGGAGCCGCACGTCGCGGTCATCGGCGAGGAAAGTGCGACCGTGCCCCCGGCCGCTGCAAAATCGGAACAGGCGGGGGTATGATGGGTGCCATGCTGAGGCCTTGGAAGATCGGATCGGGAGCACTGCTGCTTGTTGCGGCGCAGGCGCCGGCGCGGTTGACCGGCAACTGGCAGGCGAAAGCCGGCGACGAGATCCGGCACATCATGGTACGCAGCGACAGCTCCGCGCAGTTCGGCGAGGAGGTCGCGCGCTGGCGCGTCGTCGGCGACAGTCTCTGGATCACGTTAGGTGACGGCGTCTGGCAGGTCTACGGAATGAAATTGGCGAAAGACAAGCTGACGATCAGCGGTGGGGATCTGGAAAAGCCGGTGACGCTGCAGCGCGTCGGGCCACCCTCGGCGCGCCCCGACACCCTCACGATTCCCGAAGCGCCGCCCGTCAACGCTAGGGCTTGGTAGACTATTTCAATTCGTTGACGGCGGCGAGCCGCCAGCCGACATCCTTCCTCTCGAATCGCATCGCAAAGCGCCGGAGGTCCATTCGCGGCGCGCCGCCCCGAGCGGGCACGTACTGGAATATCGCGCGCACCGTACCGGTCGCGACAGCGCCGCTCACCTTGAAATCGTCCACGGTGAACTTCGCCGTGATTTGATTCCAGCCCCGGAAGAAAGTCTCCCATCCGCGGCGTTCCTGGTCGGTCAAGCCCGGATAGAGCACGCGAATGTTTGCGATCCGCTCACTCGATAACGCTCTGCCGAGGTCGGTGAGCAGCACATCGATCGCGCCGCGCGCGTCGGCCGGCTGCGGGCTCGGCGGCGCGATGCCGGCATCGATGCCGACCTGCTCGGCGCTCTGGGCGGCGACCTTGGCCAGCGTGAAATCCTGTTGCCGCAGGAGCGATTCGGCGCGCGCGAGGAAGATGCCCGCATTCGCGGCCGCCGGTCCGGTGGGAATGGCCTGCACGACTGGCTGTACGCGCGCTACCATCTGCTGCGCTTCCCGATCCATCGCGCGCGCCTGCGCGCGCGCCAGGCCATACTGCCCCGCAGCTTCCACGTAGCCGCGCAACGCGCGCGACTGATCGCCAGCCCGGAGCGCCTGCTCCGACGCCAGAAACATCGTCTCCGCGAGAATCATCGCGGGGACGTTGTTCTTCTCGGCACCCGCGGCGATGGCGCGATCGCGGGCGGCGAGGGCCGTGTCGCGCCGTGCACTCACGGCCATCGAGATCGGTTCGGGGCTGGGCGCTGGTGGAGGACCCGGTAGTGGAGCTGCCGGGGCAGCCACGACTGCTCTGGGCCGTGCCAGGGTTCCGTTATCGGGCGACGACTGGCCGGGTGCGTACAGCAACAAAATCACGACCGCCGCGAGCGCGCCGAGAACCGCCAGACGCCACTTCATCGGTGCGTGCGTAATCAGCTTGAGGACGGGCCGCGGCAGAGGCGTCCACCGGCCCAGCTGTTGCGTTGTTTCGTCGTCAGCACCCGACAATGCCGAGCGAATCCCTTGCAGCGTGCCCATCATCTGGCCCGCCGATTCATAGCGCTCGTGCGGAACCTTGTTCATCGCCTTCGCGACGACCCGTTCCAGTGCCGCCGGTATCGACGGCGCGACGGTACGCAATGGGCGAGGCTCCGTCGTCAGGACCTGATAGAGCACGCCGTGCACCGACTCGGCCTCGAACGGCCGCTGGTAGGTGAGCAACTCGTACAACATGCAGCCGACGGAGAAGACGTCCGTCGCGGGCGTGATCGCGCCATTCGTAATCTGCTCGGGCGCCATGTAGGTGGGCGTGCCGACGATCGCGCCGGAGCCGGTCGCGTCGCCTTTCTGAAGCCGGGCGATGCCGAAGTCCATGATTTTCACGCGTCCATCGGGCATGACGCGGACGTTCGACGGTTTGACGTCGCGGTGAATCACGCCGCGCTGATGCGCGAAATGCAGACCGGCGAGCACTTCGATCGTGATGTCCAGCTTGCGCTCGAGCGCGAGCGGATCGCGCAGCGCGATCATGTCGGCGAGATCACGCCCCTCGACCAGCTCCATCGCGATGAACAGCTGGCCTTCGGCTTCGCCGAGGTCGTAGACCGTGACGATGTTGGCGTGTTGAATCGCGCCGGCAGCGCGCGCTTCGCGGAGGAAGCGCTCCTGCATGTCGCGCGTCTTCCGGAAGCTCGAGCTCAGCAACTTCAGTGCGACGTAGCGTCGCAGCACCGTGTCGTAGGCCTTCCACACGATGCCCATCGCGCCCTCGCCGAGCAGCTGATGCAGCTCGTACTTGCCGAGCCGGCGGTAGCGTTGCTGCGCGTCGCTCATCGCGTCAGCCACTCATACGCGCGGCTCAAGTAGGCGCGCATCTCCTCGCTCACCTCGACGTGGCGCCGCGGCAAAACGCGTTCGACCACCGCCAGAAACTTCTGCGGCGTCATCCGCTCTGATGCGGAGCCTCCCCAGTCGAAGGGCGCGACGTACTTGGGCGCACGCACACCATCGAAGACGCTGGCGCCCGCCCCGATCACGGTGCCCGTACTGAGCAGGGTTCCGATGGCCGTCTTGGCGTGGTCGCCGATAAGACTCCCGAGGAACTGGTGTCCGGTTTCGAGGATCTCACCCCCGATGTCCAGGCGCACCGGACCATACGTGTTCTTCAGGTTCGAGGTCGTCGTCCCCGCCGCGAGATTCACCCAGCGGCCGACCACCGAATGGCCGACGAAGCCATCGTGCGATTTGTTGGCATAGCCCAGCATCACGGTGGTGGACATCTCGCCGTGGACCACCGACCACGGACCGATCGCGGACCCGCGAATCGCCCCGCCGACGAGCCGGGAATTCGCGCCCACCCACAGCGGTCCCTCGAGACGAGTACCGCTGCGCACCTCCACGCCGCTTTCCAGGACCACTGGACCATTCCGGGTGTCGAACAGGACTCCCGGCTCGATGGCTCCCTCGCGCACCGAAATCCAGGCGGGATCCCCAATCACCGTGCTGCCCTTGGGCACCGCATCCGAATCGCCGAGGAGTTTGATCGCGTCTTCGCGCAGCAGCTGCTCGAGTGCGGTGATGAGATCGTAGACTCCGCGCAGCAAGACACCGTCGACGTTCGTGGCTTGCGCGTGAGCGACGGGTCCCTGCCAGGTCGTGCCTGCGGGAACGGCCCATCCGACCGTGATGCCTGCGTGCGTGAGCCGCGTCGGGGCGTCGGGCAATGGGCTCGCGAGTCCGCGCGGCGCAAACGTGGACGATCCGATGACCGCAGGTCCCGCGACGGCGCGGCGCGGCGCGACGAGCGGAACGCCGGGCTCCGGAAAGCCGGCGAGATGCGGGAGTGTGAAGATCGCCGTCGCCTCCGCGCCGACGAACGTTTCCCATCGTTCACGCACGAGATGGGCGCCGGCGCGCAGCTCCGAGAGCGGCCGGATGCCCGCAAACGGAGCCCAGGCAGGACCGTCGTCCGGATCGAGGAGGTACAGGGCGTGGGTCATAGGCGCTGCACCAGCGCTTTCAGCGTGTCGGCGCGCCCAGTCGGCATCACCAGGGTGTGCCCATTCGCGCGCACGACGACCATGTCTTCGACGCCCTCGACGGCGACGTGCTCGGTTTCCGTCCAGACGACCGAATTGCGCACGTCATCGCCCAGCGTGACGTTGCCGACCGTCACATTACCGCGCGCGTCGCGCTTGCGAACCCGCAGCAGCGCATCCCACGAGCCGATATCGTCCCAGGGAAAGGTGCCCGTGACGACCGCGAGCCGGGTGGTTCGCTCGAGCACCGCCACGTCGACGGCGACGGGCTTCACCGTCGCGAAGAATCGCGCTGCGTCGCCTGCGTTCAACGCGGACCATCCAGCAGCCAACTCTTTTGCGTAGGCGCCCGCTTCACCGAGGAAGCGGGCGGCGCTCCAGGCGAACAACCCGCTGTTCCAGAGCGCGCCCCGGCGGCGCAGCAGCGCTGCTCGCGCCGGACTCGGCTTTTCGATGAATCGTTTGACCTTGTGCGCCTCTCCCGCGGGTTTGCCCGGCACGATATAGCCGTACCCGGGCTCGTTGCGTGTCGGTTTCACTCCCACGATAACGAGCACGTCCTGCTCGGCGGCGACTCCCAGCGCGTCGGTGGCCGCCGCGCGAAACGCGCGATCGTCACCGACGGCCCAGTCGGCATGCAGCGAGAGCATCGCGCCGCCGGGATCGTGTTTGGCAACCCAATGCGCGGCCCACGCGAGCGCCGGCGCGGTGGATGCGGCGCGCGGCTCCGCGAAAATGTTGGTCTCGGGGACCTCCGGCACCGTCGCGGCGACCTGCTCGACGAGGAGTGGGCCAGTCAACAC
>MNDR01000053.1 GCA_001915025.1 Gemmatimonadetes bacterium 13_2_20CM_2_65_7
ACATTCCGGGTGAGGGATACGCCCGTTTGGATAGGACGAACGCATCAAAGGTTGCCGCCGCCGGAAATGCCGGTATTTTCTCGCCCCGTGCCCCCAGTGCCGTCGACTACGTGGCCCGTTCTTTTCTGCGTTACCGCGATAATCGGATGCTCCCGGTCCGATTCGGCTCTTCCGGTCGCAACCGCGCGTGGTCCGGCGGATTCGCTGATTCCCGCCGGTCCTTATGGAAACTCCGTGCGGCGGGGACGCGCCCTGCTCGTGGCCACCCGCGACAGCGTGCCCGAACACGTCGGCAACAAGCTGCGATGTACGAGCTGTCACCTGGATGAAGGCCGGCGCGAGAATGGCACCTGGATCGGGGTGTTCGCGCGCTACCCGCAGTACCGGCCGCGCAGTGGCGTGGTCGAGACGATCGAATACCGCGTCAACGACTGCTTTCGCCGCAGCATGAACGGCACCGCGATCGATCCCGCTGGAGCCGACATGCGGGACATTCTCACCTACTTCGCGTTCCTATCGCGTGGCGTTACGGTCGCGCCGCCAACGGCGAGCGCAGGCGCTCGATTGCAGAAGTGGGCGACGTTTACCGCCGATACCGCCGCCGGCGCGCGCATGTTCTCGGCGTCATGCGCGAAGTGTCACGGAGCGGCAGGCGAGGGAACACCAGGCGCGCCGCCCGTCTGGGGACCGCAGTCCTACAACATCGGCGCCGGGATGTCGCGCGTGCGCACGGCCGCTGAGTTCATCAGTCGCAACATGCCGTTCGATGCGCCCGGCTCGCTGGCCGACCAGCAGGCCTTTGACGTCGCAGCCTTCATCAACGCACGCCCCCGTCCAGACTACAAAGGGAAAGAGAATGATTGGCCGAATGGCGATCCACCACCCGATGTCGCCTATACGACTCGGGCTCACCACTGAGGAGGCTCACTATGTATAGACGTGGATTTCTTGGCACCCTGGCCGCATCGACAGCTGCTGGCCTGGCGAGCTTAACGCCGCTCAGCCTCGAGGCAGCGACCAGGACGCGTCGCATTAATGACAACGCGGTCGACGCGGCGTTCGAGGCGTGGCTGAACAAGATCACCGGAAAGCACAAGATGGTGTTCGACGCGCCCGAGGTGAACAGCGGGATGCCGGTCGTCTGGCCGCGCGTCTGGCTCAACGGCAACAACGAGAACTACGGCACCAAGGACACCGACAACTCGGCCGTCATCGTGCTGCGGCACGCAGGCATCCCGATCGCCATGCAGGACGCGCTCTGGGTGAAGTACAAGCTTGGCGAAGCGTTCAGTATCAAGGACGGCGACGCAGCGGCGACGCGTAACATCTTCGCGAAACAGATGCCGCTGCCGCTCCCGGGTACGGGCATCGAGCAGCTGCTGGCGAGCGGCGCCCAGTTCGGCGTCTGCAACGTCGCGCTGACAGTCTACAGCGGCATGGTGGCGCAGAAGATGAACATGGATGCCGCGACAGTGAAAGCGGATTGGGTGGCTGGCTTGATGCCCGGCGTGCAGGTCGTGCCCTCTGGCGTGCTGGCCGTGAGCCGCGCGCAGGAGAAGGGCTGCAATTACTGCTTCGCGGGCTGAGAAGGGCGGCGAAGGGGCGGCGAGGGGCGGCAAAACCCTCGCCGCTTCTTTATTTCCAACCCCGAAGACCGCGCACGAAGTCATGGAGTACGAGAAACTTCTCGTACACGCGTACGCCTTTGCGCTTGCGGCCGAACTCGGCGAACAGCTCCCGTAGCCGGCCGCGCCGGGCGACATAGAATCGGAACGTCTCCGCAAAATCCTCCTGCGGATGCGTCGAGGCGTACGCGCTGACGTAGTCGGTCAACGTCGTCGCGATGCGGCGGCGCTCGAAATCCACCCAGTGCTCGTCAGCTACCCGGTACGCTTTCCGGACCTCTCCGAACGCACGCCGGAATCGCCCCGTGCGCGTCCACGACCAGTGATGATAGAGGAAAGAGTGGCCCAGCTCGTGGAGCAGTAGGCCCGTGAGCATGTTCCACGAGATCTCGTCACGACGGCGCTTGCCGGTGACATAGCGGCGGTCGATCTCGATCACTTTGGGCGCGCGCGGCGCCACGCCCGATACACCCGGCCGCAACACGACGCGATAGTGCCAGTCGCGCAACCGCGTCACGATCAAGAGGCGCCGCGCGCGCCGCAGTGCTCGCGGAATGAGATCGCGACCAGTGGCGTCTTCGCCGCACCAGGGGCAGGTCGCCATCCAATCGTCCACGCCGCGGTCACAATGCGGGCAGACGTTCTGGAAGTGATCGTAGCGCCACGTCTGCGTCCGGCCGCACCAGGGACAGAAGCGCATCGGGTACATGACGCCACCGCCGCAGCCCCAATCGCACCGGGCGTGATACTTGAATCCCTTCGGCGCCTTGAGCGGTTCTTCGCTCGAGTCCTCGTCCTGGATGTCGCGCCCGCACCAGGAGCAGAACGAGAAGGTGTCGGACACGATCCACCCGCAATACGCGCACTCGGCTCCAGTCTCGCGTTGCGTATCGGGCCACTCGAGCCGACGACTGCAGCTCGGGCAGTGGCTCCAGAAGCGCTCCAGCTCGGTGTGGCAGCTCGGGCAGCGCAGCTCGGGGGTCGGGACTTCGCGCTTGCTCGAGGACATAGACCTCGTCGTCGTGCGTCAAACGCACGTCGACCCGGCCATAGTCCTGAAGCCACAACGCGTGGAAGGCGGTGCTGCAGATCTCGCCGATACGCTTGGTCAGCGTGTCCGAAACACCTTTGGCGAAAACGTTCCTGATCTTCTTGCGTTTGCGGTAATCCTCATCCCACTTCGCTTTGTACGTGGCGATGCGGTGCTCGGTCGTCTCCGGCTCGCCGAACGTCATTTCCGTCAGCGGCAGGACCTCGACGTCATCGTTGCCGATCAGGCCGACGTACACCTCGCGTCCCTCGACCAGCTCCTCGACGATCGCCGCCTGGTGGAACTTCGAGTGAATGAACTCGACTCGCTGCTTCAGGCTCGGGTCATCCTCCACGACAGAGGCCTGCGCGATACCGATCGACGCGTCCTCGAGCAATGGCTTGACAATGAGTGGAAAGCGCAGCTCGGAGGGGCGCACCAGCGCGTCGCCATCGTGAAACTCCGCGAACGCCGGCACCCGGATGCCGTGATAGGCGAGAATCTTCTTGGTCAGCGACTTGTTGCGCGCGACGAGCAATGCGGTCGGCGACGACCCCGTATAGCGATAGCCATACATATCCAGCAGCGCCGCAATCGCGTACTCATGGCGTGCGTTCTTGCGGAAGCCCTCGCAGCCGTTAAACACGAGCTTGGGCTGAAACGTCGCCAACTTCGCGAGCATCGGCCCGACGTCATCGCCGATTCCGATCATGAGCACATCGTGCTCACTCGCGATCAGCGCGCGCGCGACGTCGTATTCCGCCTCCTCGGCCTTCTGCTCGATCTCGCGCTTGAAATCCGCGTCTTCCCACTCGGGATGAAGCGCGTCGAAGATGACCGCGATCTTCATAACGCCACTCGCTCCATATCGCGCGAGACAGTTTTCAAGGCGATGAGGATCACCAGGCCGCCCAGCAGGCCGACGGCGGGCAGCAGCAACATTGCGGTCCGGAGATTGCCCGTTTGATCGGACAAATAACCGATGAGCGGGGGCGCGAGCGCGTCCCCAGCGAGATGCGAGAAGAGTACGAAAGCACCGAGCACTGATGCCTGCACTGCCGCGGGCACGACGTCGAGAATGACGGCAGCGAGCGGTCCATTGTACCACGTGTAGAGGAAATACGTCGCGAGGACCAGCGGGCCGAACCAGCGCAGATCATCGACCAGTACCAGCGCGGCGCAGACCGGAGCGCCGAGTACGAAGCCCGTGCCGCTCGCGAGGACGCGTCCGCCGCGCCAGTGTTGCTGCAAGCGGTCCGCGAGCCGGCCGCCGAACAGCGCTCCCGTCACGCCGCCCGCGAGGCCCCACATTCCGAATTCGGCGCCCACCCGCGCGACCGAGAGGCCGTGCACGCGCTGCATGAATGTCGCCGCCCAGGCGATCAGCCCGTTCACCGCGAATGTTACCATCGCGCCGCCGAGAAATATCCAGATCAACGTCGGCGTCCGCAGCACCAGCGCGGCCGCGTGTTGAAAGTCGTCGAGCGCACCAGCGGCTACGGCGCCCGCCTCCGTCGTGCGCCGCAACGCCAACGGCACTAGGCGCCACACTGTCCATGCGACGCCGGCGCTCACACCGACGCTGAACACGGCAGTGTCGAACTGCGACGGGATACCTTCGAACATTGCCAGAATCCCGGCGAGCAACGCGCCCGCTCCAGCGCAGATCGCCAGGGGCATGACGTAATGCGTCACGCCATGCATCCCGTGCCGCCACCACTGCCGCAACGTATCGGCGACAGGCGGCGGCGGTTTGCGATCGATTTCACTTAGGCGCGACGCCAACGCTGCAAGCAGCAAACCCGGCACGCCCATCCAGATGAACGCGCGCCGCCACCCGTACCCCTCGGCGATCACGCCGCCGAACCAGATGCCCAATACGCCACCCAGCGCCATGCCGACCGAGTACACCCCAATGGCAAAGGCGCGCCGTTTGCCCTTGTAGTATTGCGCGATGATCGCCTGAGAGGCGGGCCCATAGCCCGCCTCGCCAAATCCCACGAGTGCGCGGCAGCTGAACAGTTGCCAGAAGCGGCGCACGAGCCCTCCCGCCGCCGTCGCCGCGCTCCAAACGGCGACGCCCCACGTGATGACGCTCCTCCGCGATCGCAGATCGCCGATCACGCCGAGGGGGAGCGCAGCCAACGAGAGGACGACGATGTACGCCGAACCGAGCCAGCCGAGCTGCGCGTCGGAGAGGTGGAGATCGCGTTTGATGGGCTCGAACACCGCGTAGACAACGTTGCGGTCGAGGTAGTTGAGGAGGTTGACGAGCGTCAGCAGACCCAGGACGTAAGCGGCATACGTCCGGGAGACAGTCGCCTCCTTCGTCATTTCAGGTTGGGTGCTCCACCGCCGGTAGCTGCTTCTGCCCGCGCGTCCCGATCCGCCTTCGCTTCGAGATACGAGTCCGTCAGCTCGCGCATCATCTCCGTCCGCCTGTCGTAGAGCCGCTTCAGCTTGCGCGGCTTGCGACGCGCCAGCGCATACGAGGCGAGAATCGGAAAGGCGACCGTGTTGTCGAGATAGGCGACGACGGTGCCGGGCAGTTTGTCCGGATCCACTTTCCCCCAGCTCACCGCTTCGGATGGCGTGGCGCCCGAGAGCCCGCCGGTATCGGGTCGCGCGTCCGTGAGCTGCAGGTAGTAATCGTGGCCCTTTTCACTGATCCCGAGCACTTCCTGAATCTGCGGCTCCGTCTGGAGCACGAAGTTCTTCGGGCTGCCGCCGCCGATGATCAGCACACCGCTCTTCCCGCCATGGACCTTCGCGAAAAACACGATTGCCGACGTTTCGTTCACGTCCGCGCTGACATCGAAGCGCAGCTGGCTGCCCGACAGCGCCAGCTCGGCGACGTTCATGCCGATCGAAGAGTCGCCGGGCGAAGACGTATAGATCGGCACGGCCGCCGCGTGCGCCGCACCGAGCACCGACTTGCGTGAGAGTCCCAGCGCCTTCTCGCGCTCCAGCACGTAGCCGCCCAGCAGATAGTGATATTCGGCGGTGCTCATGGGGCGCTGGAATTCAGAGCGCGCCGAGACTTCGCGAACGAATCGATCCGTGGAGAGGAGGACGTCGTAATCGAAGAAGATGTCGTAGATCCGGACGACACCTTCTTCTCGCAGCACCACGTCATCGGCGAACGGCGTGCCGCGATGCATCGCCATGCCGAGCCCGAAATGCGCGTCGTGATAGAGATTCGCGCCGGTCGACACGATCCAATCGACGAACCCCGCTTCGATGAGTGGGATCATGGTCGACATACCCAGTCCGGCCGGCGTCATGGCGCCGGTGAGACTCATGCCGACCGTGACGTCGTCCTCGAGCATCCGCTCGGCAAAGAGACGACACCCCTCGGCCAGCCGCCCGGCGTTGTAGGCGAGAAACGCATTCTCGACAAGCTCGGCCACCGTTTCCTTGCCGGTGATCGGTTTCGGACTGATGCGCTGGCCGCGCAGATACTCGTTTTGCGTCATCGCGTGGCTTGCCCCATCGGCGCCATGGCGCGGTATGCACGGGTGCGTCGCTCGCGCGCGTCCACGATCCAGCCCAGCGCTTCCTTCGGATCATCCGTCAAGAGGAAGAGATTCAAGTCTTCGGGCGCGATCTTTCCTTCGCCGGCGACGCGCTCCTTGAGCCAGTCCGCGAGGCCGCCCCAGTATTTTTTCCCGAACAGCACGACAGGGAACTGTTTCACCTTGCCCGTTTGCACGAGGGTCAGCGCCTCGAACAACTCATCCATCGTGCCATAGCCACCCGGGAACGTGATAAACGCCGTCGAATACTTCACGAACATCGTCTTGCGGACGAAGAAGTAGCGAAAGTTGATCGAGCGCTCGACCCACTGGTTGGTCCCCTGCTCGAAGGGCAGCTCGATGTTGCAACCGATCGACAGCCCGCCGCCTTCTTTGGCGCCGCGATTTGCGGCCGCCATGATACCCGGTCCACCGCCCGTGATGATCGCGAAGCCTTCCTTCGCGAGCAGCCGCGACGTCTCGCGCGCGGCGGCGTAGTAATGATCGTTTTCCAGGGTGCGGGCCGAGCCGAATACGGTCACCGCATTGCGCACGTCGGACAACGTATCGAAGCCCTCGACGAATTCCCCCATGATGCGCAGCACCCGCCACGGATCGGTGCTCGTGAAGGAGGCCCGCCGCTCGACCGGAACGACCTGCGGCGGTGTGAGGAGTTGTTCGTCTTCAGTGAGCGGGCTGCGCGGCGAGGCGCTCGGTTGCTCTGACATGGTCATCCTGCACGTTGTAGAAGAAAGGCGAGAATCGGACGTGCCCTGGCCGTGAGTCGGCGATCACGCCTCCCGCCGCCAGGTGTCGCACGGAAGCTGCCGGATCCGGCATCGGAATCATCACGATCGCCGACCGCCGGTGGACATCCGCGGCAATCTTTGGCTTGAATCCAGCGGCTCGCACTCGGTCGATGAGATCTTCCGTCAGCGCGGCGGTCACGTCGCGAATGGCTGGGACGCCGATCTCCTCGATGTACTCGAGGCCACCGAGCTGCGCGTACACCGCCGCGAGCGAGGGCGTGCCAAGCTCGAAGCGTCGCGCGTCATCGTGAAACGTCAAATCGCGCGGGTCGAACGCGAACTGCTCGCGTTGGCCGAACCATCCGGAAATGGCCGGCTCGAGGCGACGGGCCACTGCTTCGCGCATGTAGAGGAATACGATGCCAGGTCCGCCGAGCAGCCACTTGAGTCCGCCGGCGACGAGCGCGTCGACACCCGCGTCCTTCACGTCCACCGGAATCTGGCCGACGGACTGATACGCATCGATCAGGCAGAGCGCGCCGTGTGCGTGCGCGGCCTCGGCAACGCCCTTGATGTCTTGAATCGCGCCGCTCGTGAAGTACACGTGCGACGTCACGACCAGCGATGTGCGATCATCGATCGCGCGTGCGATGGCTTCGACCGGCACGCTGATCCGGTCGGGACTCTCCACCACGACCAGCTCCACACCCTTCCGGGCTTTCGCGAGCCATTGATACGCGACCGTTGGGAAATCGAGCGACGTGATGACGACCTTGGGCCGACGGTTGTAGTCGAGTGACTCGGCGACGGTGCTGAGCGCGACCGATATGCTGGGGGCGAGCGCAATCTCGCCGGCCGCGGCGTTGACGATGCGGCCGTAACGCGCGCGCAGATCGCCGAGGGCCTCCCACCAGACGTCGTACCACGCGGCAGCCCCGCGGCTCTGCCACAGATCGAGGAATTCCGCTACCTTGCGACGAGACCGCTCGCCCAGCGCGCCGAGCGAGCAGGTATTGAGATACACGCGGTCCCTAAAGATGGGAAACTCGCCGCGATATCTGGCGAGTCCAAGGATGCGAGGTTTGACACTGCTTGCCAGCGTCATAGGCCGTGAATATACAGAAGGAATGCAGCCCCGAGCGAGTTGGTCCGCACTCTATGTGCGATTGGCGCTGAAGGCGTTGGTCCGTCCGCGGCTGGCGGTCGACTTAGTGCGACTCGCATGGAGTTTTCGCGCGCGCGACTGGTGGCGCCGGCCGCCGTTTCTTCCACTCCCGCCACGCGACTACATGCAATGGCGGATGTTCACCGCGTACGGCGACGAGCAGGCCGTGCCGCCCGTCGATGACGTCGTCAACTTTGCGCGTTGGCGGCGGGAGACGATGGGCCTGTGAGCATCGAGATCAAACGGCGGGCGGCGGCGTTGGGCTTTGCGGCCACCGGTATCGCGCCGCTCGAGAAGAATCCACACGCCGCCGAGCTCGATCGCTGGTTGGCGGCCGGACATGCCGGCACGATGACGTATCTGCATCGGCAGGCGGAGAAGCGGAAAGATCCGCGCAAAATCATGCCGCATGCTCGCTCTGCCGTCGTCACGCTCAGCAATTACTTCCACGGGTGGAGTGCCCCGGGGCCTGGCCCCGGGGCTCACTACCCTGGACGCGTCGCTCAATACGCCTGGTCCTCTGATTACCACCACGTCCTTGGCAACCGTCTCGAGCAACTTGCCACCGCGATCCGCGAGCTCATGCCCGGGGCGACGACGCGTTGCTACGTCGATGCCGGTCCAGTTCCCGAGCGCGAGCTGGCACAGCTCGCAGGCCTCGGATGGATAGGCAAGAACATGATGCTGATCCACCCAGAGCTCGGGTCGTTCACCTTCATCGGCGTCGTCCTGACCGATGCGGAGTTGGAACCGGATCTCCCGTTTGAAGCGGATCGCTGCGGGACGTGCCGCCGCTGTCTCGATGCCTGCCCCACCGCTGCCTTCGTCGGACCGCGCGATCTCGACGCGCGAGCGTGCATTTCGTATTTGACGATCGAGCACCGTGGCGAGTTCTCAGACACGCAGCGCGCCCAGGTCGGCGACTGGATTTTCGGTTGCGACGTCTGTCAGGATGTCTGTCCCTGGAACGTCAGCTTCGCGCGCGCGACGACCGATCCGGGCTTCGAGCGACGTCCGGAAGTCGCGGCGCCGGATGCCCACGCCTTGTCAGTCCTCAGCGATGATCAATTCGACCGCCACTACGGGGACACGCCCTTCTCTCGACCAGGGCGCAATGGAATGAGGCGCAACGCCGCGGCAGTCCGTGCGAACTTCGCCCCACCCGTCACATGAGGCCTTCGTCCGGGACGTCGCCCGAGGCGATCAGCGATTTGCAGCGGAAGCTGGCGGAGGGGCTCGCGCAGATTGATCCGCACCATCGTCTGTTAGGCCGCCCCGTCAGTTATCGCGTGATCGACGGCAAGATGCTGGAAATCACGTACCGTGATGTTGCCGGAATCGCCGAAGCCGAAGTACTCGGCGTGAAGCGCATCATCGGCGACTGTTTTTGCAGCGTGAGCCCGCAGTCAGCCGAGCGACTGATCGTGAGGTTCGTGGTTCCACTGAAGTAGTCGAGTCCGCGTCACTTCGCCGCTACGCGCGACACCACGTCGTAATAGAAGCGCACCCCAAACCGCAACGCGTCGAGCCTGACGCGTTCGTCGTTTCCGTGTACGCCGCGCGAGTCGCCTTGGGACAGTGGAAATGGTCCCAGCCCGTAGCTCGCGATGCCGAGCCTGCGGAAGTAGTGGCTATCGGTGAAGCCCGGCAGCATCAGTGTGGTGACCAGCGCGTTCGGATGGCGCGCATGGGCGACGGCCGTGATCGCGCGGAACATCTCTGTCTCCGTCGGGCTTTCGGTCGCCGGCCAGTTCGGCCCCTGCGGCCGGAACGTCACCGCGGAATCTCCTACGAGACGCACGAGGTCGGCGAGAAACGCCGCGGGATCCTGGCCAGGCAGGAGCCGTACATCGAGCGCCGCCGTGGCGACCGGCGGGATTACGTTCGTCTTATCGCTGCCTTTCAGTCCGGTGATCGAGATGGTGTTGCGGAGCAGCGCGTTATACGTGAGATCGGCCGTGATCGTCCGCACGGCGTTGGAATCCTTCAGAGCGGAACGGATGTCGCCGAGCCAGCCGCGCAACGTCGAATCGGGCTCGATCGTGGAGAGGTCGCGGAATGACCGCTCTACCGTCGGTGTCACGATCAACGGCGTCTGCCATGCAGCGATCTTGTTCAGCGCCCGGACTAACCGGTGCACCGGGTTGTCAGGCGTCGGCCGGGAGCCGTGGCCCGCCGTTCCTCGCGCGATCGCATCGAGCCAGAACGGTGATTTCTCCGTGGTGCCGATTCCGTAGTACTGGACGCCGCCGTGCCCGTCCGATCGCGTGAGTCCGCCCTCGTTCAGCAGGAACTCAGCGTTACGAATCAGGTCGGCCTGGTGCTCGACGATCCAGGCGGCGCCGACCCCCGCGCCGATTTCTTCATCCGAAGTCGCCAGAAAGATGATGTCGCGTTTGAGCGGCACGTGCGCGCGCTTGAGAACGAGCATCGTCATGAGCTGCGCGATCGCCTCGCCCTTCATGTCAAGAGCGCCGCGGCCCCAGACGTACCCGTCCTTGATCACGCCCCTGAACGGGTCCACGGTCCAGTACTCGGGCGAAGCGAGCACGACGTCCATGTGATTCAAGAGAATCACCGGACGCGCGCTGCCGTCGCCCGCCAGGCGCGCGTAGAGGTTTGCCTTTCCGGGCGCGGGCTCAAAGACTCGCGCCTCGATGCCGTCGCGCCGCAGCACATCCGCGAGCCAGCGCGCCGCCATGATTTCGTTGCCGGGAGGATTCGTTGTGTTGATGCGGATGTATTGCGACAGGAGAGCCGTCGCTTCGTCGCCCAGTGGCTCCCAGTCCGCGTCCCCGGGAGCCGTGATGAGCGCCACGCGGGCCGGCGTTTCCATCACCGGTGCGGAAGACGGACCAGCGAGGGGCGGCGCCGGAGGCGGCCGATGCCCCGCGCACCCCGCGGCGCACGTGATCAGGAGCAGCGATCTACGAAACACGAAGCGTCTCGCCGTGGGCGAGCTGGCGATAGCGCTCGATCGGCAGATTCGCAGCGGCGAATGCGGCCCGGGCGCGCACCGGCGGCTCGTCCATGGCTTCATCGGTGAGCTTAAACGTCCCCCAGTGAATGGGCACCATCACCTGAGCGCCCAGCCCGCGGAATGCCTGCACCGCTTCCTCGGGGTTCATGTGCAGGTAGCGCATGAACCAGCGCGGCTCGTACGCGCCAATGGGCAGGAGCGCGAGATCGAACGGACCGCACCGCTCGGCGATCAGCGTGAACTCCGGATGATAGCCGGTGTCGCCGGCGAAGAAGACGCGGCGACCGTCCTGCGTGGCGAGCGCCCAGCTGCACCAGAGCGTCCTCCCGCGATCGATGAGGGTCCGGCCACTGAAGTGCTGGGCCGGCACGCAGGTGACGTGCAACTGACCGATGTCCGCTGTCTGCCACCAATCCAGCTCCCTCGCGAGCTTCGCTCCGCGCCGGCGCACAAACGATTCGAGGCCCAAAGGCACCAGCCAGGTCGCCTGTGGATAGGCGCGCGCGACTGCCCGGACCGAACGGTTATCGAGATGATCGTAATGGTTATGCGACTGGAGCACGACGTCGATTGGCGGTAGATCTCGAAACTCCACACCCGGCGCGACCCAGCGACGTGGCCCGGCGAAGCGAAACGGCGACGCGCGCGCGCTCCACATCGGATCAGTCAGAATGTTCAAACCGCCGAGCTGCAACAACAGCGTCGAGTGGCCGACCCAAGTGACGGTGATCTCGGAGGGGGAAGCCCGTGGAGTCTTGAACGCGGGTCGCACGCGTTGAAAGACGCTCGGGTCGGGGTCATGCGGCCGTGGCCGTGTCGTCCGGTGAACGAGCAGCCATTTCATTGCGCTGCCGAACGACGGCATCGCTCGATCGACCCACGGATTTTGAAAAGGAGCCACGGGCCGCGAAACCTAAACGGCAGGCCGCGCTGTCGCCACGGCCTGCCGCTGTTTCGCCGGAAAGGTCAGGACTTAGTGAACCGTGATCTTCGCCTGGCCCACGATGCCGTTGTTGCTGGTCGCGTAGACGGTGCCCCCGCCCGGCGCGCGACCCCAGACCCGATTGCCTTGGCAAGTGCCGCAGGGACCCATGATGAGTACCAAGGTGTCGGGCGTGGTAAAGGAGACGCCGGGATAGGTGATCAGGTTACCGGCCGAGTCGCGCTGCACCGCCTCGAGGAAGACGCCGCTGTCTCCGACCATCACGGTTGCGCTATCGGGTACGATAGTCACCGTCGCGACTGGTCCCAGCGCCACGACCTGAACTGTGTGCGTGTCGGTCAGGCCGCCGCTCGAAGCGGTGATCGTCGTGACGCCGGCTTGCCGTCCCTCTAGCACTGCGGCGGTGCTGTCTTGCGTAGTCGTACTCAAAAAAGCCGCGACGGTCGTGTCGCTGCTCGTCCACGTCACCTTGGCATTGTAGACCGGGTTTCCGTTCGAGTCGCCCACTGCGGCGTAGAGGTAAAGCCTGCCGCCCACGCCGACCGATGACGGTCCCGAGATATGGATGTACGCCCCGCCGGATCCCGCCTGTGGAAGCGAGGCAGACAGGCTGGTTGTCTGGCCGACCCGCACTTGCACGTCTGCCTTCGTCAGGGGGGCGAGGAAGGGATAATCGGGCTGCTCGAAGCGAACCGTGTACGTGCCGGAGCGCAGGAACGCCACGTTGTAGTGTCCCGCGGCATCCGTGCGGCCGGTAGCCACGACGTAGGCATAGGGCGGGTCGCATGTGGAGCTGCCGCCGCATACGGTGACGTTCGCGTTTGCTATAGGCCGCGTCTGCCCGGTGTAGTCGCTCGTTACGGTCCCGGCGATCGATCCCGTCGCGGCGGAGTTAATGGCGCGCAGCTGCGGCGCGAGCGTGAATTCGTTCGTGCCGCGGAAGTTATAGAGGAAACTGCGGCCCACGTCGAAATCGATGACGATCTCGGCGCCCTCCGTGGGGACGTTCACCGGGTACTCCACCAGGGCATAGAGCGGCTCCTCATTCGATCCGGACCAGTTCTGCCAGTTCACGGCAGCCTTGCTCCCGTTGTTCCAGACAATTGAGGACTGGCTCGTATCGATCGTCATGCGGATCGCGTGATACTGCCCAGCCGGCAGCTCCCCTTCGCCTACGAACGCCGTGCTACCCTGCTGTAGATTGAGCAGATTGAAGCTCTTGCGGGGCTCAGTGATGACGGTCCAGTTGCCGCCTCCGGTCGTGTCGGCTCCCGTGCTCGCCTCGATTCGGACGACGTACACATTCACACTGGCAACGGAGTCATAGGGGAACGGCGCGTCGGTCAGAAGCACCTTGGCCATCGGTTTGCCGTGGTTACCGGTGGAATCGTCCTTATAGCAGGCCCCGGCCGCGGTGACCAAGGCGGCGCCAACGAGCAGAGCGACTGACAGTCTGGACATCGTCAACTCCGTCAAAAGGGTGTTGCGCAGTGGCGTCTCCCGCAGTGAAATACCCAACTACTCGTATGCGGCGTCACAACGCCCACCCAAGAGAAATGTGACGTGACGGATCGGTGGATGGGTATTCGCAAGGTGGAGGTGAGCGACGCAGAGCTGGTGCGCCGGGTTCGCGGCGGCGACATCGCTGCGTACGGTGCTCTGGTCGCGCGCTATCGCGATCGCCTCGGCCGCTACGCCGTGCACATGATTGGCGACCGGGAGGACGCGGAAGAAGCACTGCAAGACGCATTCGTACGGGCATACCGATCGCTCGCGCGGTGCGACGACCCCGGCCGGTTCGGGGCGTGGTTGTACGGCATCCTCGTAAACCGCTGTCGGACGGTGGGCGCTCGAGCATCGCGACGGCGCCGACTCTTCGTTCGCAACACAGAGAGCGCTCCGGACGCGTCGGCCGATGCCGATTTGGTAGACCGGTTGGGGTGGGACGACGCGGTAAATCGCGCCCTCGCGCGGCTCGCGCCGGAGAACCGAGAGGCGTTTCTGCTCAAGCACGTCGAGGACCTCGAATACGAGGAGATCGCGCGAGTCACTGGGGCGGGGATTTCGGCCTTGAAGATGCGAGTCAAGCGCGCCCGTGAACAACTGCAGCGATTCCTGAAAGAGGCGGAGCATGTTTGAGCACGCGGACAGCGAGATCATCGAGCGCGTCATCCGGCAGCTGCGGAAGCCGGTCGCCATGGATTCCGGTTTCGATGCACGCGTCATGCGCGAAATCGCGGCCGACACCGAAGTCTCGAGACCTCGCCTCCGGCTGGGCCGGTGGCCCTGGCTGGCGGCGGCTGCTCTATTCGCCGCACTTCTGATCGCACATCCGTGGTCGCAACGCGCCGATGTCCGGCCGGACTACCAGTTCGTCCTGGTGGCCCCGAATGCCGCTTCGGTGGCACTCGTCGGAGACTTCAACGACTGGAATCCTGCGCGCTCACCGATGCGCGCTACGCGCGCCGGCATCTGGGCGACCGTCGTTCCACTCGCGCCCGGCCGATATCACTACGCGTTTCTCGTGAATGGCGTCGAATGGCGTCGTGATCCGGCGGCACCCGCGGCGTTGGATGACGACTTCGGGTCGCCGAGCTCCGTCGTGACGGTGGTTGGGAAAGGGTCGTGATGCGGTCGCTGGCGGCATGTCTCGGGTTGATGGGTTGCGTACTGCTGTCGGTCCGCAGTGCGGCGGCCCAAGACCCGCGGTACCAGCGCCTCGATCCCGACACCCGCGCGCATGTCAGTGCGGTGATCGACTCCGCTCGCACGGTGGGCCTGCCGACCGAACCGCTCATCCAGAGAGCGCTCGAAGGCGTGTTGAAGGGCGCGGGCAGTGACCGCATTGTCGCCGCCGTACGCCGGCTGGCGGTCGATCTGGGCGTGGCGCGCAGCGCGCTCGGAAGTGGTGCATCATCGGCCGAGTTGGAAGCTGGCGTCGCTGCCTTGCGTGCCGGCGCGACTCCGACTGTGCTCGCACAGCTGCGCGAACACCGCCATCAGTCCCTCACCGTCGCCCTCGCTGTGCTCGCCGATCTCGCCGCACGCGGCGTCCCCGTGGACAGCGCGGCCGCGGCCGTGCTGGTACTCGCGCCTACCGCGCGAGATGCTGATCTCGTCGAATTCCGCCGCGCCGTCGAACGCGACATCGCTCTCGGCGCGCCTCCAGCCGCCGCCACCTCCGTGCGACTGGATGCAACCGCGCGCGCCGCGGCACCCGGTCGACCCTAGTCCCACGAACGACACGGCACGGCGCGCACTCGCGGCCGTCGTGCTCGGGGTGACGTGCGCGCTGATGCCGGTGCGCGCCTCATTGGCCCAAACGTGGGCCACACTCGACGTCGGCTTTTCCGAAATTCGCTACGACGGATTCCTTGCCAGTACCGGCGCGGCCATCACACCGGGATTCGATTGGTCAGGACGGCACGCGGCCATTGCCGCTCGCGGTACCTATCTGCGTTTTGAGAGTGGCAACCGAAGCCTGCAGGGTTCGTTTGTGGGATCGCTCATCAGTGCACGATGGCACGGTTGGCGCGCGGAGGCGGCCGCGGACGGCGGGGCATCTTCCTACGCTGACTTCGCGCGGTTCTGGCACGCCATCGGCGAGGTCCGCGTGCTTCGCGCTTCTGATCATCGCGGTCTTTGGTTCAGCGCGAGCGCCGGACGCACGTCCTTCGATAAGGATCTTCCCAGTCGACCTCTCGCCACGGGATCCGTCGCAGCCTGGACCCGTCACCGGAGTCTGGTGCTACTGCTGTCGGCAAGCCGCGCATTCGTCGGGGACACACAGTATAGCGACATCGGCGTGACAGCTCGTGGACAGCGCGGCAGCTGGGAGCTGGAAAGTGCAGTAGGGGCGAGGTTCCTTAGCCGCGGCGCTGGGCGGGGGGTCTACGGAGAAGCCGCCGTCATTCTTCCCGTCGACCAGCACTTCGCCGTCGTGTTTTCCGGTGGCCGCTATCCGACCGATCCCATTCGGGGCAGCATCGCAGGGCGCTTTATCTCGGCGGCGATTCGGCTTCGACTTCGATCCGCAACGCCGGAAGTCCCGACGCTACGACTGCAACCGGATGCCCCGCACGATTCGCTCTCTTCGTCAACACTCACGGTAAATCGCGAGTCGTCGGGCAACGTCCGACTGACCGTCCGTGCGCCCAAGGCACGTCTCGTGGAGATCGCTGGCGACTTCACGGAATGGCAGCCGATATTGCTTGCCCGGACGTCGAATGAGACGTGGGGAATTGTCACCGCGATTGCGCGGGGTGTGCACCAGATGAACCTGCGCATCGATGGAGGCGCGTGGATCGCGCCGAGGGGCACGACTCGTATCAACGGCGACTACGGCGATGAGGTGGGCACGTTCGTCGTGCCTTAGCGACGGCCGCCCGCGAGCTGCAGCGATTCCGGCCGGCGCCTGAGCGCCAGCATCGCCCACACGCCGAGCGCTGGTCCGATTGCCAGCACGCTCATGCTCCAGCGCCAACCGATCGCGCGCGCAACCAGTGGCAAGAGATAGATCGTGGCACACGTCAGCAGAAAGCCGAGACTCGTCTGCAGCGTGAGTGCCGTGCCGACGTAATCGCGCGGCGCGAGCTCGCTCACGGCCGCGGAGAATTGCGCTGAGTCGGCGACGATGCTGACGCCCCACACGAGAAGCAGTGGCGCCAATGCGACGAGGGGCGCTCCGAAGAGCAGTCCTACAAGCAGCGCGCAGCTTCCCGAGATGAGCATCGCGACACTCGTCACCACCGTTCGTCCTCGGCGATCGGCGTACTCGCCGCCCAGCCAACATCCGATCGCGCCACTTCCCACGACCGCAAAAGTCACGAGCGCGGCGCGGGCGGTGACATCCGCCTGCGCGCCCAGACGCGCGCGTTCGCTCTCGGCGACGAAAACCACAATCCACGTCCACATCGCGTACAGCTCCCACATGTGACCGAGATAGCCAAGGTTCGCGAGAGCTACGGCCCGATCTCTCAGAATCCGAGGAGCGGCGGCGAGTGAAAACGGTGGCGACGGTGCGGCATAGGGACCGTCATTCGGAACAAGCAGGACGAGGAGTCCTCCCGCGACTGCGCTCATTGCCGCGACGATGAGGACGATCCGCCAAGCAGTCGGAGGCACCGACCAGCGGACGAGATGCGGGCTCGCCGAGCCAAGCGTCAACGCGCCAACGAGAATTCCGATCGCCCATCCGCGTCCTTCTCTGAACCACCCAGCGGCGATCTTCATGCCGGGCGGATAGACGCCAGCCAGTGCGGCGCCGGTGAGCAGTCGACAAGCGATTCCGAGGGTGATTCCGGAAGAAGAGGCAACGCCGAGCGTCGCCGTCGCCGCGATCATCGCCGATCCAGCAACGAGACGACGCGCGGACAGTCGATCGGCAAGCGTGAGTGTCGCGCTCACAAGCGCGCCCGCGACAAAGCCGAGCTGCACGGAAATCGTGAGCCACGCGGTGGTGGCCGGCGAGAGTTGCCAAACACGTACGAGAGCCGGCGCAACCGCCGACGCACTGAACCACGGCGCCATCGCGAGCAGCTCGGCGAGGGCGAGAATCGCGAGCACTCGCCGCGGAGTCACAGCCCGCTGGGATGATCCAAGAACACCCAGGGTAGGTCGAACTTCTTGTAGAGATGCTCGGCCAAGGCCGTGACGCCGACCGTCTCGGTAGCGTAGTGGCCGGCATAGAACACGTTCAGCCCTAGCTCTTCCGCATCGAAAAAGGTCCAGTGCTGCCCTTCGCCGGTCACATAGGTGTCCAGGCCGGCCGCGGCCGCCTGCGGAATCATCGAGCCCCCGGCTCCCGTCACGATACCGATGCGCTGCACGTGCTCTGGCCCGAAAGGCAATACTCGCGGGACAGTTCCGAGCACGGTTGCCAACGCACGGCTCAGGTCCTCGCGCGTTCCCACGCGTTCTCCCCAGACGCCAAGAGGCGCTCCGTGGTACGAGCCGAACTCACCACGGACCGATACGCCAAGCAGGCGCGCCAGGACGCTGTTATTGCCGACTTCAGGATGACGGTCGAGCGGCAGATGGGCGGCGTAGAGCGCGACGTTTTCATTTATCAGTCCAGCGACGCGGCGGTACGCCGGACCGACGAGCGGCCGTAGTCCACCCCAAAACAGACCATGATGAACAAGGAGAAAGTCGACGTGCTGTTCGGCCGCCATCCGAACCGTGGCTTCGCACAGGTCGACGGCGGCAGCGATGCGAGTGACTGCACCGGAGTTCGCAACTTGCAGCCCGTTCATCGCCTCGGGAGCATCGGCGACTTCTTCGGCTATGCGCAGATAGTCGTCGAGATAACGGACGAGTGTGTCCAGTCGCATTTATGACACCGTAATTACAGTATCGCGGCAGCAGCGAGTCTTCCACACGGCTGACAGAGATAAACGATTGTGTAGCAATGCATTAGAGAATCCACATGGCCGAATCGCTGCCGTGTGGATATCTAGGCTCTAGCTAGGGAAGCTGACCCTTCGCGTTGGCCGGCATGTGGAGGCTGGCCAGCGTCTTCACCCATTCGCAGGACGCCATTGATTTCACCGCCTTCTTGAATCAGCAGCCGCTTGGTGGACACATCACCGTGAACCACGCTCGTTGATTGCAGCTCGACGCGTTCTTCGGCGTAGATGGCGCCGCGAACTTCGCCACCGATGATCGCCTCGCGACTCACGACGTCGCCTTCCACTTCCCCGCCCCGCGCAACAAGCACCTGCTTGGCCGCGCGCACCGTGCCGCTGACGGAGCCCTCGATCTTCACGACCCCATCAGCGGAGATATCGCCCACGACGCGCATCCCCGCGCCGATGATGGATAGCCCAGGCACACCTTCGCGTGTGCTGCCGGTATTTCCCGACGCGCCCTTTTCGCTGAACACCGCCATCAGTGCGCTCCTCCCTCCTTCACGAGCTCGAGCGGATCGATCGACTTCCCGTCGTGTCGAATCTCGAAGTGCAGGTGCGGCGCCGTTGACCGCCCTGTGTTTCCCGACAGACCGATGACTTGTCCTGCCTCAACGTGGTCGCCCTCGGCGGTGAGCAGCCGTGACGTGTGACCATACATCGTCTCATAACCGGACGGATGTTGCAAGAGGACAAAGAAGCCATAATCCGCGTCATACCCGGCCGCGGTGACGGTGCCGCCGCCGGATGCCCGTACCGGTGTCCCCGCAGGCACGGCGATATCGATTCCGGGATGCGACTCATCGGGAACGCCTGTCCGCACCTGGCCCCGGGTGACAAATCCGGGAATCTCAAGCGGCCAGTGAGATGGGATGGATGCCCCACTCTCGTAGTGGTTCCGCAAACCCGGAAGTGCCGCTCGAATCGCGACCGCGCGCATCGTCGTTGGGGTGCCGTCGGTGCGCGCCCCCGCTACCGATCCGCCGCTCCGTGATACGGGCGGCGCTTTGACCCCCAACATCTGACGCAGCTCCTGGTAGTTTGCTTCCGCGCGATTCAACGCAGAGGCGAGCTGCTGCACTCGACTGTTCTCGACCCGGAGACGCGACACCTCGCGCTCGAGCCCGGGCACGCGCGCGGCGCTGCGTGTGATCGGCCCAGCGAATGCGAAGAACAGAACGACCAGCACGGCGACGCCCATCGCGGCCCATTTCCCTGCCGCCAGGGCCAACCGTGAGATCCGATATTGCCGCGACTCGAGATCGCCGTCGGCATGGACGACAATCGTGACGCCCCGCGTGGTCATCCGTCGAAGGGCGCGCCGAGGATCAGTTCGAGAAGCCGGGCGAGATCTTCGTTCGAGTAGAAGGACAGGTGAATTTGTCCTTTGCCTTTCGCCCGTAAGGTGACACGCGCGTCGGTGCCGAGACGGCGCCGCAGCGCATCTTCGACGCGTCGCACTTCAGGGGCCGCTCCCATGCCGCGCTTCATGCGCGGCCGCCGCTCCGGTGCGCGCCCGCCACGCACACGGTCCTCGACCTCGCGGACCGAGAGTCCTTGCGCCACGGCTTCACGCGCCAGGTTCGTCACGACTCTGGGATCCTCGAGGGCAAGTAACGCGCGCGCGTGTCCAACGGAGAGGTGTCCTTCGTGCAGCATCTGCAGCACAACTTCGGGAAGCTTGAGGAGTCGGAGCGCATTGGCGACGGTCGAACGGTCGCGGCCCACGGCGTCGGCGACATCCTGCTGCGCCAGCTTGAATTCTGCGATCAGCCGCTCGTAGCCGCGCGCTTCATCAACTGGTGAGAGGTCGTCGCGTTGCAGGTTCTCGATCAGCGCGAGTGTCAGCAGCGTCCTGTCATCGGCGTCACGCTGCACCGCCGGGATTCGCTCCCAGCCGAGCTGTTGGCAGGCCCGCAGTCGGCGCTCACCGGCGATCAGCTCATATCCCCCATTCGCTCGACGAACGACGACCGGCTGCAGTAGACCAGCCTGCTTGATCGACGACACCAATTCCTCGAGCGCCGCTGGATCAACTGTCTTCCGGGGTTGGAAAGGGTTCGGCTTGATGTCCTGAATGCGAAGCTCGACGAGGCTCCCTTCGCGCTCCGCTTCCTCACGCGTCGGCCCTAAGAGAGCCTCGAGCCCCCGGCCCAGGCGACGTCTTCCTGCGGCGGTTTCCCTCATGCGGGCACCTCCGGCAGCGGTTCAATTGCGGGGAGGCTGGGCGAGGGCGGCGCGCTCTGCTCGACGCGGCGAATCAGCTCTTGCGCGACGGCCAGATAACTCTTCGCCCCCACCGATTGCACGTCGTACAGTATGATCGGCTTTCCGAAGCTCGGCGCTTCGGCCAGCCGCACGTTTCTCGGGATCGTGACACTGAACATGCGGCCGCCGAAGTATTCCTTCGCTTCTTCGGCGACCTGCTTCGAGAGGTTCAGTCTCGCGTCGTACATCGTCAGCAGCACACCCTCGATCGCGAGCGCCGGATTGAAATTCCGCTGCACCAGCTTCACGGTATTGAGAAGCTGAGAGAGCCCTTCGAGCGCGTAGTACTCGCACTGGATCGGGATGATGACGCTGTCAGCGGCCGTCAGCATGTTGAGCGTGAGCAGCCCAAGTGACGGTGGGCAGTCGATGATGACGTAGCCGTAGTCTTCGCGCACCTCGCGCAGCGCCTCACGCATGCGGGTCTCACGCGAACGCAGATTGACCAGCTCCAACTCGGCGCCGACGAGGTCCTGGGTCGCGGGGACGACGTCGAGATACGGAAAGTGGACGTGGGGGAATCGCGATTGTGCGAGCGCGGCGCCATCGATGAGCGACTCGTAGAGCGAGTGGCGAATGCGATCGCGCTCGATGCCGACGCCGCTCGTCGAATTGCCTTGCGGATCCGCATCGATGAGCAGCGTTTTCCGCTCAGCGGTCGCGAGGGAGGCCGCGAGGTTCACAGCGGTCGTCGTTTTGCCGACGCCGCCCTTTTGGTTCGCGATGGCGATTACACGAGGCATGTCTATGTTATTGTATTACAAGCGTTTATATAACTCGAGAATTGCGCGAGGTCCCAATATACGCTCGTTTCACGTGAAACGAAAGAGCCTAAGTTTCACGTGAAACAGCAACATTCCAGTGCTTACGCCACACGCCGGCGCCAGCGCGTCGTCTCGAGAACGAGGTTGTGAAGGTCGCTCGGCGTCACGCCAGGTACGCGGGCCGCCTGCGCAAGTGACGTTGGGCGCACGCGGTCGAGTTTCTGGCGCGCCTCCGTCGCCAGCGTCCGCAGTTCGAGGTAGGGCAGGTCAGCCGGCAGCGCGAACGATGCCAGCTCGGCCAGTCGCTCCGCCGCATCCCGCTCGCGCGCGAGATAGCCGTCGTATTTGATCTCGATTTCCGCGGCGAGTACGGCCTCTGGAGGTACAGCGCCCGCCGCTCCGACGGCCGCGAGCAATGCACCGAGTGCCACTCCGGGACGCTTCGCCACGGTAGCGATCCGCTCCGATTCCTTCAGCGTCGTTCCACTTGCCGCCAGCGCCCGCGAGGCCTGCTCGGGCGTAATCGATGTCTCTCGAGCCAATTCCATAATTGAGACTTCAGTCTCGAGACGCTGCTCTGCTGCCCGCAGCTCGACTGCACTCAACAGGCCGAGTCGCTCTGCGAGCGGGAGCAGCCGACGCAGGGCGTTGTCTTGGCGCAGCAGGAGTCGGAACTCGGAGCGCGAGGTGAACAAGCGGTAGGGCTCATCGACTCCACGGGTCACCAGATCGTCTACGAGAACCCCGATATACGCGTCATCGCGACCGAGCACCACCGGCTCGGCGCCCCGGATCCGGCGCACGGCATTGATGCCCGCGACGACACCCTGGCCGGCAGCCTCTTCGTAGCCGGTCGTGCCGTTTATCTGCCCCGCAAAGAACAGATGCTCCACGGCCTTCACCTCGAGCCACGGCGTGAGCTGCGTCGGCGGATAGTAGTCGTATTCGATCGCGTACCCGGGTCGCGTCATCTTCGCGTGCTCGAGACCGGGGACCGCGTGCAGAAATTCGAGCTGGACCGCAACCGGCAGGGAAGTGGAGAGGCCATTCACATACAGCTCGGTCGTGTCGAGGCCCTCGGGCTCGAGGAAAATCTGATGCCGCGGCGCGGCCGGGAACTTCACGATCTTGTCCTCGACGGACGGACAATAGCGTGGGCCTCGTCCGCTGATCGCGCCGCCGTAGAGTGCCGACTCATGGAGGTGCTGCTGGATAATTTCCTTTACTGCTGCGCCGGCCCACGTAATCCAGCATGGAAGTTGACGGGGCCGCTCGACACACTCGTGGAATGAGAAACGAAACTCGTCGCCGTCTCCATCCTGGCGCTCAACTTTGTCCCAATTGACCGATCGGCCATCCACTCGCGGCGGAGTTCCGGTTTTGAAACGTGCGACTGTAAGTCCAATATTTTCAATGACTTGCGCCATATGCACCGAAGGCACATCGCCCGCGCGCCCGGCAGGAATTTGCGTATCAGTGCCGAGGTGAATGCGGCCACGAAGGAACGTCCCGGCTGTGATGATGACAGCGCGAGCGCTAAACCGACGGCCGTCGCCCGTCTCGACTCCCGTGATCCGCGTACCCCGTTCGTCGAAGAGCAGATTTGTGACCATGCCCTGCGTGAGCTCGAGCTGGGGGAATTGCTCAAGCAGGTGGCGGACGCCACGGCGATAGAGCGTGCGATCGCACTGAGCGCGCGGAGCCCACACAGCGGGGCCCTTTGAGCGATTCAGCATGCGGAACTGGATCGTGGCGCGATCGGCGGCGCGGCCCATGACGCCGCCCAGGGCATCGACTTCGCGGACGACGGTACCCTTCGCGATCCCGCCGATGGCCGGGTTGCAGCTCATCTGACCGATCGTGTCCATGACAGAGGTCAGAAGCAGAGTCGTGGCGCCGAGTCGCGCGGACATAGCCGCGGCCTCGGTACCGGCGTGACCACCACCGACGACGATGACGTCATAGTCGGGCATGGCGAGAAACTACTAAGCGAGGACCTGCAAGGGCTAGGCTACAGACGCAGCCGCGGGCAACAGTCAGCGGGGTTTGGGACGATCTGCCGCCAGGCTAATTTTCCGAAGCAACCCGAACAACGTCTTGCTTGTCTCGGTCGCGAGCGCCTCAAGCCGCCCGTACTCAGCTGGTCGCAGGTAGCCGATGTCGCGAGCCATGGTGAGAGCTGTCTGTACTTCGGCGAGTGATCCCCACGCGGTGTCGAGAAACTTTCGATAGTCTCGGGTGCCTTTGCGTGTCGAACCTTCGGCGATGTTCAGCGGGACGCTATAGGATGCCCTGCGAAGCTGATCGGCGAGTCGCTCTTGCTCGAAGTCAGGAAACCGCTGGGCCGCCTTCGAGCATTCGACGGCAAGCCTTTCGGCATGTTGCCACGCCTTTAGTGTGTGGTGGTGTTCGGCACCCCAAGAGCATAAACGCAACCACACAAATCCTTGAATCATTTCAGCTCGTCCCGAACCCTTTTCACTCAGAACCGCGGTGCGTCTCCAGCCTAGCTTTTGCATGTCCTCAGTGGTTGTCAGGCCCTGACCCACCTTACTAGTTCTTTCATCGTCGGCCGTTTCCCCGTCATCAGTATCCCAACTCTGTAAATCCTCGCGGCGACCCATGTAATTGCCACAATCCCGATCAGCAGCATCGCCAGCGATGCTCCTAATTCGCCGACTCCCATGCTCCCTGCAGTCCAGCGGACTGGCGTCGCGATCGGTGACGTAAACGGCACAATGGACAGCGTTCGCGCGAATGTCGAGCTGGGATCGTTCGTGAGTCCGATGATCGAGAAATACGAGATCATCAGCAAGTACGTCACGGGCTGCTGTGCCTGGCGCGCCTCCTGCTCATTACTGGACATCGCCCCGACCGCCGCGAACATCGCCGAGTAGAGGAGGAATCCGCCGAGGAAGAACGCCATGAAAACAACGAGCGTCGCAAAGGGGATGTGCGGCAGCTTCATGCCTGCGGCGGCAGAAGCATCTGCGCCCAGGGCACGGGCAATGGGTACGCGCAGGCTGATAAGCAGTCGCGCGGAGACGCCCCAGATGAGGAACTGGAAGAAGGACACCGCGCCCGCTCCGGCGACCTTCCCAAGCATCAATTGAAACGGCCGCAGCGACGATACGAGCACTTCGATAACCCGTGTGGTCTTCTCCTCCAACCCCGAGCTCATGACGTTCACACCGTACAGCAGGATCGCCATGAACAGCAGGACCGCCATTACGTACGCGAGGATGAACGATTCGCCCGCGCTCTCCTTGGTCGTCTTCCCCCTCGCGATCTTCGTCTGGTCGAGCGTGATCCTGATGCCCTGCGCCCAATCCACGACGGCGGGATTCACGCCTCTGGTCTCGAGCCTCACCTTCACCGCCACCTTGTTGAGTGCCCGCTCCAGCCCTTCAACCGTCTGAAGTGACAAGTTCGAAGCTCGGTATTCAGCCTTGCCGGTCTCAGTCAGATCATTCGAAATGATCAGGAAACCGTTCAACTGCTTGGCTTCCACGAGAGAGGTCAGCGAATCGATGACACGCGGACCGGCAGGCACACGCGTCACCCGGAAGTTTGGGCTCGCCGCCAACGCCTCGGTGACCCGCCGTCCAAACGCCGAGGTGGTGCTGTCTACGACGGCGATATCCCGCACTCCGCCGCCCACGGACTGCATGATTTGGTAGACGATGACGCCGCCGAAGAGGACCGGCCCCAGGATCGCCGAGATCCAAAACCACCTGGTGCGCACGCGCTCCACGAATTCGCGCCGGATGACAGCCCAGACCTTATGCACCGGCGCCAACTCCTGCCGCTGTCGTGGCCGGAATGGCGGCTGCCGTCGCCGCCTCCGGACCCACGAGGTCGACGAAAATCTTGTGAAGGGAAGGGCTCGCCAGCTCAAACCGCGCCAGACGCGCTCCTGACTCGACCAGCCCGCGCAGGATCTCCTGGGGGTCGGCGCCATTCGTCAGCTCGAGCTCGGCCTGCTGGCCGAAATCCTGAATCTTTGCCACGAGCCGGCGGTCAGAGAAAATTCGTTGCGCTGCGCCCTGGCTGCCGTCGAACGCAACGATCAGGTGCTGGCCCCCATGCGTGCGTTTCACCTCGGCCAGCGTGCCATCGATGAGCTTCTTGCCACGCGCGATGATGCACAGCCGATCGCACAACTGCTCGGCATGCTCCATGATGTGCGTGGAGAAAAGCACGGTCTTGCCACGCCGGCGGTAATCGACCACGGTATCGCGCAGCACCTGCGAATTCACAGGATCGAGACCGGAGAACGGCTCGTCGAGAATCACGAGCTCAGGGTCATGCAAAATCGTCGAAATGAACTGCACCTTCTGCTGCATGCCCTTGGAGAGATCGGACACTTTGCGCAGACGCCAGTCGATGAGACCCAGGCGCTCCAACCAGTCGAGCGCCTTGATGCGCGCCGCTCTCCGCGACATGCCCTTCGCCTCGGCGAGAAACACCAGGACGTCGACGACGCGCATGCGGGGGTAGAGCCCGCGCTCCTCGGGCAGGTATCCAATCCGCGCCGAATGCGTGCGCCCGCCACCCACCTGACCAAACAGGCGCACCGAGCCCTCATCGGGCTCGTAGATGTCCATGATCATGCGCAACGTGGTTGTCTTGCCGGCGCCATTCGGTCCGAGCAAACCGTAGATGATGCCCGATGGCACGCTCAGTGAGAGAGCGTTGACGGCGGTGTGACCAGCGAAGCGTTTGGTAGCGCGATCGACGACGACGGGTTCTGACATGCCCCGAAGCTACAGGGGGAGAGTGAAAAGGTTAAGCCGGTACGCCGAAAAGCTCGCCAGCTTTCCGTAACGCGCTGACGAGCGCGTCGATGTCGTCCACGTCGTTATAGATGTAAAAGGACGCCCGCGCAGTCGCCGCGACACCCAGTCTGCGCATCAGCGGCTGTGTGCAATGATGACCCGCACGAATGCAGACCCCGTCGCGATCGAGGATCGTCGCCAAATCGTGTGGATGAATGTCGCCGTACGTGAATGGAACGACGCCGGCCCGATGGTCGCGTGGTCCGTAGATGGTCACGCTCTCGATCTGCGTGAGCCGCTCAATGGCGACCCGCGCAAGCGCTGACTCGTGCTCGGCAACACGGTCCATCCCCAGCTGCTCCAGGTAAGCGATCGCAGCACCTAGGCCCACCGCCGCTTCGACGTTCGGCGTCCCACCCTCGAACTTGTGCGGGATCTTGTTCCAGGTCGCGTGGTCGTCCCAGACCCGCTCGATCATTTCGCCACCGCCATGGTAGGGCGGCATCGCCTCGAGCAGCGCCGGTTTCGCGATCAAGGCACCGCTGCCCATCGGCGCGAGCATCTTGTGGCCCGAGAACGCGAAGAAGTCGCAGTCAATCGCCTGCACATCGACGCGGAGATGCGGGGCCGCCTGCGCTCCGTCGACGACCGCGACCGCGCCCGCGGCATGCGCCAACCTCGTGAGCTGCGCGACCGGATTCACCGTCCCGAGCGAATTCGAAACGTAGGGGAAGGCCACGATCTTGGGTTTGGACTCGAGGGCCCGACCGAAGTCCGACAGATCGATGCGCCCATCCTCCGTGATCTCGACCATCCGCAGCGTGGCGCCTTTTTCCTGACACAGGATCTGCCACGGCACGATGTTCGAGTGATGGTCCATGGCGGTGACCACCACCCGGTCACCAGGCTGCACGTTGGTCCGGCCCCATGAGGAGGCCACCAGATTGATCGACTCCGTGGTGCCGCGCGTGAAAACGACGGCTTCGCGGGCCCACGCGTTCACGAAGCCGGCGACGGCGGTGCGCCCGGCTTCGTACGCTTCGGTGGCCTCAACGGCCAGCGTGTAGGCGCCGCGATGCACGTTCGCATTGTGGAAGTGGTAGTAGTGCTGAATCGCGTCGAGCACCTTGCGGGGCTTCTGGCTCGTCGCGGCATTGTCCAGGTAGACCAGGCGCTTGCCGTTCTCTTCTCGCGCGAGAATCGGGAAGTCGGCGCGTACGCTCACGGTATCGAGCATCAGTCGCTCGGCGACTCAGTGGTCACGGGCTCGCCGATCTTCTCGAGCGCGGCACGCAGCGCGTGCCATGACAGATTGGCGCATTTCACGCGTGCCGGAAACGCTCTCACACCGGCGAAGGCCGCCAACTTTCCCGGAGCATTCGGGCCACCGGTGAGCATCGCATGGAAAGCGCGAAACAGCTCGTTCGCTTCCGCGGTCGTCTTGCCGTGAACCGCGGCGGTCATCAGTGAGGCGGCCGCTTTGCTGATCGCGCATCCCGATCCCTGAAATCCGACGTCCTGGATGACGCCGTCCTCGACACGCACATCCAGACTGATGCGATCGCCGCACAGCGGATTGTAGCCCTCGGCGTGCCGGTTCGCCCCCGGGACCGTTCGAAAATTGCGCGGGTTGCGGTTGTGGTCGAGGATGACCTGCTGATACAGCTCGCCCAGGTCCGTCATACCGCCGCCAGACGATCTCGCACGATCCGATCGAGCTGCGCCCGGAGCAGCGCGACTTCCATGCGGCCAAGAATTTCGGCGGCGAATCCGTACGTAAGCAGACGGCGGGCCTGGTCTTCCGTGATCCCGCGACTGCGCATATAGAACAGCGCGCGCGGATCGAGCGGTCCGACGGTCGACCCGTGAGTGCACTTCACGTCGTCCGCGTAGATCTCGAGCTGCGGCTGGCTATCGGCGTGCGCGTCCGTCGACAACAACAGGTTGTTATTCGTCTGTTTGGAATCGGTCTTCTGCGCGCCCGGCCGGACGATGATGCGCCCAGTGAAGACGCCGCGCGAATGACCGTCGAGCACGCCATTGAAGTACTCGTGACTCTCACAATGGTCGGCGGCATGGTCGATCGTCGTGTGATGGTCCGCGTGTTGCCGGCCGGCGAGCAGATAGAGGCCGTTGAGAATCAGCGTGCCGCCCGGACCCGCCAGGACGGTCCCGATGTCGTGGCGCGACAGGGCGCCGCCGAATGCGACGGTGTGGAGATGAATGGTGCTGTCGCGGCCCTGATGCGTCTGCGTCGCGGCGACGTGATACGCGCGAGCACTCTCTCGCTGCACGCGATGATAGTCGATCCTCGCTCCGTCCCCGACGACAACCTCGGTAACGGAGTTCGTCCAGTAGACCTCAGGCTCGAGTGCCGCGTACGTCTCCACGACGGACGCGCGAGCCTCGCGGTCGATAACCACGAGGTTCCGGGGATGCATGACGATCTGCTGACTCTTCCCCGGGACAGCGAGGAACAGCAGTTGAATCGGCTTCGGGACCACGGCTTTCGCCGGAACGTGCACGAACGCGCCTTCCCGTACGAACGCGGTGTTCAGTGCGCAGAACGGACGATCCTGAGAGGCGGCGTACTTGCAGAGGTGCGCCTGAACAATCTCGGGCCGATCGGCGAGTGCCTGCGCCAAACTCTCCACGCGGACGCCGTCGGCAGACAGCAGCGACAGAGAAGGTGCGAAGAAGCCGTTAACAAAAACGAGACGATGCGAGGTTTCGTCATCGAGCAGGAATGGCGCGATCGCCTCGAGCGAAGGAAGAGCGGACGCCGGCTTTGCCAGCTCGAAGGACGATTCAGCAATGGGCGCGACGCTGGTGAAGCGCCACGCCTCTTGCTTCATGTTCGGGAAGCCGAGCTCGCTGAAACGCGAGATTCCAGTATCGCGGAGGGTCTTCAGCCACGCGGGTGCGTTCGCGGCTCCGTTCGAAGCCCATGCATGGTACGCACCAACCAGATGTTCAACTGCCATCGTCACGACACCATTACGCCATCACGCAGCCAGTCGTAGCCCTTTGCCTCGAGTTCCTGAGCCAACTCGGGACCGCCCGACCTGACGATTCGCCCGTCCGCGAGGACGTGCACGACATCGGGCGTGATGTAGTTCAGCAGCCGCTGATAGTGTGTCACGATCAGGAATGCGCGCTTGGGATTGCGGAGTTGATTCACTGCTTCGGCAACCGTTCGCAGTGCGTCGATGTCGAGGCCGGAGTCGGTCTCGTCCAGAATCGCGAGCCGCGGCTCCAGGACGGCGAGCTGCAGGATCTCGTTGCGCTTTTTCTCGCCGCCCGAGAAGCCTTCGTTCACCGGGCGGTTCATCATCGAGTCGTCCCAGCCGATGCTCTTGAGCTTCGCTTCCAGGACCTGCAGAAAATCGATCGGATCGAGCTCCGGTTCGCCCCGCTCCCTGCGAAGCGCGTTCAGCGCCGACCGCAGGAAGTAGGAATTGGTGATGCCGCGAACCTCGACCGGATACTGGAATGCGAGGAACACACCCGCACGCGCCCGCTCCTCCGGCTTCATGTCGAGCAAATCCTTGCCCTCGTACTGCGCGGTCCCAGCGAGCACCGTGTATGCCGGATGCCCGGCGAGCACCTGCGCCAGCGTGCTCTTGCCCGAGCCATTCGGCCCCATGATCGCGTGGACCTCACCGTCGCGAATCGTGAGGTCGACACCCTTGAGGATTTCGTTTCCAGCGACGGCCACGCGCAGGCCTTTGACTTCGAGCAGCGCTTTTCCCTTCTTCACCCGACACTCCCTTCCAGACTGATTCCGAGCAACCGGGTGGCCTCGACCGCGAATTCCATCGGCAGCTCTTTAAAGACCTCTTTGCAGAAGCCATTCACGATCATCGAAACCGCATCCTCCGCCGACAGCCCCCGCTGGCGCAGGTAGAAAATCTGGTCCTCGCCGATCTTTGAAGTCGACGCTTCATGCTCCATGATCGCCGTGCTGTTGCGCACGTCGATGTACGGGAAGGTGTGCGCCCCGCACTTATCGCCGATCAGCATCGAGTCACACTGCGAATAGTTTCGCGCGCCTTCCGCACCCTTCATGATCTTCACCAGGCCACGGTACGTGTTCTGACCGCGTCCCGCTGAAATTCCCTTTGACACGATCGTCGAGCGCGTGTTCCTACCGAGATGAATCATCTTCGTCCCGGTGTCCGCCTGCTGCCGGTGGCTCGTCACGGCCACGGAGTAGAACTCGCCGATCGAGTTGTCGCCCTGGAGGATGCATCCCGGATACTTCCATGTGATCGCGGACCCCGTCTCGACCTGCGTCCAGGAGATCTTGGAATTCGTGCCCGCGCACTTACCGCGCTTCGTGACGAAGTTGTAAATCCCGCCGCGCCCTTCTTCGTCGCCGGGATACCAATTCTGAATCGTCGAGTACTTGATCGTCGCGCGGTCGAGCGCCACGAGCTCGACGACGGCCGCGTGCAGCTGGTTCTCATCGCGCATCGGCGCCGAGCAACCCTCGAGGTAGCTCACGTAGCTGCCTTCCTCGGCGATGATCAGCGTCCGTTCGAACTGGCCGGTCGAGGACGCGTTGATGCGGAAATACGTCGACAGCTCCAGCGGGCAGCGCACACCGTTCGGCACGTAGACGAATGAGCCGTCCGTGAAGACGGCAGAGTTCAATGCCGCGAAGAAGTTGTCGTTGTAGGGAACGACGGTGCCGATGTACTGCTGGACCAGGTCAGGATGCTCGCGGATCGCTTGCGAGATCGGACAGAAGATCACGCCGTACTTGGCGAGCTCCGCCTGAAACGTCGTCGCGACTGAGACGCTGTCGAACACCGCGTCCACGGCAACACCCGTGAGGCGCTTCTGCTCCTCGATCGGGATGCCGAGCTTTTCGAACGTCGCGACCAGCTTCGGATCCACCTGATCGAGCGAGTCGAGCTTGGGCTGCTGCTTCGGGGCGGCGTAGTAGCTGATCGCCTGGTAATCGATCGGGCCGTATTTCACGTTCGGCCAGTGCGGCTCCTGCATTTTGAGCCAATTCCGATATGCCTTGAGCCGCCAATCCAGCATCCATTCCGGCTCGCCCTTCTTCCCGGAAATGAGGCGGATCACGTCCTCGCTCAAGCCGGCCGGCACGACCTCGGATTCGATGTCGGTGACGAAGCCGTACTTGTACGGTTGCTGGACGTGCGCTTCAATGCTGGTCATCACGCTCCCGGAAGTCCTTAACAGACATGAACTTGGCAACTCAAAGAACCACCTAGAGTTGGAATCCTAATGGTTTTGTCGGGATTGTCAACCGAAACTACAGCTGGCTCAGTAGATGTCTCTATTCCATTCACGAACTAGCCGCTCGTAGTCCTCCGGCGTATTCACTTCGTCGATCACGGCGGGGTCATCCACGGCGACTGTGACGAGCTCCTTTTCGTGCTTGTGTAGTACCGACCTTGCGCCGGCTCGTGTGGCCTCGGGACTCTCCAACAGCTCGCTGAATAGCGCTGACCCCCAGATCACGGGATGGCCACGGCGCTCTCCAAACATTGGCACCACGGCCTTTCCACCCGTGCGCCTGTGGGCTTCCAACACGCGCTCGACCGTTGTGACGCGCACGTGAGGAAGATCGACGGGCCAAACAAGCGCCGCGCCCGGCTGAAGCGGCTGCAAAGCCCGCAGCGCGCCGCGCAGTGACGCGATTGGGCCGGTTTCAGGCTCGGGATTTTCGACGATGATGCAGTCATGGCCGGCGATTGCAGGCAGGATCCGGGGAGCATCGGGACCCAGAACCACGACTCGGGTCTTCACTTCGAGCGCCTCCAACGCCTCCAGAATCCGGACCGCGAAGGGAAGGCCGCGGAAATCCAATAGGGCCTTGGGAGAGCCCATCCGGGCCGAGCGGCCGGCTGCGAGGACGATGCCGGCTAACGTCATAGGGGCTTAGAGACTAAGGGGTTGCACGCGGGGCCGAAACCCCCACATTAGGCGCGCCTATGGCCGCCCGACGCATTCGTCAGCTTGGTGACCCAATTCTTCGGGTCCGCTGCACCCCGGTTCAAGACCCCAAGTCGCCGGCCGTGCGGCTGCTCGCCGACGACCTACGGGACACGCTCCGCGCGGCGCGGAAGAAGTACAACATGGGGCGGGCGCTCGCGGCCCCGCAGATCGGCGCTCCAGTGCGCGTGGTGCTCGTCGAGATCGGCAAATTCCGCGCGACGATGGTGAACCCCGAGATCACGGACGTTGGCTCCGAAGACTTTCATGTTTGGGACGACTGTTTCTCGTTCCCGAACCTGCTCGTGCGCGTGACCCGCGCGTACCGCGCGACGCTCCGCTACACGGACATGAAAGGAAAGGTCGTCACGATGGAGCTCGAGGGACCGATGGCCGAGCTGTTGCAACATGAGCTCGATCACCTGGATGGTATTCTCGCCTTGGACCAGCCGAGCGGGCTCGATCCCTTCGCCTACAAAGCGGAGTGGGAGAAGTCTCACAAGCCCTCCGAGCGCTACGGACCCCCCAGGCCGCGCGAAGTCTGACGACCGACTAGATTCCAGCCATCGACAGGGGTGCCCCGGCGCGTCGCCGTGGGCTGAGATCACACCCTCAGAACCTGATCCGGTTCGTACCGGCGAAGGGAGCTCAGCATGACCTGCCGCACTCAGATGTTCTTCGCCCGTCAGGGCACAATCACACCCGAGATGCAGCGCGTCGCCGAGCGGGAAGGATTGCCGCCCGAGACGGTTCGCGACGAAGTCGCCGTCGGCCGGCTCATCATTCCGGCCAACGTCAATCATCTTGCGCAACGCCTCGATCCGATGGCGATCGGCAAAGTCGCGAGCGTCAAGATCAACGCCAACATCGGGAACTCGGCCGTCGAATCCGACATCGACGGAGAGCTCGAGAAGCTGCACCACGCGGTGCATTACGGCGCCGATACCGTCATGGACCTCTCCACGGGCGGAAACATCGACGCGATTCGCGAGGCGATCATCGCGGCCTCGCCGGTCCCGATCGGGACAGTCCCCATCTATCAGGCGATCGAAGTCGCCGGCGACGTCACGAAGCTCACGGCCGACGACATCCTCGCGAACATCGAGCACCAGGCGCAGCAGGGCGTGGACTACATCACCGTTCACGCGGGGATTCTGCGCGAACATGTCGGACTCGCGCTCGGCCGGGTAACGGGGATCGTGAGCCGCGGCGGGTCGCTGATGGCGTACTGGATGACGCAGCACGGCAAGCAGAATCCGCTGTACGAGCACTATGACCGCCTGCTCGACATCGCGCGCGAATATGACGTGACGCTGTCTCTCGGCGATGGACTGCGACCGGGATCGATCGCGGATGCGACCGATAAAGCGCAGCTCGCTGAGCTGACCGTGCTGGGCGAGCTGACGGAGCGGGCGTGGAAGCAAGACGTGCAGGTGATGATCGAGGGCCCGGGACACATCCCGATGCATCAGATCGAAGTCAACGTGCGGCTCGAGAAGGAGCTGTGCCATGAGGCGCCGTTCTATACGCTGGGACCTCTCGTGACTGACGTCGCGCCCGGATACGACCACATCACGTCGGCGATCGGTGCCGCGATGATCGGATGGTTCGGGGCGGACATGCTCTGCTATGTCACTCGCAAGGAGCACCTCGGTTTGCCGAATGCCGAAGAAGTTCGCGAAGGTGTGATTGCGTACAAGATTGCGGCGCACGCAGCCAACATTGCCCGGCGGCGGCCCGGAGCGACCGAACGAGATGACGCGCTATCACGCGCGCGCTACGCCTTCGACTGGAACGAGCAATTCCGGCTGGCGCTCGATCCGGACCGGGCGCGCGAGCTCCACGACGAGGCCTTGCCGGCGGAGTATTTCAAGAGCGCCGAGTTCTGCGCGATGTGTGGACCGAAGTTCTGCTCGATGCACATCACACGTGAGATCGAGCGGTCGCTGGGCGTGAGGGAACCGCTCAAGAAGGAGAAGCGCGAGGCCGTTGGAGCCGATTAGGCGATCGCGAACGCTCGCACCGGAAAGCTCCCCATCCCGCGCACCTTGGGCGGAACTGCAAAGAACCGGAAGCCTCCATCGGGCAGCGCACCTAGATTCGTCATATGTTCGACGATCGCGACACCCGCCCGCAGCAAAATAGTGTGTGCCGGTCGAGTGCCATCTTTGTCGTCGTCGATGTTCAACGAATCGATGCCGACGAGGGCGGCTCCACTGCTGACCAGGTGCTCGGCGGCATCGCGAGTGAGAAATGGATGCTTGCCGGCCGAGTACGTGTCGGTGCGCCAATGGGCATCCCAACCCGTATGCACGAGCACGGCCCGCCCCTTTACCTGGCGTGCTCTAAAGGTCGACGCGTCAAGCGCCCGATCGCGGCGATCCGTTGCGCGAATGACAATGCCAGTCAGGTCAGCGATTGCTTCGAGCGGATACCCAGCGACGTCACGGCCGTCGTCATAACGATGGAAGGGAGCGTCGATATAGGTGCCCGTGTTCGCCAACAGCTCGATCTTGCCGATCTGGAAGGTCGTGCCTGGTGCGTAGCGGGCAGCCGAAGCGTCGCGGGACAGCCAATCGCTGATCGTTGGCGCGGGCAGTCCGCGGTAGGTCTCCATGCCATGTTCGATTTCATGGCTGAGATCGATCAGGCGGGCCATAGACGGGCGAGTGCCTTGAGCAGCTGACTTTCGGGAGTCGATCCATCGGGTGCTTCGGCAAGGACCGTGGCAAAGCGGCGCCGGAGCAGTGGATCGCGAGTGGCCTGCGAAGCGAATTGGACCGTGAGCGGGATGAACCAGGGAGCTTGGCGGGCGCCGGCACCAGCACGAGCGACGGCAGCATACTGCTCGAACAGGGCCAGCAGAAACGCGCCTTTGGAGGGAAACTGACGGTAGATCGCGCCCTTCGTGAAGCCAGCCGCCTCGGCGACGTCATCCAACGTGCCGAGCTCGAGCCCACGCTCGGCAAACAGCCGGAGACCGGCCTCGACGAGCAGGGCTCGGGTTTCGTTCTTCCGGCGTTCGCGGATGATTCCCACCGGTATCCAGGATACGCTCCGGTACCGAACTGGCAAGCCTCAATCGCGAAAAACAGGCAGTTGGGGTACTGGCGAGTATCTTAAGTAGCTGTGTACCGGGTGCGGTCGGTCGAATGTATCGCGTAGTAGCTAGGTTTGGCTTTCGCATTCGTCACGCGTTTTGGAGGAGAGAATGCCGTACGTCATTGCCGAGCCGTGTATCAACGTCAAGGATCGATCGTGCGTCGACGTGTGTCCGGTGGACTGCATCTACGAAGGCGCGGACATGCTCTACATCCACCCCGACGAATGCATCGATTGCGGCGCGTGCGAGCCAGAGTGCCCAGTGACGGCGATCTTTCCCGAGGAGGATGTCCCGCCGCAATGGAAGGATTACATCGCAAAGAACCGCGATGTCTTTCAGAGTGAGAACCCGCCCGGCAAGCCGCAGCGCAAAGGTTCTTAGCTCAATGCTGTAAGAAAATCTCCCAATGCCCCGCTCAGCGGCAACGGCTGCTCGAGCGGGGCGACGTGTCCTGCTCCCGTGATGAGCGCAAAGCGCGCGCCGGGAATGGCGCGGGCCATTTCCTGCATCCCCGCGGCCGGCGCGATCTGGTCGTCGTCGCCCGCGATGACCAACACCGGGACACGAATCTGTCCGAGTAACGGCGTCGAATCGGGCCGGTCTCGCAGCGCGCGCAGCGCGCCGAGGATACCCGCGACCGGGGCGCGCTCAATCATTGCGCGCACTTCCTTTACAACTTGCGGCTGCTGCTCAAGTGTCGCGCGAGAGAGCAGCTTGGGCACGAGCTTTTCGGCGACGGCTCGTGCGCCGTCCCGCTGCGCCAGAGCAGCCATCACGTCGCGATCGCGTTTCGCCGCCGCGGAATCGGCGGCAGCTTTGGTGCTGCACAGAATCGCCGCCCGGATACGTGTCGGCGCCCTGCGAAACAGCTCGAAGATGATGTATCCCCCCAGCGACTGGCCGCACACGACCACCTGCGAGATGTCGAGTCCGTCCAGCAGGGCGAGCAGATCGGCCGCGTACTGGCCGACGGAGTATCCGTCCGACGATCCCGGCACGCTCGACGTTCCG
>MNDR01000017.1 GCA_001915025.1 Gemmatimonadetes bacterium 13_2_20CM_2_65_7
TCAACGGGGACTGTGGACTGCCGCGCCAGTACTCAACGGGGACTGTGGACTGCCGCGCCAGTACGAAGCCGCCGACAACTACCAGCACGATTCCGAACAACGCGGCCGCACCGAACGTGCCGATGAGCCACGCGTACTGATCCACGATGGCGGGTCGCTCGGCGACGGCTGCTGCGATGTACGTGGTGCCTGACGGCGTCACGAAGCGCGTGGCGTGCAACCTGAGCTCGCGTTCGCCGGAGGTGTGCTGCGTGTCGGCGTGCCCGCTCTTCGCGGCGACTCTTGCTGCCGCGACAATCCAGTCATCGACACTCGGCGGCGTGATCGGCCGGGCGGTGGAATCGAAGAAGTAGAGATCGCGGTCGGGAATGTGCAGCTCTTCGACGGCGTCGGCCGCGCGACCGGCCGCCCGTTCGGCCTCGAGATCGTGCGTTGCGCGAATCACCGCCGACGTCGCGGCGATGAGAGAGGCGTCCAGGCGGCTCGACACCTGAATGCCAATCGCGAGAAAAATCCCCGCACCCAGTAACAGCAGAATCACCGCGAACGTCCCTGCGTACCAGACGGTCAAGCGCACCCGCAGCCGGCTCAGCGTCATGGTGAGCTGCCGAGTCGGTATCCGGCGCCACGGACCGTCGTAATCAGTTTGTGATCGAAGTCATCGTCCACTTTGCTGCGCAGCCGGCGCACGAGCACTTCGAGAACGTTGGCGAACGGGTCGTGGTTGGTGTCCCAGATGTGTGCGGTGATCGTGGCGCGATCGACCACTTCGCCGGGATGGCGCAACAGCAGCTCGAGCAGCGCGAACTCCTTGGCCGTGAGGGCGATCGGGCGGCCGCCGCGGCGCACCTGCCGTGATGCGAGGTCGACCTCGAGATCCGCAACGCCAAGTCGGGGCGGGGCTACGGCGAGCGCGCGCCGGCGCGTGAGTGCCTGAAGCCTGGCGACGAGCTCGCGGAAGGCGAACGGCTTGGCCAGGTAATCGTCGGCGCCGGCGGCGAGGCCACGCACGCGATCATCGACGGCATCGAGCGCGGTCAGCATCAAGACAGGAACGTGGATGCCGCCGCGTCGCAGCTCCGCGCACAGGTCGAGCCCGGTTCCGCCCGGCAGCCGCACGTCGAGGATCACGACGTCGTAGTCGCCCGCAAGCGCCTGCTCGCGCCCTTCGGCGAAGCTGGACGCGAGTGTGGGATCGATGCGATGTTCCCGCAGCCCATCGCGCAGCAAGCCCGCGAGCTCAGGGTCGTCTTCTACGACCAGTACCCGCACCCGGTAAACCTCAGTCTGGAACGTGGAAGGATTATCAGGCGACGAGGTTGGCGCCAGAGGACTAAGTTCAAGACACCCCAGGAGGCCCTACACATGAGAATCACATTGCCGCTCATCGCACTCGTCGCCATGTGCACTGCGCCAGTGAGTGCTCAGCAATCCACGTATCACGTTGTCGCGCGTATTCCACTGCCGGGAGAGGGCGGTTGGGATTATCTCACCGTCGATACCGCCGCGCATCGGCTGTACGTGTCGCGCGGCACGCACGTGACGGTCGTCGATCTCGACAAGGACTCCATCGTCGGCGACATCCCCAACACCCTCGGCGTCCATGGTATCGCGCTCGTGCGGGATCTCGGGCGCGGGTACACGAGCAACGGCCGCGATTCCACGGTGACCGTGTTTGACCTCAAGACGCTTGCTCCTGTCACGAGCATCAAAGTGACGGGCCGCAATCCCGATGCCATCACGTACGAGCCAGTGTCGCAGCGTGTGTTCACCTTCAACGGCGGCAGCGGCAACACGACCGTGATCGATCCTCGTACCGGCGTGGTTGTGGGGACCACGGACCTCGGCGGTGCACCCGAGTTCGCGGTCGCCGATGGCCGCGGGCGTATTTATGTGAACATCGAAGACAAGAGCGAGGTGGCGGCGCTCGACGCGCGCACGCTGACCGTGCAAAAACGGTGGTCGCTCGCCCCCTGCGAAGCGCCATCTGGGTTGGCGATCGACCGTGCGCAGCGCCGACTCTTTTCGGTGTGCAGTAACGGTGTCATGGCAGTCAGCGATGCCGACAGCGGCCGTGTTCTGGCGACCCTGCCGATCGGTGCGGGCGTCGATGGTGCCGCTTTCGATCCGGCCACACGGCTCGCGTTCAGCTCGAATGGAGAAGGCACGCTGACTGTGGTGCGTGAACAAAGCCCGGACACCTTCAAGGTAGTTGCCACGGTCCCGACGCAGCGCGGTGGGCGCACCGTCGCACTCGACGAGCGCACCCACCGCATTTACACCGTGGCGGCGCAATTCGGACAGCCACCCGCACCGACAGCGGATCGCCCACGGCCGCGGCCGCCGATCATTCCGGGCTCCGTGGTGCTGGTCGTCCTGGAGCGCTAGCGCCGCTTCACTGGCCCATCACGATCCGCTTGTAGCTGTCGGGGTTCCATTTGGGGCGCTCCGGGGCGTTCGCCACGTCGAGTCCGAGATAGAAGATCAGCTGCGCGATCCGTGATTCCTTCTCGGCGTCGATCTTGTCCACCGAATCCCCCGGCCGGTGGTAGTCGGGATGCGTGCCGCTGAAGAAGAAAAGAATGGGCACGCCCTTGCGCGCGAAATTGAAGTGATCCGACCGGAAATAGAAGTTCTCTTGCGGCCAGATGTCGTCGATCGCGTGCATGTTCAGCTCGGGGTGCGCGGCGGCGACGCGGTTCAAGGTCGCGCCCAGATCCGAGTGCTCCTTGCCGATCGCGACGATCGTGTCCTTCCAGTTCCGACCAATCATGTCGATGTTGAGATCGGCCACGATGTCACCGACCGGCACCGCGGGATGATCCGCGAAGTAGCCGCTCCCCCACAGCCCCTTTTCCTCACCGCTTACGTTTAGAAAGATCAATGACCGCTTAGGACGCGGATTGAGCTTGACGAACGCGGCCGCCAGCTCGACGACCGCGGCCGTTCCCGATCCGTCGTCGTCCGCGCCATTGCAGATTGAGTCGGCGCCCTGTGCGCGACAGCCCCCACTGCCGCGCGGTCCCGCGACGCCGATGTGATCCATATGCGCGCTGAAGACGACGTATTGGCTCTTGAGCCGCGGATCACTGCCCTCGAGTATGGCCACGACGTTGGGAGCTGAATTGCGCTCCACGGCCTGAATGCGGCCGTGGACGTGAAGCTGAGCATCGCCCAGAGGTCTCACCGCGAAGGTCGTCGCATTCTGAGTGGCCGCTAGGTCACCGCCCAGTCGCGTGACGATCGGCTGGAACGACGCCAACCGGACGCCGAGGATCACCGGGCCGCCGACCTGGCGACTCGGGTCGCGTAGCTGGGGTCGGGTATTGCGGCTGACGACCTGCGCCCAAAGCGAGTCGGGCACGGGCGTGATCAGGACGATCCCTGCGGGATGCCACGAGAGCACGCGCTGACGCTCCACGCGATTGCGCGGGCTCGACGTCACGACCACCATCTTGCCTGCGACTGCAGCGGTGTCCGCGGTCAACGCACCGCCCACTGGCCCGGAGAGCAGCACGAGCGCGCCGGCGTAGTCACCGCTCTCGAACATGTTGTCGGCGAATACGAAATCCTTCCCGAAGTTGAGAGTAGCGTCTCCTCCACCGTGCAGGAACGCGATCGAGCTCTCCGCGACGACTTGCACACGATCGAGTGAGTAACGCTGGAGGAAGCCGCCGCTGTCCCCGCCCGGTTTCAGGCCCAACCGCCGGTATTCAGCAGCGATGTACGCTGCGACCTTCTCCAGTTCCGGGCTCGGCGTGTCGCGACCCCGCATCGAGTCGTCGGCGATAATGCCGATGCGCCGGCGGATGTCCTCGGACGTAATTGTGCGCGCGGCTGCCTGCGCGGAGGGAGAAGGCGGCGCAGTCGATTGGGCCGCGAGAGCAACGGGTGCTGGAAGAAGCAGAAGCGCAAGCAGACGATGCGGATGACGCACGGGACCGACCTCTGGCAGGAGAGAAAGGGACACAAAAACTAACGCGCCCGACCGGGGGAGACTACGATCGAGCGCGTCAGGGTTTCATGTTGAACGGTCAGGGTTTGCGTCGCCGCATTTCCGGCTCATTGCCGCTGCTGCGCGGCGTCTCGCGAGGCGGATCTCGGCTCGGTTCCGCTCGCGGTGGATCGGCACGGCGCGGCTCTTCCCGTCGTGGCGCCGCCTGTGGCTCTGCGCGCCGCGGTTCATCGCGACGAGGCTCCTCACGACGAGGCTCCGCGCGTGGCTCAACGCGACGGGGCTCCTCACGGCGAGGCTCGGGTTCCGCTCGCTGCGGCTCTTGCGCCCGAGTCCGCGGATCAGGACGCGAATCGTCACGCGGCAAAATCATGGGGCGCACGGGAGCGGGCCGGTTGCCGTTGTCCGGCCGGTTTGGCCGATCCGGACGATTCGGCCGGTCGGGGTTATTCTGGTTGTCGGGACGATGTCGGCGATCCGGACGATCTGGATGCTCCGGATGGTCCGGATGATCAGGATGATCAGGATGATCCGGATGGTCCCGGCGAGCGCGCCCGCGATCGTCGTTGCCACCGTTGTTGCCGTTACCATTGTTGCCATTGCCGTTGCCACCATTGTGGTCGTCGCCAGGACGTCCACCACGATCGCGCACGTTCGGCGGAGGAATGACGCCCAGGCCGCCGATATCGCGACCGGTTACACCCCTGCGCCCATTGTCGTTGTCGGGGCGCTCGCGCTCGCGGGATACGAAAGTCTCGCGGGTCGGACGAACCGATCCCCAATCCTTGAAGATGTAGCGCGGCTGTGGGCGGAACGGCCGCACGAACACGACCCTGGTGCCGCCATAGTAGCGGTACGGATAGTACCACGGGTCGTCATAGACGAACATGCGGAACCGCACGCACGAATAGGAATAGGGGTCCCAGTACGGGTAACTGACGTACGAGTGGCAGTCGTAGCAGAGGAAGCGCGGATAGTCGTACTGGCGCTCGACGTTGTACGACACAATGTCGTAGTCCCAGTCGGAATAACCTTCCGCAACGATGCGTTGCGCCAGATCGGTGAGCGCGACGTATGGATCACCGCGTACGCGGCCATCCGCGATGACGCGGTAATCCCAATGATCGCCACTCTCGATGCCATCGTAGGTGAAAGGATCGGCGGACGCGACCGCGAAGAGATAGCCGACGCCGGGATAGTCATCGATGATGAAGGCGTCGCTCGCCAAATCCGTGCCAGCCACCTCGAATTCCCTGCCGCCGCGCGCAAAGTTGTCTTCCCACGGCTCCCGCGGGAACATCACGCGCACACGACCATCGGTATCGACGCGGAAGATCGTGACGAAAGCGTCACGATCGAGACGGAAGGACAACCGGACATGCTCGCCGCGTGTATAAACCGCGCCAGCACCACGATTCGTCCACAGCTCAATTCGCGGACGGTAAGCGCTCGGAACCCGGACACTAGGTGCCGGTACGACGGCCAGGCTGAGCAACGCGATATGTGTGAACATGATGCCTCCCGGCCCCGCCTGCAGGCAGAGACTGTGCCAAGCCTGGTATTCGCCTAAATTATATTCTCATAATGACTTGGCTGCGTAACGATAAAACCCGCTTGTCCCATAGCAAGGACATTCCCTGGTTAGCCGCCTAGATCTCCTCGATCCCGCCGAGGTTGCTCGGCTGGGGGGCATAGAGATCGTCGCTGAAGGCGTCGTGGAGGGCTTTCTCGCCGGCCTGCACCGATCGCCGTTTCGCGGATTCTCGGTGGAATTCACCGAGCACCGCGCCTACCAGGCGGGGGACGAGCTTCGGTACCTCGACTGGCGGATCCTGGGACGTTCCGATCGCCTGTTCGTCAAACAGTTCGAGGAGGAAACGAACCTTCGCTCGATGATTCTGGTGGACGCGAGTCGTTCGATGGCGTGGCGCGGTTCGCCAGAGCGGCTCACGAAGCGGGCGTACGCCGACCGGCTGGGTGCCGCGCTCGCCCTTATTCTGCTGCGCCAACGAGATGCAACCGGTCTTGTGACATTCGATGAGCAGGTGCGGCAAGTCATCCCCGCGCGGGTCAAAGCTGGTCAGTGGACCCGTATCGTTCGCGGTCTCCTCGACACGCCGGATGGCCGGGGCACGGCGGCACACGCGGCGCTGCAACGCCTAACGGCACTGCTCGCTCGACGCGGAATGGTTGTGCTCATTTCTGATCTCCTGTTCGACCGCGATCTTGCGCTCGCCGCCCTTCGCTACCTCCGGCATCGCGGGCATCAAGTCGTGGTCTTTCATCTCATGGATCCCGCCGAGGTCGAACTCGAAGGTCCGCCGGAAGTTCGCTTCCGTGATCTCGAATCAGCGCTGAGCGTCGTCGTGCGACCACGCGAGCTCGCGCGTGCCTACGCCGACACCGTTCGTCGCGAGATCGCGGCATGGCGTACGGCGTGCCGGCGCCACGGCATCGCCTACCATCACGTGCAGACCGACATGCCGTTCGGAATGGCATTGCGCCTTCTGACGACGTGACTTTCATCCATCCGCTGGCACTCCTGGGACTTGCCGCCGCCGCGATCCCAGCCTTGCTGCATCTGCTGCAGCGCCGTGTTCCACCCGAGCTCGACTTTCCCGCGGTGCGATACCTGAGCGCGGCGGAACGCGAGAGCGCTCGACGCCTCAAGCTCCGACACCTGCTCCTCCTCATCCTGCGCACGGCGTTGATCATCGTGATCGTGCTCGCGGCCGCGCGACCGCTTGTGCGTGTACGCGGGGGAGGTGCGCACGAGCCAACAGCACTCGTCGTCATCCTGGACAATTCGCCGTCCTCGGGGGCGGTGGTCAACGGCCGTCTGGTGCTGGACCGGCTTCGTGTTGAGGCGCACTCGTCGATCAGTCGCACGACCTCCGCCGATCGTGTTTGGCTGATGCTGGCTGACGGTGTGTTGCGTGGCGGGACGCGGGAGGCACTGCTCGCGAGCGTTGACAGCGTGACACCCGGGTGGCAGCGGCTCGACATCGTGCAGGCGGTCGAACGCGCCTCGCGTCTGGTGAATGCGCAGCCATCACCGGGTCGCGAGGTGCACGTCCTGAGCGATCTTCAGCGTACGGCTCTGGTGCCTGGTCGTGCCGATGTGCCGCGCGGCGTTCGTGTGCTGGCGCTCGAGCCGGGTCGCGCCGTGCCGAACCGTGGCATCGCGGCGGTACACGTCACCGAAGGTGCCGCGGTCATAGAGCTGGCCGGTTCGACCGCCGGCGCCGTGACAGCCGAGCCGGTGCCGGTCACGATTCGGATCGGCGGGGGCGGCGATCGAGGTGAGATTGCGGCGCGTGGCCTGGCGACACCGGGAGATCGCGCGGATTCCGGTTTGTCAGGCTCGGTGGTCACCGTGTCGCTGCCCGCGCAATCGCTCGCTCCCGGATGGTGGGTCGGAGAGGCGGCGCTCGAACCCGACGAACTGCGCGCCGACGATCGTCGACGTTTCGCGTGGCGCGTCGCAACACCTGCCCGCGTGACGGCGACACCCGAGGCCGGCGGATTTGTCGCCGCCGCACTGGCGGTGTTGCGTGAAGCGCATCGCGTCGCCGACGGGACAGGACGCGATGTGGTAATCACCGGCGGCGAATCGCCGACTGGGACGCGCAGCATCCTGCAACCGCCTTCCGATCCAGCGCTCGTCGGACAGGCAAACCGCGGGCTCGCGTCGCGCGGTGTGTCCTGGCACTGGGGCCTGTCAGGATCCCCCGGCCCCGTCGTGGCACAGCAGGTGTCGATCATCGATGGTGTGCAGGTAACGCGTCGGTATCGCCTTGAAGGTGCAGGTGCCGGTGACACACTCGCGACGGTGAACGGAGAGCCATGGCTGATTCGCTCTGGCACTCTCGTGCTGCTCGGAAGCCGGCTCGACACCGCCTGGACCGCCCTACCGGCGGCGCCGGGCTTTGTGCCCTTTGTCGACGCTCTGGTCAACCGGCTCGTGCGGGGTGAAGCGGACGTAACCATGGCTGAGGGCGCGCCACGAGTCGAATTCCGATTGCGCGGCGCTGATACGGTTGGAGCGACGGTCTTCGGACCTGATCCGCGGGAATCGGATCTCACGCCCGCGAGCGCATCGGTCGCAATCGCAGCGCTAGGCGGAGAAGAACGCGCCGAGGTATTGAACGACTCCGCATTTGCTTCCGAAGGGTTTTCGGGGACGAGACGCGCCGATATCGGCGGACTGTTGTTGGGACTCGCCTTGTTGCTCGCGTTCACGGAGTTGGCAGTAGCCACGCGCACGCGCTGATGCCGCTCGATTTTCTCCTCGACCGATTCGGCGAGCTTCCCGCGACGCGATCGCTCATCGACCGCCTGCCGGCCCCCGGTCGCCGCATCGGCGCCGGAGGTCTGCCGGGTTCGAGCCCCGCTGTCCTCGTGGCGACGCTGGCGCGCCAGCTGCCACAACGAGTGTTCACGGTCGTCGCGCCAACGCCGGCGGACGGTGAGCGTTGGCTTGCGGACCTACAGACGTTGCTGGGACCAGACGGCCCGGCACTCTATCCGCAGCGAGAGTCCCTGGGCGCCGAAGAACCGCATTACGAGCTCGCGGGCGAGCGGATCGAAACCCTGGAGGCGCTGCTGCGCGGCAGCGTCCGAGTGCTGGTCACCACGGCGCGCGCGAGCGCCGAGCGCACTGCCGTGCCGGCGGCGCTGGAGCAATCGCGGCTCGTGATCGAAGTCAGTAGAGAAGAACGCCGGCTCACGGACACGACGCAGCGGCTCGATGCGATGGGTTATACGCGTGTCCCCACCGTCACCGAAGTCGCGCAATACAGCATTCGCGGTGGGATCCTCGACGTCTATGGGTTCGGCATGGCTGCGCCGGCGCGGGTCGAGTGGTGGGGCGATGAAGTGGCGTCCGTGCGCAGCTTCGATCTCGACTCGCAGCGCTCGGGTGAAACGCTGGATCGTATCACGATCTTGCCGATGCGTGCGGAATCCGTGCGTGATGAATCCGTGGGCGTCGATGCGCCGGAGGGGGCGCAGCGTGCTGCGCCCCTACTAAGAAATCTCCTGGACCTGCTACCCGCGGGCACCGTGCTGCTCCTGGATCAGGAGTCCGCTGTGGACCGCGAGGTCGAGCGGGCGTGGGCGGATGCCGCGCATCACCTCGAGGTCGCGCGGCGCATGGGAGAGGAGCCGCCGTCGCGCGATGACCTCCTCCTGGACCCGGACGCCTGGCGCAGCCGGCTCGCACGACTGGCGCGCGTTGCGGTTTCGGACGCCGAGACCGAGCGGCGATTCCCGCTCGCTCCGCCCGAGCATGTGGATCGCGACTTGAAGCGTCTGCGACAGATCGTCACGACTTCCCCACCGACCGTCATTCTGTGCGATAACGAGGGGCAGCTCGAGCGGCTGGAAGAGCTGCTCGATGTCGACCGCGCGACGCTCGCCGTTGGCGCGCTCGACGGCGGATTCATCATGCCGACGCTGCGCATCCTCACCGATCACGAAATTTTCCGTCGTGCCCGCCGGCTGCGGCGCCCGCGCCGCTATCGGAGCGCAGTCAGCACAGCGGCCTCGCGGCCACTGACCCCGGGGGGCTACGTCGTCCACCTCGAGCATGGGATCGGGATCTATCGCGGCCTCCAGACCATCGCGGTCGGGTCAGAGGGCGTAACGCTCGAGGTCGCGGTCGTCGAATACGAAGGTGGCGATCGACTCAATGTGCCCCTCTATCGCATCGATCAGCTCGAGCCGTATCGGACAGTGGGTCGAGATGGCGACGGTGACGCGCCGCCGCCGCGGTTGCATCGGTTGGGCGCGACGACGTGGCAGCGCCAGCGCGACAAGACGCGAGCGGCGATACGCGCGATGGCGGCGGAACTGCTGAACCTGTACGCACGGCGACAGCTGGCCACTGGCTATGCATTTCCCCCCGACACACCGTGGCAGCGCGAGCTCGAGTCCGCCTTCCTTTATGAAGACACCCCCGACCAGCGGCGCGCATCCGACGAGGTCAAGCGTGACATGGAGCGCGTTCGCCCCATGGATCGTCTCCTCGTGGGAGACGTGGGGTACGGCAAGACCGAGGTCGCAGTCCGCGCGGCCTTCAAGGCCGTTCAAGCTGGTAAGCAAGCCGTCGTACTCGTGCCCACGACGATTCTGGCCGAGCAACATGGCCGTACGTTTCGCGAGCGTCTCGCCGACTACCCGGTGCGCATCGAGGTGTTGTCACGCTTCCGCAGCACGAAGGAGCTGGCGGCGCTGGTGCAGCGCATCGCGAACGGTGAGGTCGACATCGTCATCGGGACCCACCGGCTCCTCTCGCTCGACGTGAAATTCAAGGATCTCGGGCTGCTCATCGTCGATGAGGAGCATCGCTTTGGCGTGCGCCACAAGGAGCGCCTGAAGACGCTGAAGCTCAGCGTCGACGTGCTGACACTCACGGCCACGCCCATCCCGCGAACGCTCCACCTCTCGCTCGCCGGTTTGCGCGATCTCGCGTTGCTCGAGACCGCGCCCAAGGACCGTTCTCCCGTGCTCACATTCGTCGAGCCGTGGGACGATGCGCTGCTCGAGGAGGCGATGGCACGCGAGCTCGACCGTGGTGGCCAGGTGTACTTCGTCCACAACCGAATCGAGACGATCGATACGATCGCGGCGCGCGTGCAGGCGCTCGCGCCACGCGCGCGGCTCGCCGTGGCGCACGGGCAGATGCGGGAGCAGGATCTCGAGGCCGTGATGGGCCGGTTCGTGCGCGGCGAAGTCGACGTTCTCGTCTCGACGATGATCGTCGAATCGGGGCTCGACGTGCCCAACGCGAACACGATGATCGTGGACCGCGCCGACCGATTCGGGCTCGCCCAGCTCTACCAGCTGAGGGGCCGGGTCGGGCGCAGCCACCGGCGTGCCTTCTGTTACCTGCTCGTGCCCGATCAGGTCGACGTCCAGGCCGAGGAACGTTTGCAAGTGCTCGAGCATCATACAGACTTGGGGTCCGGCTATCGCATCGCGTTACGCGACCTGGAGCTGCGCGGGGCGGGGAATCTGCTGGGCGGCGAACAGTCGGGGCACGTCCAGGCGGTCGGGTTCGATACCTATCTCCGCTGGCTCGAGGAAACCGTGCGGTCGCTGAAGCAGGGCGACCAAGGAGCCGGGCGCAGGGAGCAGTTCGCGCCGCCCGATGTGACGCTCGATCTGCCCGCGCACCTGCCGGACAGTTATGTCGCCGACGACGATGCGAAGCTCGATCTCTATCGGCGGCTGGCGCGGGCCGAGCAGGCGTGTGAGATTCAAGCCGTTCGCGAGGAGTTGCGCGATCGCTTTGGTCCGTTGCCGCCCGAGGCCGAGCGCCTGTTGCTCGTTGCCGAGCTCCGCGCGCTGGGCGGCCAAGTGGGTTTGGAAACGGTACTCATCAAGGGTGACGAGGCGCGGCTCACGTTCCGGCGTGATGCGGCACCGCGGCTGACCGGCTTACAGGTCGCTCTCGAGGCGGTCCAGTTCGAAGCGGATGTGCGGCGCGCGGTGCCGCTTTCCGTCAGGCTCCGCCGGCTCGGCGGAGAGTCGATCGGCCCCGGTCTGGTCCGGGCGCTCACGGCCGTTCTGCGGGACCATCACCATTAACGAAGAAAGAGGAAGGGGAATGCGAGGTTTCAGTCTAGTGGTGCTGTCGATCCTGCTCGTCGGGTGCGGAGCGATGCGCGACGCGTTTACACCACGAGCGGAGGTCGTCGCCCGCGCGAATGATCAAGCCTTGAGCGTCGAGCGGCTCGCCGCGTGGACGAGTGGCAGCAAACAGGTTCCCCTGGAAGCCCTCGCGTTCAATCGCGTGTCGCACGTCTGGGTCGATTACGCGTTGTTCGCCGAGGCGCTGGCCACCGGACAGAACCTGCACGACTCCGCGATGACGATTGCCTCGATGTGGCCGATCGTCTCACAGATCAAATGGGAGCGCTTTCACGAGCGGCTCACCGCGCATAACGATCTCACGGCGCAGCAGCTGGATTCGGCCTACCAGTCGGGGCAGCTGCGCATGTTCCAGCACATCCTGATTCAGGTTGCTCCAAACGCCGCTGCTACGGTCGATGCGCAGAAGCGCAAACAAGCCGAGCAGGTGCTGGCGCGGGCGCGCACCGCGGGCCCCCGGTTTGGCCAGCTGGCGAAGCAGTATTCGCAGGACAACGGCAGCAAAGTGCAGAGCGGCTCGCTGGGCGTCTCCGCGCGCGGTCAGTTCGTGCCAGCATTCGAAGCGGCCGCGTGGCAGCTCGAGCCGGGCGGCGTCAGCGGCGTCGTGAAGAGCCCATTCGGATACCACATCATCCGGCGGCCGCCACTCGCTGAAGTAAAGGACTCGTTCCGCGTCGGTGTCGAACAACGCGTCGCATCCCATACGGATTCGGTCTATCTCGACAGCCTCGCGATCAAGCGCCAGCTCAAGCCGGTCAGCCGGGCGCCGTCATACGTGCGCGCCGCGGTGCAGGATCCCGATGCGTCGCGCAACAGCAGCCGCGTGCTCGTGGGGTATCGCGGCGGCGCGCTGCGGGTGCGCGACCTGATTCGCTGGCTTTCGGCGCTGGACCCGAGCCTCGCCCAGGCGTTGCCGCAGGCGACCGACGAGCAGATCAATCAATTCCTGAAAGCGGTCACGCAACGGGATTTGCTGATTCGCGATGCCGATTCCGCGAAGGTGGGACTCACCCCGGATGATTGGCAGCACGTGCGCACGCAGTACGATTCGGCGATCACGCTACTCAGCTCGATTCTCAGCGTCACACCAACCGCGCTACATGACTCGGCTGGCGGGGGAACGCCGGAGGCGCGTGTCAAATTCGCGATGGCGCGCGTCGACGATTACATGGATCGCGTTCTCCGGGGCCGGGTGCGCTTCTTCCCGGTACCGCCCTTCCTTGGTGAGACCCTTCGCGATCGCGCTCGCTGGAGTGTCGACGAAGCTGGTGTGCGGCGCGCGCTCGAACGGGCCCAGGAGATTCGCCTGGCATCAGATTCAACGCGGGGGGGGGTGCCGGGGCAGGGTGGAGGGCCGCGCATGACGCCCGCGCCCGGTCCGGCCCCGATCGATACCACGCACCGCAGGACGGGCCGATCATGAAACCGCTGCTCCTCCCGCTTACGGCTATCCTCGTGACAACGGTCGCGGCGCAACAACCGCTGGACCGGATCGTCGCTGTCGTGGGGACGCGCCCCATTCTCGCCTCACAAATCGAGGAAGAGATGGTGCAGGCGCAGGCACAGGGGCAGACGATTCCGACGGACTCAGTGGGGCGGCGGACGATGCGCCGGCAAGTGCTCGATCGGCTGATCGAGCTCGAGCTGCTCGTGCAGCAGGCGCAGCGAGACACCTCCATCAAGGTGACGGATCAGGAAGTGCTCGATCAGGTCGAGCAGACCTACCAGAACGTTCGCAAGCAATTCAGCTCCGAAACGGATTTTCGCGATCAGATTCGTCAAGCGCGATTCGGCTCGGTGGAGGAATGGCGGCGCTGGCTCGCCGACGAGCAGCGGCGCGAGCTCTATGCGCAGCGCCTGATCGAAGCGCAGCGCCAGAAGGGAAAGCTCCGTCCGATCCCACCCACCGATGCCCAGATGCGCGAGTTCTGGGAGCAAAACAAAGCCCAGCAACCGCGGCGACCCGCTGCTGCATCATTCCGGCAAATCGTCATCCGGCCGGTGCCCGACTCCACTTCGCGAGCGAAGGCGCTGGCCCGCGCGGAATCGCTGGTCGTGCAGTTGCGGCATGGCGCCGACTTCGCCGCGACGGCCAAGCGCTTCTCATCGGACAGCGCGTCGGCGTCGCAGGGAGGCGAGCTGGGGTGGTTCCGGCGTGGGGTGATGGTGAAGGAATTCGAGGATATCGCCTTTCGGATTCGGCCGGGGGAGATCTCGGATCCCGTGGAGACACCGTTTGGCTTTCACATCATCAAGGTCGAACGCAATCAGCCGGCCGAGATTCTCGCCCGCCACATTCTGATCATGCCGGACCTCAGCGCGGACCAGATCGCGATCGCACGGCGCTCCGCGGACTCGGTCCACGATGCGCTTGCGCACAGCCCGGCCGCGTCCTTCGATACGCTGGCGCGGCGCTACGCCGATCCGCAGGAACCGAAGTTGGCGGAGGACGCGCCCCTGACGGGCTTGCCGACCGAATACCAGTCGCTGCTCGCAGGCGACACAACCGTTGGGTTGAAGCCGGTGATCAGTCTCGGCGCAGGCACGCCGCGGCCAAAGTTCGTCGTCCTGGAGATCACGGCGCGCCATCCGGAAGGAGACCTCACGTTCGACGACGTAAAGCTGCGGATTCGTCAATCCCTCAGTGATCAGCTCGGCATCAAACACTACATCGATCAACTGAAGCGCCAGACGTACGTCGACATCAGGCTGTAGCGATGTCCTCACGGCCCCGTTTGGCGGTTGCAGTGGGCGATCCGCGAGGGATCGGGCCGGAGATTGTCCGAAAGGCGCTGCGGCAGCCGCTGGACGCGGACGTGCGTCTCATCGGCGGATGGGGCGCGCGGGAGGCGGATGACGGCGCCACGCGCAATGAGCTCGAAGCTGGGCGGGCCGCGGCGCAGGCGATCGAAGCGGCGGCACGACTGGCCCTGAGCGGCGAAGCGGACGCCATCGTCACGGGTCCCGTGAGCAAGCGGGCCCTCAATGCCGCGGGATACGGTTTCCCCGGTGTCACGGAATTCCTGGCGCATCTCGCGGGCGACGTGCCGGTCGCCATGATGCTGGCGACGGGGCGTCTGCGCGTCGTCCTCGTGACGACACACCTACCGCTGCGCGACGTCGTCGCAAGCGTGACCACCGAGCGCGTCATCAAAGCGGGCCGCATCACCACGGACGCGCTCAAGCGCTGGTGGGGAATCGCGACGCCGCGTCTCGCGGTCTGCGCGCTCAACCCGCACGCCGGCGAAGGCGGACTGTTCGGCGACGAAGACGAGCGCGTGCTGCGACCCGCAGCGCAAGCGCTGGACGCGGCTGGTCCGCTTCCCGCCGACACCGTGTTCGTGAAGGCGCTGCGCGGCGAATTCGATGCCGTGCTGGCGCCCTATCATGACGTCGGAATGACGGCAGTGAAGGTGTCGGGCTTCGGCACTGGAGTGAACGTGACGCTGGGGTTGCCGTTCATCCGCACGGCGCCCGACCACGGCACCGCATTCGACATCGCGGGGAAGGGGATTGCGGATGCCGGCTCGATGCGCGCGGCCCTCGAGCTCGCCGTGCAGCTTGCCGGGGCGCGCGGAGGCGCGCCCGTCTCGGCTTAACTCGATGGTTCCGGAACGTGCGTTGCCGTCGCCGGCCACACCCGCACACTGCCAACCCGCCGGCCATCCATCTCCAGAATCTCGAACGTAGCGCCCAGCAAGTTGACGCGATCGCCCACCTTGGGCAGGCGCCCGAGTCGGCCGAACAGCAATCCGCCAATCGTCGTGTAGTCTGCGTCGTCGAGATGGAGACGAAGCAGACGATTCACTTCTGAGATCTCGGTCGCGCCGGCGAGGATCGGCACGCCGCTCGTCCCGCTCACCGCGGTACTCGGTGCCGAGCCCGGCGCGCGATCGTACTCGTCGTAGATCGGTCCCACGATCTCTTCGAGCAAATCCTCCATCGTCACAAGGCCGGCGGTGCCGCCGAACTCGTCGAGCACGATCGCGAGATGCACCTTCTGCCGTTTCATGTCGGCGAGGACGTCCTCGACTTCGCGGGTGCCGGGCACGAAGAACGCGGGCCGGGCGATATCCTGTACCGGCGCCTCCGAGCCCGAGAGCAACCCTCGCAGGATGTCTTTGGCGTGTACGATCCCGACGACGTCGTCGAGCGACTCGCCGGTGACCGGGTAGCGGGACCGCCCCGCCGCGGCGACGCGATCGGCCGCCTCTGCGAGTGATGCTCCCGCCGGCAGCGCGACGATTTCCGTCCGTGGCGTCATCACCTCACGCGCGTTTTTCTCACTGAACTCGAAGACGCCTTCCAGGAGCCGCGCGTCGCCGGCGCCGAGGCCGCCCGTCTTGCGGCTCTGCTCGACGAGCATGCGGATCTCTTCGGGCGAATGCACGCGGTCGTGCGCGGGGTTGGTGCTCGTGATGCCGAGCATCCGCACCAGCAAATTCGAGCTCCAGTTGAGTAGCTCGGTGAACGGCCGCGTCACCCACGAAAAAAATATCAGCGGCGCCGCGACCCAGCGGCTCGTGCCCTCCGGATAAGTGATGGCCCAGGCTTTCGGGGCCTGCTCTCCGAACACGACGTGGAGGAACGAGATCACTGCGACGGCGGTGACGGACGCGATGCCGCCGCGCGTCAGGAAGTTCAGGCTCTGCGGCAGGGATGAGAACCAGTCGCGGAACAGGTGTGCGACGGTGTCCTCCGCGACGTAGCCGAGCAAGATCGAGGCGACGGTGATGCCGAGCTGCGCGGCGGAGAGCTGGCGGTAGAGGTCCTGGAGCGCCTTGCGGACGGTGCGGGCTTTGCGATCGCCGCGGCGGATCAGGGCTTCGATCCGCGTGCGACGCGTCGCGACGAGGGCGAATTCGGCCGCCACGAAAAATGCGTTCGCCGCCACCAGCACGATGATGGCGATCAGGCGCAGGCCCAGGACGTTCACGGCCTAAAGGTATTATGTTTCCCGCGAGGACACACTTTTGCTCCCCGTTGACGCTCACTGCACCTATCGCGCGCCCATCAACGTCGAGACTCGACGGCGCCTGACCCTCGCCCTGGCGATCACCGCCGTGGTGTTGGTCGTCGAGCTGGTCGGCGGATGGCTCGCGGGCTCATTGGCTCTGCTCGCGGATGCGGCGCACATGCTCGCCGATGTCGCCGCGCTCGGCCTCGCGCTGATCGCCGCGTCGATCGCGCAACGTCCGGCGACGCCACAGCGCTCGTTCGGATTCATGCGGCTCGAGATTCTCGCGGCGCTGGTGAACGGGGCGGTGCTGTTTGCGATCGCGATCGGCATCGGCGTCGAAGCGTGGCGGCGGTTTCGGGTGCCGCCTGCAGTGAACGGCGCGCTGCTCCTCGGTGTCGCGGCCGTGGGCTTCATCGCGAATCTCGGAGCGGTCAGCGTGCTGCATCGCGGACACGAGCACTCGCTCAATCAAAGGGGTGCCTACCTCCATGTGCTCAGCGATCTGATGGGATCGGTGGGCGCGCTCATCGCAGGGTTCGTCGTGCTCGTCTTCGGCTGGACGCTGGCCGACCCCGTCATCTCCGTTCTCATCGGTGCACTCGTGCTCGGCAGCGCCTGGCGACTCGTGAAGGAAAGCACGGACGTTTTGCTCGAGGCGACGCCCACCCACATCGCGCTTGCGGACGTGCACGACCGCATTGCGTCAGTGCCCGGCGTCGACTCGGTCCATGACTTGCATCTCTGGACGGTCACGAGCGGCATGGTGGCGATGAGC
>MNDR01000068.1 GCA_001915025.1 Gemmatimonadetes bacterium 13_2_20CM_2_65_7
CAAGAGGAAGCCGCTCGGCATCATCGTGCGCGTGCCGTTCGACGAAGGCGCGCTCACCGGCCAGATCAAAGCCGACACCGTTTTCCCGCCCGGCGATTGGCGCGCCGACTATTTCGCTGGGAAACGCAAGGCGGAGGTGGAGCGGCGGGCGAAGGCATTGTCGGGACTGCTGAGTAGGGAAGTCGAGACGTTGCCGGAGCTGGCGCTGCGGTTTTGTGTATCGGCGCCGGAAGTGTCGACCGTCATCCCCGGCATGCGCCGGCCGGCTCACGTGCGGCAAAATGTCGCGGCTGCGGAGAAGGGTCCGCTATCGCCCGAAATGCTGAGCAAACTCAAGTCGCACGTGTGGGACAAGAACTGGTATCCGGCTGATTAGGTTTAGAACTCATGAGCGTCGCGACCTATCGAGAGACCAGGCTGCGGACCTCCTGCGGCCGGATGGTGGAGGCGCATCCGGGCCAATCGGGGGTGTTCGCGCTCCAGGAAGGTCTCGACGCCTTCGCCGCGCGCGTGCTGCTCGCCGGTGCGGCCGAGCATACGCTGGACGTGCAGTACTACATCTGGCACCACGACATGTCGGGGACGCTGCTGCTCGAGGCGCTCCATCGCGCCGCCGATCGTGGCGTGCGCGTGCGGTTGCTCCTCGATGACAACAACACCACCGGCCTCGATCCCTGGATCGCCGCGCTCGATGCGCATCCCAACATCGAGGTCCGGCTCTTCAATCCATTCAAGCACCGGCGCTGGCGCGTGCTCGACTACCTCGTCGACTTCGCGCGCGTGAATCGCCGCATGCACAACAAGTCGTTCACCGCCGACGGTCAGGCGACGATCATCGGTGGTCGCAATGTCGGCGATGAGTACTTCGGGGCGGGGCAGGACATTTCGTTCGTCGACCTCGACGTCATCGCGGTCGGACCGGTGGTGGAGGAAGTCACCCGTGACTTCGATCGCTACTGGACGAGCGGCTCAGCGGTCCCCGCGGCCAACGTCATCGCTCCCGCCGCCGAGTCGGCGACTGTGGACATCGATGCCGCCGCGCAACGCGTCGAGCACGATCCCGTCGGTGTGAAATACATCCATGCCGTCGCCCGCGCTCCGTTCGTACGCGACCTGCTCGAGGGCAACCTGCGGCTCGAGTGGGCCAACGTGCATATGGTGAGTGACGACCCCGCCAAAGGCCTCGCGCGCGCGCCCGACGACAGAATGCTCTGGAATCGACTCAGGGAAATCATCGACAGCCCGAAGCGCGAGCTCGAGCTGGTCTCCCCCTACTTCGTGCCGGGTGAGGAGGGAGTGAAGGAATTGACCGGACTCGAGCGCGCGGGCGTGAAGATCACCGTGCTCACCAACGCGCTCGAGGCCACGGACGTCCCTGCCGTGCACGCCGGCTACGCGAAGCGCCGGAAGCCCTTACTCGCCGCGGGCATCACGCTGTACGAGCTGAAGCGCCTGCCTGGCGGCCGCTCGGCGCGCGGATCCGGTCTGTTCGGGAGCTCCTCGTCCAGCCTGCATGCCAAGACCTTCGCGGTCGATCGCACGCGTCTCTTCGTCGGCTCCTTCAACTTCGATCCGCGCTCGGCGCGCCTCAATACCGAGATGGGATTCGTGATCGACAGTCCGGCGCTTGCGAATGTGGTCGCCGATGCCTGTACGCAGCGTGTGCCCGAGATGTCTTACAAAGTCTCGCTGACGGAGTCGGGCGCGCTGCAATGGACCGATGGGAATCAGCGCTTCACCAGCGAGCCGGGGACGAGCCTTGGCAGGCGGTTGTTGGTGCGTTTTCTCGCGCTGCTACCGATCGAGTGGCTGTTGTAGGCGTCACGCCATGGCAGGCGCAGCCTCCTTTGTCGCCGACTCGATGAGAGGAGCAGGGTTGAGCTTGCCATGGCGTGACGCCTACAACAGCCGGCCGGACCGTCGCGCATCGCGATCGCGGCCGCGCGATTCAGCTCGACGACCGGCGACGGATCCATCCGTAAGAGCACGTCGTAGAGCCCGACGATCTCGTACCAGTCCGTTTTCGCGGGACTAGTCGCATCAGCATGCACGGCGGCGATCGCCGCCTGGAGCAGATACGGCCCGACTCTGCGGCTCGCGAGCGCGCGCTCGACCAGCGCCACGCCTTCAGCGATCTCGTCGCGATCCCACAGCGAGCGATCCTGCTCCTCGAGCAGCACGATGTCGCCTTCAACCGAAAGCCGGGCAGCTCGACGTGAATCGTGGAGCAGCATCAACGCCAGCAGTCCGAGTACCTCGGGATCAGGCAGCAGCTCGGCCAACAGACGTCCCAGACGAATCGCTTCGCCCGAGAGATCGTGCCGGAAGCGGTAACCCTCATTGAACACGAGGTAGACGACGCGCAGCACGGCATCGAGCCGTTCCGGGAGATCGGAGAGGGCGGGAACTTCGTACGGAATGCCGGCGCCTTTGATCTTTCCTTTGGCGCGGACGATCCGCTGGGCCACGGTCGGGGCCGTCGTCAGAAATGCGCGCGCGATCTCCTCGGTCGTGAGGCCGCAGACTTCGCGCAGCGTCAGCGCCACCTGCGCATCGGGTGACAGGGCAGGGTGACAGCAGGTGAAGATCAGCCGCAGCTCGTCGTCGGCGACTTCTTTGTACTCCGCGGCTGCTTGCGGCACGTCGTGTTCCTCGGAGACTTCGCGCTGGCTGCGACGCAGACGATCGATTGCCTTGAACCGACCGGTCGACACGAGCCACGCTCGAGGGTTGGACGGAATGCCCTCGGTCGGCCACTTCTCGACGGCCGCCGCGAACGCCTCCTGCAGCGCCTCCTCGGCGAGATCGAAATCACCGAGGAGACGGATCAGGGTGGCAAGCACGCGGCGCGACTCGGCGCGGTAGACCGACTCGATCGTGTCTATGAGGTCTTGTCCCACACCGGGCGCACTTCGACCGAGCCCCATTTGGCCGACGGAATCCGCGCCGCGATCGAAATCGCTTCGTTCAGATCCTTGGCGTCGATCAGGAAGTAGCCGCCCAGCTGCTCTTTGGTTTCCGCGAACGGGCCGTCGGTGGTCGAGAGCTTGCCGTTGCGCACGCGCACCGTGGTGGCGGTGTCGGTGTGCTGGAGTCCGTGGCTTCCGACGTAGTTACCGGTTTTCTTGATATCCTCGGTGAAGGCCCAGTAATCAGCCTTCGCCTTCTGGATCTCGTCACGCGGGACGTTCGCTTCCTGCTTCTCTTCCTGGTAGATCAAGCACAAGTATTTCATGACTCTCTCCGGTTGTGGTCCGAAAAGTAGTCGTTTGGAAAAGGATGAATTCGACGTGATTGGGGGATTACAGAAACTCGGTATGTGAAGCAAGAAGCCTAGTGCCGGCGCCCTCCACCTCCACCTCCACCACCGCCGCTGCTCGACCGACCGCCGCCGCCGCCGAACGAACTCCCGCCGCCGGAAGTGCGTCCACCACCAAACGACCGTCCACTGCCGGACGACCGTCCGCCGCCGAACGATTCGTGACCGCCCGACGATCTACCGCCCCCTCCGCCACCGGACGAACGGGCAGACGGTGCTTCGCGGGAGCCGCCACTCGAGCCGCGCGACACGTTAGGCCTTCCTGTGTCCCAGCCGCGTGGCTGGACGCGTGGCAGCTCGTGTGTACGCGGCTCGACGAAATGAGGACCGCTGAACGTGTCACGCGGGCGCGGCTGGGTGGGCACGTAGCGCGGGCGATCACGCGGGATCACATAGTTCGTGTTCGTGCGGCCCGCGATGAACACTCCTCCGAACACGTACGGCCGCGGCCGGAAGAACGTGTAGCCGTAGCCGAATCCATATCCGTAGCAGCGCGGCGTCCATCCCCAGAACGTGTTGTAGCAGAAGGGATCGTAGAACGGGTTGCAGAAATAGCCGCACCCGTACGGATATCCGAAACCGATTCCGAAGCCGAAATGATAGGGGTAGCCGTAGCCGTAGTCGTAGTAATCGTCTCCGTATCCATATCGCGATGCGATCCGGGAGCGTTCGACGACGTACGTGACCGCGTCATACTCGAAATGCCCTGTGCCGGCCATGCGCTGCACGATGTCGAGCAATCCCGAGAGTGGATCGTTTTTGATCGATTCGTTGCGCAGGACGCGGTAGTCCCAGTGCCCGTTGCGGATGAACTCGTCGTACTTGAACGGCTCTGCCATCCAGGCGGCGAGCACCGTGCCCGTGCCGTCGTCGTCGTCCACCACAAACGCGTCGCGATCCGCTCGACCCCGCAACTCCTGCCGCTTGCCGCGAATGAAGTCGTCGTCCGTCGGATCGAGCGGGAACAACACGCGCACGCGGCCATACGGATCGGCGTGCAGGACGACGAGGTATCCATCCTGCGTGGGCTCGACGTAGACGCGCGCGCGGTCGCCGGGCGCAAACCGGTCGTGATTGATCTGAACCGTTATGGGAGACGGAGTCTGAGCGAGCGCGAGCAGTAAGGCGAGCACCATACTTCAATAATATACCGTGTAGCTCGCGGCGTGTTGCGCGCGACGTTTCAAGACTCGCCGCGCGCGTCACGCCGCGCGTTTCGTTACGGTTGCTGGAACTCCATGATCGGGCGCACCTCGACCGTGCCGTGCTTCGCGCCGGGAATGCGCGCCGCCACCTGGACCGCGTCCTGCCTGATGCTGTCGCCGAACGTCCGATACTCGCCGAGGCCCTTCTCCATGTCGGCCTTGGACATCCCCTTACATCCCGAACACTACGCGGTCGAGCGCGTACTTGCCGCCGCCGAGAAGAGCGAGCGCGATCGCCACGATTAGCAGCATGTATTCGAATTCCCAGCCTGCCGCGTCGCCCGTAAACTTCCGGTGCACTTTCGTGATCAGGAAGCGGAGGGCGCCGAGCATCACGAGTGCGAGCCCAATCGCGGCGTACCGCGTGAGGAAGCCGAAGAGCAGGCCGAGGCCGCCCGCGGGTTCCGCGATGGACAGGAAGCGCAGCGTGTTGAGCATACCGGCGGGCATCTGCGCGGAAGGCTGAGCCTTCCACAGACGTTGCTTGTGTGTACCGTGGACGATGAAAACTGAACCGAGTCCGATTCGGAGTAGCAACAGCGCGACGTGGCTCATAGTCACCTCAGGTCGGTTGCCCTAAATAACAATCCCACACTCCCTCTTCCCGCGTCCACCTGCGCGCCGAGGTCTTTGAACGTCGCGGTGCGACCGTCCGGCGCGGCGCGCACAGTCGAGTTCGTGAACAGCGGGAGGGTGTCTGACATGGGCGCTACTATGCGGCCGAGCACGAATAGGCGCAAACGGCTCCTGAAAAGTGACACAATGTCACTTTCGTGACATTGCTCACGGAGTTCGCGCCCCTCTAGTCCCATTTTGTACCTCGGCAGGTCCCCGGTAGTCCCTCACCCAATTGTGGGAGAAGGTCCAATGAAGGCCGTTCGCGCGTTAGCGGTCGTATTACTGGTCTTGCTGGTCTCGCCATCCTGCAGCGATCCAACCCAACCCCAAGCCCCAACCCCTAGCACCAGCCTCATCGGGTCACTCCTGGGACCAACAGGGCTCCTCAAGTGCTCGAACCTGCCCTATGACTCGAGCACGGTGACGATCGGGCCGTTGGGCGGCACGATCAGCGCGGGGCCGCACTGGCTCGCCGTTCCGCCGGGCGCGCTGCTCAGGCCAACGGCGATCACGATGACCGCGCCGACCGGGCAGGGTGTGAATGCCGTGAAGTTCAAACCGGTGGGACTGCAATTCCTGGCGCCTGCCGCGCTCAACATGAGCTACGCGAATTGCAGTCTGCTCGGCATCCTGCTCCCCAAGCGGATCGCCTATACAGACGACAATCTCAACATCATCTCCTACCTGCTGTCGCTGGACAACCTGCTCGCCAAGCGGGTGACGGGGAAGGTCAATCACTTCTCGGAGTATGCGGTTGCCTGGTAGACCGGCGGCCGATCTACTATATGAGGCGCGCGCCCGGGAACGGGCGGCGTGCATCCCCGAAGCGATCGAACGTTTCGAAGCCGCGATCGCCACTGCCGAGCGAACCGGCGAGCGCGCGGTACTGGCCGAGGCGTTGCGGCGACTCGCCGTTGTCCGCCATCACCGCAACGAAACGGCCGCGGCATGGGAGCTGTGCAATCGCAGCTACACCGTCGCCGGCGAACAGGGGAGTGACTTTCTCGCCGCCGAAGCGCTCAACACGCTGGGCGGGCTGGATTTGCGGTCCGGCAAGCTGGAGGACGCGCGCGCGCATTTTCTCCAGGCGCTCGCGCGGGGCGGCAAAGCCCCCGAGCTGCTGGCGCGGATCGAACAGAACCTCGGCATTCTGGCCAACATCAAGGGAGAGATCGAAGCCGCGGTGTCGCATTACGAGCGCGCGGTCGAGTGGTATCTCGCCACGAATGACGAGCATGGCTGCGCCAATGCGTACGTAAACCTCGGTATCGCGCACACCGACTTACGGCAGTACGACTGGGCCGACAGCTACTTGAGCAAGAGCTTCGAAATCGCCCAGCACGCGGGCGATCAGTACCTCCAGGGCTTGTGCCTCGTGAATCTCGCCCAGGCGCGCTTTGAGCGCGCGCGCTATGAGGAGGCGCGCCGCAACGCGGAAGCTGCGCTCTCGATCTTTGATCAACTGGAGGATCGGAGCGGTAAGTCAGCGGCGTACCGGACCATCGGCGCGGTGTATCGCGAGACGGGACGACCCGCACTCGCCGAGTCTCGGCTGCGCCAGGCCATCGAGCTGGCCGTGAGTGCCGGCTCGATTCTGAACGAAGCGGAGGCGTCGCGCGAGCTGGCGCTACTGATGCAGGCCATGGGGCGCAATCAGGACGCGCTCACGTTACTCAACGCTGCGCACCGCCTGTTCCGCCGGCTCGATGCGCGCGTCGATCTGATATCGGTGCACGGCAAGGTCACCGAGCTCGAGACCACGTTTTTCGAAATGGTGCGCGAGTGGGGGCAGTCGATCGAATCGGCCGACAGCTACACGTTCGGCCACTGCGAGCGCGTGGCGCAGCACGCGCTGGCCGTCTCGCGCCTGCTGGGGCTCGATGACAGGACGGAGACGACGATTCGTCTTGGCGCGTATTTGCATGACTTGGGAAAGGTGAGGGTGCCGCACGAGATCTTGAACAAACCGGGGCCACTGACGCGCGCGGAATACGAGATCGTGCAGATGCATCCGATCTGGGGTCTCGAGCTGCTCGCGGCTGTCGAATTCCCGTGGGACTTGAAGCCCATCATTCGCTGGCATCACGAGCGCTGCGACGGCACCGGATACCCCGACCGGCTCCGTGGCGAGGAGATCCCGATCGCCGCGCAGATCGTCGGGATCGTGGATGTGTACGACGCGCTCACGACGGAGCGCTCCTATCGGCCGGCGCTCTCGCGCGAAGCAGCGTTGGCCGAGATCGAGCGCTCGCGCGGCTGGTGGTCGGACGCGGTGTATGCCGCGTTCCTGCAATCGCAGGGAACCACGGCTGAGCCCGCACTGCGCACATTGTTGTAGGTCCCTCGTCCTTCAGGACGTGCGAAGTCGCCGAGCCGGCCCTTCAGGGCACGGATAACACGACCTCCGACAACATCAACCACCGAGATGCGGGGGTTTTGTCCGTGCGCTGAAAGCCTGCCCTGAGCGCAGCGAAGGGCGCCGGCTCGGCCACTGCACACGCTCTGAAGAGCGTCCATATTGATGGCGCACCTCTTCAGGAGCTCGCGCGATTCTTCACGCGTTCATCATCGTTCTGGCCCTCGTCCAAGCGAACGATTCTGTCCCCGCCGAGCGTCTGGCCGCCCGCGAATCCTATCGCGACGCGAAATTCGGGCTGTTCATCCACTGGGGCGTCTACAGCCTGCTCGGCCAGGGCGAATGGGTGATGCAGAACCGCCCGATCGCGGTGGCCGATTACGAGTGGCTGGCCTCGACGTTCAATCCCCAAAAGTTCGACGCGCACGCGTGGGTGTCGCTCGCCAAGGCCGCCGGCATGAAGTACATCACGATCACTTCGCGCCATCACGACGGCTTCTCGATGTTCGCGACGCGGGCGACGCGGTACAACATCGTCGACTGGACGCCGTTCAGGCGGGATCCGCTGAAAGAGCTGGCCGACGAATGCCAGCGGCAGGGCATCAAGCTCTTCTTCTATTACTCACAGCTCGACTGGCATCACCCTGATTACTGGCCGCGCGGGACGACGGGTCACAGCACCGGCCGGCCCGAGGGTGGCGACTGGAATCGCTATCTCGATTTCCTTGACGCGCAGCTTACGGAGCTGCTGACGAACTATGGGCCGATCGGTGGCATCTGGTTCGATGGAATGTGGGACAAGCCCGATGCGGACTGGCGGCTGTCACAAACCTACGCGCTGATTCATCGTCTCCAGCCCGCGGCGCTCATCGTGCCGAACCATCACAAGGCGCCGCTACCGGGCGAGGATGTGCAGACGTTCGAGCAGGATCTCCCGGGTGCCAACACGGCGGGCTTCAATACCAAGACGATCGGTGGTCTGCCGCTCGAGACGTCGCTCACGATGAACGATTCGTGGGGCTTCAATCTCACCGATCATCATTACAAGTCGACGCGCGAGCTGATCCACTACCTCGTGAGGGCGGCCGGTGTGGGCGCGAACCTGTTGCTCAACATCGGTCCTCGTCCCGACGGCACGATTCCGCCGGAGGCCGAGGAGCGGCTCCGTGAAATCGGGACGTGGCTCGGGACGAATGGCGGTGCGATCTATGGTACGCGCGCCGGTCCGATTCCGCCGCGGAGTTGGGGCGTGACGACGCAGCGCGGCGACACCGTCTTCGTGCACGTTCTCGACTGGAATGACCCGACGCTCGCGCTGCCGTCTGTCGGCGCGGGACGGTGGAGGGCACGCATGTGGCCCGGTGGGACGCCCGTGGCCGTGACGCAGTCCGCGAACGGGGTGACGCTAACGTTGGCTGCGGGTGGTGACACTCCCGATCGCATTGTTGCGCTGACGAAGTAGCTTCCTCCCGTTCACCGAGAACTTGCCAGGCTCGGGGCCATATCTGCTGGCACCGGACGCGGTGCGAGTTTGAGCACCACGGTTCCGGCGATCTTGTCATGCCAAGCCTGGGAATTCTTGTCGAAGATGGCCCAGAAGTACCCGAGACCACCGAAGGCACCGCTGATAAACCTCCCCACGAACTCCCGCACGAACATCGTTCCCATACCGGGAATGCTTCCCGTTTGTTGGTTTACCACCTGAAGACCCATCAGCTTCTTGCCGGGCGTCACGCCTTTTCGCAGCAGGCTCAAGAACCACACCAGATACACGATCGGCAGGACGATCGCCGCGACCGTGCCCAGGTCCTTGGAGATGGAGCCGACGATCCCCACACCCACGAGGTAGAGCACGACGGCGATCAACGGGTCGAGGGCCAAAGCCACCCAGCGGCGAAACAGACCCGCCTTCTTTCCCTGTCCCGACGAGGGAACGAAATCGCTGCACCAGGAACAGAAGACAGAATCCGGCACGATCTCTTTCTTGCAGCTCGGACAGTTCATACATACCTCCGGAAGCGAGCCCCCTAGAACACCGGGAGCAGTAGATCGTCCATCCGAATAATGAGGTTGGTGACCTCGCTGAAGACCGCGGTCAGGGCTGCGATTTCGTCCGCCGTCAGGTCTCCGCCGCCCGCGGACCTGTAGACCACCACCGTGCCGTCGCCCGATTGTGTGATGGTCGCGTAATCCTGACCATTCACGGTCACGGTATAGCTGCCTGTGACGGAATACGATGTCCCCGAGACGGTGATGGTGGAGGTCCCGCTGGTCGCGATCACCTCCGACCCGAGCTGGATGCGGATGTCTGCCGTAATCCTGAACGATGAGGCGGAGAGGGTCACGAAAGTTTCCGTGAGGCGGATGTGCGCGTTCTCCGCGTTCAGGTCGAAGCGGATGTCCACCGACGAGGTGGCGTCGTTCCCGGCGGTCGTGATGCTGAGGTCCAGGCGGCGCGTGCCGTCGCTGACGAACCCGGCCAGACTGTAACTGAACGACGTGGTGCCGAAGCTGAACGCGATCGTGTAATCCACGAACGTCGTGGCACCGACCACGACCGTGATGTGTAGCTTATCGGTCCCGGCGGCGCTTTCGTCCTTGAAATCGACGTAGCCGATCTCTTGCAGCGGTATGACCGGCTGGCCGTTGGTGCCGAGCGAGTACAGGATGAAACGCACGCCATTCGCCGGGGCTCCGGCGCGAGCGGTGGCCTCGTACACGCCCGTGGTCGAGTTCCACTCCAAGGTCTTGCCGAGAACCTCAGGCGGGAGTATCGCCGCAGCGCCCGACGCGCCCCTGGCCGGGAGGGACTGCCGCAACGTTTCGAAGAGGCGCCGGCTGTCGGGTGCTGGGAAGGCTGCGGCCGCGAACGCGGCATGCAGCGCGTGGATCGACGTGGGGGCGACGGGCACAGAGTGGGCAGCGAACGCGAAGCTTGCGAAGCTGGGCGTGTCGAACGCGTCGTCGAGCGTCGCGATCTTAGCGGCGGTAGCTGCGGGATCGGCCAGCTTTCCAGGTCCGGTCCCCTTGTCGCCGCCGCAGGCTGCGGCGAGCAGGGTGATGGCGATTCCGAAAGCGAGGGTCGGCGCGTTACGGGTGACGAACATGGGCACCTCAGGGGGAGCGAGGAGACGAGAGTGCGTTTCAATGTGCACCTGGGACACGCGAGCGCTAGAGGCGTGTCGCGTGATGCTGCGTGTCGACGCCCGTCTCTAGTGTCCCATTTGGTTTTGGCACACCGTCCTTCAGGACGCGTGAAGTAGCCGAGCCGGCCCTTTAGGGCACGGATAACACGACCTGCGACACCTCAACGCGAGTGGTTTCCAATAGAATCGGTGTTGGGGTTTGGCTTTTATCCGCGCGCTGAAAGCCTGCCCTGAGCGCAGCGAAGGGCGCCGGCTCGGCCACGACACGCGCTCTAAAGAGCGCTTTTCAGCGAGGAACATTCCCGCGCCCCACCATCAGGTGACATCGATCACTCCGATCACGCCGCCACGCGACTAAACATTTCGCGCTAACAGGGGTCCAAAGAGCACGAATGTCATCGCGAGGTGTGCCAATGCAACGCTATCTGCCCATTATGCTCGCCGCGCTCGGCGTGGCGGGATGCGCGCCGGGGTACACGCGCGCGTCGCTGGTCTACGCCGAACCCGCCGAATACGTCTATGTCGTGCCGATGGACCGCGTCGTAGTGGTGACGCAGGAAGTGCTCGTAAACCGCGGCTGGACCGTGTATCGCGTGGAGCGCGCGGGCCCGAACCGGATCATCTGGGCGCGCCGCGGCGACGACGACGTCGTCCGCATCTTCGCGAATCCCGACGGCGAGCGCGTGGTCGTGCGCGGCTTGTGGGAAGCGCGCGGGCGTCGCAAGCACGGCGACAGGGACGAGCGGAACGAGGACGAGGGCCACGATCGTGGCCGCCACCGTGGCTGGGAGTCGCGTGGACAGCCGCGCGACATCATCACGGACATCGACGTGCGGCTGCGGGCGCACTGATAGGGAAGTAGCAGTCGGGTTAAGGGTAGGGACAACAGACTCCGATACCTGAACATATGGGTGTCGGAGTTTTGTTTTATCCGTGCGCTGAAGCGCGCTCGACCCGGCGCCATTCGAACGACGTCAGCAGAATCACGATCACGTCGAGGACAGTCAACACGATCAACCAGCCCGACGTCGTGATGAAATAGCGGTAGATCTGATAGACGCCGAAGGCCGTGAACACGCCGATGGCCCAGGGATAGGCCCACAGTTTGCCGCGCAGCAACGCGTACACCAGCAGCGCCTTGACGACCCCATGCGACAAGAGATAGATGGCGGCGAACAGCTGGTCGTTCGCGGAGAGGGAGTGCGCGGCTTGGCGCAGGTGCGTGGCGATGACGTCGTGGGGATCTTTGCTCAGCTCATTGCTGGTGAGGCCGACGATGAATTTCTCAATCGCGCTGGGAGGGAACGCGAGCAGCAGCACGCCGCCGACGAGCTCGAGGAGGCCGTTGAAGCCCTTGAGGATGACGCCGACCTCGAACGCGACGTGCAGCTTGGACTTCATTTAGAGTGTCTCCCAACTCCGAGACCTAGTGAGTGAGGGGATCGGAGTTGTTGTTTAATCCGTGCGCTGAAGCGCCGGCTCGGCCAATACACGCGCTCTGAAGAGCGCTGGTTAGGTCCACATCTCCCGCAGCTTCGCCGCGACATTGATTCTGCCTCCGTTGTTGCCGCCCTCCGCCGCCTCGTTCTCGCCGCCCCTCGCCGCCGCTTTTTCAAACCACGTCAACAAGTCCTCCGGAATAAACCGCGTCCGCGGCGCATAGACGTGCCGATCGCCGTTCCTGCGACTCGACCCCGTATAGAACCGATGGGGCTGGAGGAGGTAGAGGTGATCGCGCGCCCGCGTCATCGCGACGTAGAGCAGGCGCCGCTCTTCTTCGATCTCTTCTTTGCTTCCCGTGGCCATGTCCGACGGAATGCAGCCGTCCACCACGTTCAGGATGTAGACGACGTCCCACTCCTGGCCCTTGGCCGAGTGGATGGTGGAGAGGATGAGGTATATAACCGCTCGAGGTGCGGCTCGTACCATTTTCGAACCATCCCGAGCTGTCCGGGCCACTGAGTTGCAGAGTGGAGTGCATCCAGTAGAGCACAAAGACTGACGTACCCTTCCCCCTTCCCGCTTCCCCCTTCCCCGAGTATTCGGCGTGCCTGCGCCGGCCCAATCCCCGGCAGCAGTTGGAGCACCCGAAATCCCGCCACGTCATCCCGCGGGTTCTCGGCCCAGCGCAGGATGCAGAGCACGTCTTTCACGTGCGCCGCTTCGAGGAACTTGAGGCCGCCGTATTTCACGAACGGGATGTTGCGGCGGCCGAGCTCGATTTCGAGGAGGTCGGAGTGGTGGGCGGTGCGCATCAGGATGGCCTGGTGGTGCAGGGGGATGCCCGCCTCTCGGGTGTAGAGCACCCCTTCTACTATATAGTCCGCCTGCGCCTGCTCATCCTTCGCCGCGACGAGCAGCGGTTTCTGTTCTGAACGCCGCTCCGAGAACAGGTTCTTCCGGAAGCTCTCCGCTGCCAGGCCGATGACAGCATTCGAAGCATCGAGGATCGGCTGCACGGAACGATAGTTCTGCTCCAGCTTGATGACGGTGGCGGGCGGATCAAACTGAGTAGGAAAGTCGAGAATATTGCGCACCGTCGCGCCGCGGAAGGCGTAGATCGCCTGCGCGTCATCGCCGACAACTGTCAACGACGTCCTGATCTTGAGCACGATCTCAGCCTGGATCGCGTTCGTATCCTGGTATTCGTCGACGAGCACGTGATCAAACCGTCGTCGCACCTGTTCTCCATCTCCCTCCATCAGATAGAACCAGTACAGCAGCAGGTCGTCGTAGTCGAGCACGTGGCGCTGCTGCTTCGCGGCGACGTAGCCGCGGAAGAGCGCCTTGAGCTGATCGGTCCAGTCGGTGTAGGCAGGGAAGACGCGCTTCAGCGTTTGCTCGACCGGCGCGCGCGTGTTCACAGCGTGCGAGTAGATCGCGAGGCAGGTGTCCTTCTTAGGGAAGCGCGCCGGCAGCTTGGCGAACCCCAAATCGTTGCGGACGACGTTGAGGAGATCGGCGGAGTCGGAGCGGTCAAGGACGGTGAAGCTCGGATCCAATCCCACTGACGACGCGTGCAACCGTAAGAGACGGTTCGCGACCGAATGGAAGGTGTCAGCCCAGGGAATTCGGGGACGGGGGAAGGGGGAAGCGGGAAGGGTACTACTCGCCCGCCGGACCATGATCTCGGCAGCGCGCCGAGTGAACGTGAGCAGAAGAATCCGCCCGGGGTCTGCGCCCTCTTTTATGAAGTGAGCTACGCGATGGGCGAGGGTGTTGGTTTTGCCGGTGCCGGCGCCGGCGATGATGAGAAGAGGAGAGGGGGGCGCGGTAGCGGCCGCGAGCTGCGAAGCGTTCAGCACGAGGCACCGAATATAAGCCGAAGCATTCTGCGGGCCAATGAAGTCGATCAAACCGACGCTCTTTACCGCATATAATCGGGTGATGGCGAGAGCCTCCGGCACTCCTCCCCGCCGCGGACGGCTGTTTCGGCTGCTGTGGCCGCTGACGTCCTACCTCGTCACGAACCTGACCGTCACGGTGTTCTGGGTGCTCTTCTTCGTCTTGAACAAGACCACGGTGAAGGGCCGCGAGCACGTCGGCACCGAGCGGAACACGCTGCTGCTCTCGAATCACCAATCGATGCTCGACAGTTTCTTAGTTGGCCTGGCGGCGTTCTATCCTCGGTCTCTGATTCAGCCGCGTCTCTTGCCGTGGAATCCCGCGGCGGCCGAGAATTTCTACCGGACGCCCATTCTGGCGTGGCTGGCGGACAACTGGAAGTGCATCTGGGTGCAGCCGGGCCGGCACGACCTGCACGCGCTGCACCGCATGATTCAAGTGTTGCCGAGCAGTGTGATGACGCTCTTCCCGGAGGGCACGCGGACGCGGGATGGCTCGGTGGGGCGGGGGCAGGCGGGGACGGGGCTGCTCATTCTGGCGACGCGGGCGCGCGTGATTCCGGTGGCGATCGAGGGGATGCGGGAAGTGCTGCCCATCGGCAAATCAATGCCGCGGGTGTTCAAGCGGATCACCGTGACGTATGGTCCGCCCGTGGACTATGCAGAGTTTCTCGCGCAGCCGAGGACGCGGGAGACGGCGCAGGCGTTGATCGACCGCGTAATGGCGGCGATTCGGGCGCAGCATGACGGGCTGCGCCCGAAACGACGTTAAGGCGCGTAGCCGCTCTCGCGCAGGACCTGCCGTTGTACATCCACATGCGGATCGTGGAATCGCCGCCCTGCATTTCGTTCTGGAAGTCGACCCACACGTCGTGCTCGTGCGCGCGGCCGTAGATCTGGCGCGGTGCGTTCGCGATCCACGGCCCCACGGCGAGCTCGGCGAGGAAATCGGCGATGCCTTCGCCCATCGCGTGGCGCAGCAGATTGTCCGGCTGGCCGGGTGGGGCGGGTTTCTGCTGGGTGTGCACCGCCTCGTGCACGACGAGGCCAACGAGCGATGCGAACGTATGCGTGGGAAGATTCTTCTGTGCCCAGTCGGGTAGCTCGTCGAGCGGCGTAGTGGGATCGCTCGCGCTCTGCTCGGTGCCCATCAGCATGCCGCTCTGCGCGGTCGTGCCGCCGGTCGAGAGTGTGCCGATGAGGAAGTAGATGGTGGGAAAGCGGGCTTCGGGATAGAGCGCCGCGAGCTTCTGCAGGCCACGCCGAATCCCCTGCGTTATTCGCGAATTGGTATCGACCGAAAGCGTCGTGGGGCGCACGGCGGCGTAGTAGCGCGGGTACTGCCCGAGCGCGCGCAGCAGCTCCTCGGCGGCGGATCGCTCGTAGAACGGCGCGGTGACTTTTTTCACGCTATCGAGGGGCAGCGAGTCGAGCCGCTCCTTGGGCCACCCGGCCCGAGCGAGCCGC
>MNDR01000047.1 GCA_001915025.1 Gemmatimonadetes bacterium 13_2_20CM_2_65_7
TCTTGCCACCCGCGACGATCGCCGCACGCGTCGCGCGGCCACCGATCGGCCTGCGGAGCATCGAACGCCGGCCGTTTATCATCGACTATGCCGCCAACGACGAGATGCGCATCGCCCGTCCGGAACGCCTGGCGGAGATCATCGCAGTCCAGGGCGTTCCCGCGGAACTCTGGATTCGCGATTCGGTTCTCCCCGAGATCGCTGCAGCCACAGACTCGAGTCGCTGGGCACGTGCCGTGGAACGCATGCTCGAAGGCGAGCGAGGAACCGCGCTGCATTTGTTGCTGCGGCTTCCGGGCGGCGAGCAGCGCGGGGCAAGTGTGACCCGCAGCGTCGCCCTCATGACTCGCTGGCCGCTGGAACGCCCTTCTCTCGAAGCGGATACGCTGCCGGACGGGGTGATCTGGATCCGCATCAACTCATTCGCGGATCCTGATGTGGTCGCGATGTTCGACCGCGCATTGGGCGATGCGCCACGTGAAGGGCTGCGTCATCGCGGCCTGATTCTCGATCTGCGCGAAACGACGTGGACGGCGAGCGGCCGGGAGCATGGCTACGCCATTCTCTCCCGGCTGACGGACCGCCCCATCCTCACGTCGCGCTGGCGGACGCCGCAGTATCGTCCGGCCTACCGCGGCCCTGACGAGCCGGACACGGCCGGCGCATGGCTGGGCGCGCCTTCGGACACGATCTGGCCGCCTGCGCGTCGCGAGCGCATTCCCTACACGGGTCCGGTCGTTGTGCTCGCTTCAGCGCGCACGTCCGGGGCGGCGGAGGATTTCCTGGCCGCGTTCCACAACGGCGCGCGCGGCACGATCATCGGCGAACCGTCCGCCGGCAGCACGGGACAAACGTCGGTCGTGCGACTCGCCGCCGGTTGGCAGGTTCGCATCACGGTCACGCGCGACGCATTTGCCAATGGAACAGAGTTCGGGCACGAGGGGATTGTGCCCGAAATCCGCGTGCCGACGCGCATTGCCGATGTACTGGAAGGTTGCGACGCGACGCTCGAGCGAGCGCGAGCGCTGCTGACGGCAACCGCGCGACGTTAGCTCTTCAACTGCGCACGGAAAAACGAAACCACGGCATTCCAGGCACTGTCGGCGACTTCAGGCTTCTCGCGACTGCGTAGAAAACCGTGACCGACTCCGGGATAGATGGTGTACGGGTAGGCTTTCCCGGCGGCTCGCATCGCCGCGGCGGCATCGCTTAGCCCGGCGTCGATGCGCGCATCGTTTTCCGCATAGACGCCCAAGCCATTGGCACGAATCCTTGCCATATCGGCCGCACTCGGCGCGGGCCCGTAACAGACGACGAAGGCTTTCAAGTCAGTAGCATTCGTCGCATAGCGGAAGCTCTGACCGCCACCCCAACAGAATCCAATGACGCCAATCGCGTCCGACCGGACCGCCTTCAGCTTCTTTACATAATCCTTGGTCGCATTGAGATCGGCGGTCACGGTATCGGGCGAAAGACCAGCGATCAGCTTGCGCGCGGAGTCCTGCGATGCGGGCGTGCCGCCGCGGCGTGATAGGAGGTCGGGCGCGATCGCGACGAAACCGTCCTTCGCGAGCTGCTCGGTCGTCTGGCGCACGAAATCCGACATACCGAAGATCTCGTGAATGACGATCACGGCAGGTGCGGGCTGCGGGCGTTCGGGATAGGCGAGGTACGCGGTGATGGTGTCTTTGCCGCTGAGATATTTGACGTATTCGGAATGGATGTCGGCGGAAGGTTGGACGGTTGGAAAGTTGGAAAGTGACACTATCGCTCCCAAGCCGAGCATTGCCGCCGTCCAACCTTCCAACCGTCCAACTTTCCAACGCTTCGCATTACCGCCCATACGTCACCCTCCAAATCTTTCCGCCCTGGTCGTCGCTCACGAGCAGCGAGCCGTCCGGCAGAACGAGCAGACTGACGGGCCGGCCCCAGCGTGAACCGTCAGGAAGCTGCCAGCCACCGATGAAATCCTCGACTCCGGTCGCCCGACGGCCGCTGCTATCGAGGCGCACGCGGACGACTTTGGCGCCCGTGGGCACGGTGCGATTCCAAGAGCCATGCAGGGTCATAAATGCGTCCCCACGATAGTCGCGGGGAAATTGGTTGCCTGTATAGAATGCGAAGCCGAGCGGTGCGGAGTGGGCCTGCACGGTGATGGCAGGCGGCTCGACTTTCGAGCAGTCGGCGGTGCCGTACTCGGGATTGGGCTTCCCGGGCAGATAGCACTGTGGCCACCCGTAGTTGCGGCCTTCTTTGATGATGTTGACGTGCTCGGGCGGCAGATCGTCGCCCAGATTGTCCCGATCATTATTCCCGCCCCACAGCTCTCCCGTTGCCGGGTTGAACGCCATGCCGACCGTATTGCGGAGTCCCTTCGCGAAAATACGTCCACCCGATCCATCGGGATTGAACCGCGTGACCGCGGCCCGCAGCGAATCGCGTTCATCGCAGATATTGCAGGAGGACCCAACGGCGAGATACAGCTTCCCGTCGGGTCCGAACACGATGGTTCGGGTGGAATGGCCGCCGCCGGGAACGTCGGGCACGATGGTCGCCGGCTCACTGTGGCCAGGATCGAATCGCTTGACGTCACGCACTTCGGCGACGTACATCGTGTCGCCACGAAAGGCGAGTCCGAATGGCCCCCGCAATCCGCTCACGACGGTGACAGTGCTGTCGGCGACGCCATCGCGATTCGTATCGATCAACTTGACGACCACTCCGGCGCCCGGCTGCGTCGCGTAGACGGCGTTCCCTGGTCCGAGGGCGAGATAGCGCACGCCTTCCAGATTCTGCGCGAAGACGGCGATCTTGAAGCCCGTTGGCACGCGGAGGGTGTGGTCCTGAGCGGCCGCCGGAGCGGGCCCGCGGCAAGCCATGGCTACAACCGCGATGCTAATGACGGTTCGCATACACTCCTCCGAGGGCAGTTGCGCCCTCCGGCATTTTCTCGCGGCTCGCCAACGCGGCGATGGCCGCCTGCTCGACCTGCTCCGTGATTTGGGCTTCGACATCCGCAAGCGCCGTCGCGGTCACGCCTTCTTCCCTGAGGTACTCCTCGTAGAGGCCGATCGGGTCGCGCTTGCCCCATGTGGTAAACAGATCGGGCGGAAACGTTTCGCGCGCCTCGCGCTCATCGTGCGTCGCATGACCGCCCATCCGGAACGTTTCAGCAATGAGCAATGCTGGGCCCTGGCCGGCGCGGCAGCGCGCCGCCGCGACCCGCGTCGCGGCGTAGGCATCGAGCACATTGTTGCCGTCGAAAGTTGCTCCCCAGATCCCGTAGCTCGCCGGCCAATCGCTGAAGTCGGGAGGGAGATGATGCTGATCGAGACGCGTTCCCAACGCCACCTGATTGTTCTCGATGATAAAAATCGCGGGGACGCGTTGCACGGCGGCGAAGTTGGTACCTTCGTGCGCCGCGGCCGTTTTCGTCGAGCCGTCACCAACCCACGTGAGCGCAACGCGCGGCTCCTTCCTCATCTTGAATGTGAGCGCGATCCCCGTGATGACCGGGACCATGTCGCCCACGTGTGAGATCGGTTGGAGCACGCCGTGCGGGAACGAGCCGACGTGCAAGTCGCGTCCCCGGCTTGGCGAGTCGGCCGTTGCGAGGTAGGCGCGCAGCATGTCGGCGATCGACATGCCCATTTCACAGCAGGCGGCCGCATTGCGGATCATCGGCGCGACGATATCCATGGTTCGCTCCAACGCGTGCACCGGCCCGACCGTGGTTGCCTCTTCGCCCGTGCCGAGCCACGCCTTGGAGAGTACGCCGGTGCGGACCCAGCGCTTCAGCTGGATGTCATGCAGCCGCGCGCGCAACAGACCGCGATACAGGTCGAGCTTCGCCTCACTCGACAATTCGGCGACGCTGCGCGCGCGCTCAGGATCCGCTGTGATGGTTTCGCGGAAGCGCTTCACCAACGCCGAGTCCGCTTTCCAGTCGATGTATTCCGGAGGATCGAACGCGGGGAACCGCTTCACGGCACTGCGGCGTCGCTCCAGCCTACCACTTGGCCGCCACGCTTGAACACCTTGC
>MNDR01000006.1:0-11595 GCA_001915025.1 Gemmatimonadetes bacterium 13_2_20CM_2_65_7
CGCCAGCCATGCGGCCCGGACGAGCGCGATCAGGACTTCCTCTTCGAGCGAATCGCGAATCGCCATGGCGGCGGCAGGCGTGGGCACTTGCATGGCGGATAATTACTCCTCGCGAGGAGTATTGTCAAGTGCCAGGCACGACGCAAAACGGCGAGCCTTTCGGCTCGCCGACCGGATTAGCGGGCATCCAGAAGATTAGCAGTTGCTACCAGCCTATTGGAGCAGGTGCTCGAGCATCATTTCGATTGGATCTTCTCCCCAGCCTTGAAGGCAACGCGGCGCGCTATCGATTTCCATGAGGGTGATGAAATAGATGAGGAAACCTTCAAGAGGCTCATACGCGCCGCTGCAGCTCTGAACAGGTCATCGGCCGTGACGATCAGAAGCACAAAGCACCGCCAGCAGAATCGCTGACGGTGCTTTGGTTTACCTCGAGTCGGGACGGCGGGATTTGAACCCGCGACCCCCTGAACCCCATTCAGGTGCGCTACCGGGCTGCGCTACGTCCCGTTCTTTCTCTTCCCGGATACAACACGCCGCCTTGCCGTCTTCCAACTTGGCTTGCAGCTACGAGCTAACAGCCACAAGTGCAGTTGCGAAGTTGCTCAGACGGCGAAGTGGCTCTCAGTCATCAGCGTCGAGCTATCAGTCAGTCACCAGCTTCGCAACTATGCTCATTGCCGTCCGGGAACTTACCTAGCACCTACTCCTTTTCGCCACTCAACGCCACCTTGAGCGCCAGCATACCGCGTTACTTCAGCCCGCGCGGCGCGCTCTTGATTCACATGCCAACGCCAGCATTCCACTGGGCCCGCCTCGGGGTTGACGCGCCGTTGCCGCTGCGCCGGGGCGCGTGGTACCGCATCCTCAAGCTCACTTCGATGGAAGCAACGCTGAACGTGAAGGGGAAACCTTTCGCCGTGCCGAGAGGGCAGCTCGAGCTCGCTGCCGAACCGATTTTGCGGTGGACCGTCGTGGCGGCCCCGCGCGGCGCGCCTCGCTTTCCCACGAGCTGGGGCCAGCAGTACGCCGTCTGCCCCAGCTGCCGCGAGCGCGCTCCGCTGCTCGACCAGCCCACTGCAATGCGCTGCCAGCGCTGCAACGGGCTGTTCGATGTGGCGTGGGATGAGCACTATCTGACGAAGGCCCAGCCCGGAGCTTAGCTCCCTTCTTCCTCAACAACGTAACGTGACGCGCCGCACACCCCGCACCCTGCACGATTGCGCGCGAGACGCATTGGTCGAGACCTCTGCGCCGTGCGTACGCGAGTCGGCATGTGCCGTGCATTAAAGCCGGGCATGCACATCTCTCGCAGATGCCTTCATATCGTTGTGGCCCTGATCGCCACGAGCCTGATCACGCCGCCTCGGCACCTCGCGGCGCAAGGTGGCCCAAAAACGTCGAGGCCGGCCCCCGGGTCGTCCTCAACCACGACCGGTCAGCCGTCACTGCAGCTACCCCGCAGCCTCGTGCAGCAGCTCGTGGGGCGGTGGCGCTTCGCGATCTGGTTCGCCGGGAACTTCGACGGGCCGCCCGATGCGTCGGGCACTCGAGTCGCGGATACGCTGTACGACGATCTCCGGCTCCAATGGACCGAGCAGTTCGACAACTCCGCCAGCCGCAGCCAAGGGATCATGGGTTTCGACCAGCGAACCGGACGCTTGTATCGTTCGGCGGTCTACAGCGACGGGACCGGCGCTGAGCTGCTGACCGGCACCCTCAGCCCAAGCGAGCCACTCGTCACGTTCGCGCCGATCGCGGCCGCACCGACCGGCGACCGGGGCCCGATGGATTCCTTTACCCTGACCGTCATCGATCAAGACCACTTCACCTGGGTGCCGCTCGATCGGGGCTGGCGCGCGGTCTTTACGCGCGAGCGTTAAACTCGACTTGCCGCGACGTGCGCCTCGCGGCACGTTGAGCCCGTGGCGCCGGATCCCCTCTTCGACCGGCTGCAGGATGCTGTAGGCCCGGACTACCGCCTCGAGCGCGAGCTCGGCAGCGGCGGCATGGGACGGGTGTTCCTCGCCACCGACCTCACGCTCAACTGTCCCGTCGCGCTTAAACTGCTGCGGCCCGAGCTCGCCACCGCGCACGCCGCCGACGCCTTCACGCGCGAAGCGCAGCTGATGGCGCGTATCCAACACCCCAACGTGGTCGCGATCCACCACGCGTACAGCAAGGCGGGACTCCATTACTACATCATGGAGTTCGTTGACGGACCGACGCTCGAACAGCGGCTCGAGCGCGGACCCCTTGCTCGGAACGAGGTGGTCAGGTTAGGCCGCGATCTGCTCGATGGACTCGAGAGCGTGCATCGCGCCGGCATCGTCCATCGTGACATCAAGCCGAGCAACGTCTTCGTCATTGGTGACCCGCTGCGTGCCAAGCTCTCGGACTTTGGGATTGCGCGCGCGCCCTCCCCCGCCCCCGCCCCCCCGCGCCCCCGTCACGGCAGATCGGAAGGCTCCGGGGACGGCACTCCGGGATACATGGCGCCGGAGCAAATCAATGGTGATCCGATCACGCCCCGAACAGACTTGTACAGCGCGGGCGCCACGATCTACGAGGCAATCACCGCCGAGCGCTTCCCACCGTACTATGAGCCCGCGGCGTGGAAACGCGTCCCCTGGTTACTCGCCCGCGTACTGCGACGCGCGACCCAGGCCGATCCCGCGGCCCGTTGGCCCGACGCCCGGCGGTTTCGGCACGTGTGGCGCCGGACCAAGGTCGTCCGCTACCTCATCCGGGCGGCGCTGCTCGCGATCGGCGGCATCGTGGTCGGCGCAGCCGCCGTGATCGGCGTCGCGCTCATGCCACCAGCGATTAGCCCCGGGACGCTCGCCGTGGCCTTGCCGGCCTTCAACTATATCGGGCCTCCGACGCACAGTGCGGTTGCCGATTCGCTGGTCGACCTGGTGCGCGCCGAGCTGCGCAGCCATCCCGACTTTCGTGTGACCACATCGCGCCAGTGGTTCCTACACTGGCCCTTCCGCTCGCCCGCCCTCGTCATCCGCGGCCGCGTCGCCGTGACCGGCCCCGACGTAAGCGTACAGCTATCTGATGCGCGCGCCCGCGGATCCGGAACTCCGCTGTCCGAAGTGACCGCCCCGCTCGCCGCGTGGCCCACGCTGCGCGACTCGCTGACCTATCGCATCCTGCTCGCGGTCTGGGACGAGCAGAGTCCTCTCGCCGCTTCCCTGCCGCGCCGCGCGCTGCCCCGCAGCCCCCTCGGTCTGGCCCGCTTTTTCGAGGCCGAGCATCTCGTCGCCGCGGGACAATGGGAGAACGCCTATCGCGCGTACACGGTGGCGGAAGCCACCGACTCCACCTGCTGGCTCTGCTCCTGGCGGCTGAGTGAAGTCGAACGCTGGCTCAGCCGCGAGCACGACCCCGCGCGCGCGCCGCGGTATCTCAGCCATGTCGATTCGTTTCCCCCCTGGTACGCCAGCCTCATTCGTGCCCAACAGCTGCCGCTGGCAGCGCGTCTCGATACGCTGCGGACCGAGACGGAGCGCTGGCGCGACTTCTTCCTCGGCTACATGCAGTTGGGCGACGAGCTGTTCCATCGCGGACCGCTGCTGGGCCACGCTCGCGCCGAAGCGATTCCCGCGTTCGAGATGGCCGCGCGCCTCCGTCCCGACTTCGCGCCCGCGTGGGAGCACCTCGCGTGGGCGGACATCGCCGAGGGCGATTCCGCCGGCGCCGCGCGCGCCCTCGCGGCGCTGGATCAGCGCAACGTCGGCGACGATCCCTTCGCGATCACGTTGCGCGCCCTCCTCGGCGTAGGATTCGCGTTTCGCTTCCTGCCGCCGCCCGCTGCGCTCGATGCGCTGCGGTCCGCACTGCGCGACTCCGTCGCCCGCGCCTCCGCCGACCTCGGCGCCGGGCCGCGCATGCTTGGGTCCTTCGACGCGCCGAACGGCGAAGTGGTGTTCGGTGAGATTCTCGCGGCGAACCCCGCGCACGACCTGCGGCGCTCCGGCTTGATCGCGCAGACGCTTGGCTCCCTCGCGCTCGGCAGGCCAATGCACGCGCTCGCGCTGGTGCAACAACTCGCCGATGTCTCCCCCGAGCGTGAGATCACACGCTTCCGCGGGGATCTGGAGTCCACGATCGCCCTGCTCGATCCGGCCGGTATTTCAGCTCGACCGACCGTTGCACGGGGGGGCGCCAGCGATCCCTTCGCCCGCACGGTCGCGCGCATGTCACGCGCGACGCAGCGCGCCGTGCAGGGTGACATCGAAGGCGCGCATCGCGAGCTGCTGTGGCACGAGCACACCGACGTCGTGGGGGTGCCGACCGGTCTGCCACAGACGGCCGAAGTGGACTGGGCGTTCGGGACGCTGGCTCGATGGAGACTCGCCGGCATGCTCGACGGGCACGATCGGGGTGGCGCGTGCGGCGCCTATCGCGCGGTCGTCCGCTGGTGGAGCGATGGCGAACCATTGTATCGCGCCCGTGCCGATACCGCTCGGGAGCGGATCGCGGCACTGCACTGCGATGCAGGACGGCCGCGATGATCAGTGTCCGTGCGCTCGGCCCGCTCGAGGTCACCGTGGACGGAAAACCCGCGCCGCCCGACCTGTTGTGGCGCCACAATGTCGCGTTGCTCCTGTACATCGCGCGCTCGCCCGCGCGGCGCTGCACGCGCGACCAGGCGATCGGCCTCCTCTGGCCCGACAAGCCGCAGGCCGCTGCCCGTCAATCGCTGCGCGAAGCGATTCGCCTGCTGCGTCGGTACATCGGCGAGGAGCGATTGCGGACTGAGGCCGACCAGCTCGAGCTGGCCGCGGGTGCGGTCGAGCTGGACACGGACCTGCTCGACCGCCTGATCCAACGCCGTGATTGGGCCGGCGCCACGCCACTCGTCAGAGGAAAATTCGCGGACGGATTCGGCCTCGATGGGTCGTCGGCGTTCGAAGACTGGCTGCACGCAGAGCAATGGCACTGGTACGGCCGGGAGATGGACGTCCTCATCCAGCATGCCGAGCAGCGGCTCGACGCCGGCGATCTGTTTGGCGCCGATGATCCGGCTCGCCGCGCGCTGAACCTCGATCCGGAATCGCAGCGCGCGCTACGCACGCTGCTGCGCCGGCTCGCGTTGGCGGGCGACCGATCCGCAGCGCTCGAGCTGTACGCGCGGTTTGAGAAACGCGCGCAGCAGTCCGGCGCCCAGATCGAGCACGCGACTCAGGCGCTGGTGGAGCGGTTGCGCCGGGCCCGCGAATGGAAGCTGCCGCCCGCGGCGCGCGCCGCGGAGCAAGGCGTCGCATGGCGTCGCGTCCCGCTCTTGGGACGCGAACAGGAGCTGGCCGAAATCCTCTCTGCGTGGCGCCAGGTTCGCCCGGGACGCCTCGCGCTCGTGATGATCGAAGCGGCGCCGGGCGGCGGCAAGACCCGCCTCGTCGAAGAAGTCATCGCGCGCGCCGCGCTCGATGGCGGCGTGTGCATCGCGACGCGCGCCGTCCCCGCCGACCACCACCAGGACATGAGCGGCATGGTGGCGCTCGCGCGTGGCGGCCTGCTCGACGCGCCCGGCGTCGCCGCGACTTCGCCCGCAGCGCTCGCCGCAATCGCGCGCGAAGCGAGCGGGCTCGGTACCGCCGTCATCGAAGCGCTGAAGGCTGTGAGCGCCGAGCAACCCGTACTGCTCGCGCTCGACGATGCGCAATGGCTCGACGACGCGTCGCTCGGCGCGCTCGAAACGATGCTGCGCGATCTCGCCAAAGCGCCGGTGTTGATCCTGCTCGCCGCGCCTCCCGAGCCGACCACCCCGAAACTGAACGAGGTGCGCGCCGCGATCGGCCGGAGCGCCCCGGGCTCGTTGGTGCGGCTGCCGGTCTTCGACGACGCCACACTTCAGGCGCTCGTCCGCTGGGCATTTCCACGATACACTGCGGATGAGGTCACCCGCCTGAGCCGGCGAATCGCTGCCGACTCGGCGGGCATTCCGCTACTGGCCGTGGAGATCTGTCAGGCAATCGCGCAGGGACTGGACGTCAGCGCCACCAGTGGGGGGGGCGCCTGGCCGAAGCCGTTCAAGACACTCGACCAGACGATGCCTGGCGACCTCCCCGATACGATCGTGGCGGCGATCCGCGTGGGCTTCAACACGTTGAGCCCCGCCGCCGCGGCCGCGCTCAAGGCCGCCGCCGTCATCGGTGAGCGCGTACCGGCGGACCGCATCGGCCGGGCGGCGCGACTCGTGGGGCCGGCCCTGGATGCCGCGCTCGACGAGCTGGAGTGGCGTCGCTGGGTCGTCGCCGACCCGCGGGGCTACAGCTTTGTCGCGCGCATCGTTCGGGAAGTGGTGGAGCGGGACATGGTGACCGAAGGAGAGCGGCAGAGACTTCTGAACGCTCATTAGAATCGCGCTTGTCGAGCCGACGCCTCACGCGTCGCGCCGCAGCAACACGTCTCATTTCCCTGAACCGACGTCACCCACGCCAGGCGCCCAGCGGCGCCGGGTATGGAACGTGCGCCGCGAGCGCCCACTCGATGCGCACGGAACAAGGAAGACTCGCTTTCCTCGCCGGCCTCGCACTCGTCATCGGTTGTAGCGTCGGATCGCTGTTCGACGCCCCTCCCAGCAAAGTGATTGGCGTCACGCCCGCCCGGGTCGTCGATTCGGCGCCAGCAGGCAGCGGCACGACACGGGCGGCGGCCCTCGTACTCTCCTCGGCACGCGGCGACGCGCCGCCATGGACGGCACACCGCGCCGCGAATGCCCCGTGGCTGACGATCGCCACCGACACGGGCTCAGCGCCCGACACCCTGCAGCTGGCACTCGATCCCACGGGGCTCGATCCGGGCACTTACCGCGACACGATCGTCATCGTCCCGCAAGACCCGAGCATCGCGCAGCCGCGCGTGCCGGTCGAGCTGCGAATCCTGGCCGCGCCACCGCCACCACCACCGCCGCCACCCCCGCCACCGCCGCCACCGCCGCCACCGCCGCCACCGCCGCCCGGTGTCGCTCACACTCGAAGGGCCCGTCGTCGCCGGGGGCCTGACCGGCACGACGACCGTGAACGCGGTCAATGGCGTCGCCACGTTCAGCGATCTGCGCGTCACGGGTCTGTGCACCGGGTGCACTCTGAAGGCAGCGGCCTCGGGCCTTGCGGGTGCGACGAGCTCCTCGTTCAACGTGGTCGCGGGGCCATGAGCGGCGAGCGGCAACCCCTTCCCCGAGTCCTGGACGACGAGTGGGAGCCGCCGCAATCCAACCGGGGTCATCGCGCAGTGGTCGCCGCGTTCATCGGACTGGCACTCATCGTGAGCTGCGTCGGACTCGTGAGGAGCTTCGAGCGCGTGTCGAGATCGGACGCTGAGCACGCCTGGGCCCCTCCCCCACGCGCGGCTGCGCCACCTGTGATGTCTGCGGATACGGGAGTCCCTGCCAGGCGTCTGACGGGCACGCTGAATCATTTTGACGTGTCGGAGGAGGACGAGATGCTCGAATCACCGCCGGCCCCTCGCCGGCCCCGGCTCGCCGGTTACCTGTCCATCAATTCGAGCCCGTGGGCCGAACTATCTGTGGACGGGCACGCGGTGGGGAGCACGCCGCAAATCAGGATTCGCGTAACGCCGGGTCGGCATCACCTGATCCTCATGCGCTCAGGCTTCCAGCCACACAGCGCATGGGTCACCGTGCCGGCCGGCGGCACGGTGCGGCTCACCGACATCACGCTCGCGGCCCTCACCCGATGAGCGTCCGAGTGGCGGCACTGGCACTCCTGCTCGCGACTCCGCTGCGTGCGCAGAACGACAGCGCGAGCCAGGTGATGAACGGGGCGGTCCGCGCGTATCGGGATCTGGAGTTCGACGCCGCGGCGCGCATGTTACGGCGCGTGCTCACACCGCCGCTCGCAATCGGGCTCGACGACTCGGGGCGCGTGCGCGCGCTTACATATCTCGGTGCCGCCGAGCATTATCGCGGTCGGCAAGACTCCGCGATCGCAGTCTTCCGCCGGCTGGTTGCCCTCGCACCACGTCACCGACCCGATACGCTGATCTTTCCGCCTGAGATCACGCGGCTGTACGACGCCGTGCGGAGCCGCGTCCCACCGCGGATCGTCGTCAAAGCCCCCGACTTACTGCCCCTGCCCCGCTTTCGACCGCCGCCTCCACCAACCGCGCTCGAGGTCCCACGCGCGGCTACGCCACTCGAGGCGAGCCAGGACACCAAACGTCAGGTCACCGCCACGGCCGCCGGTCAGGTGCTGAGCGTTCGCGGTGTCACGGCCGTCGGGTTTTTCGGCAGCGCGCGGTTCCGGCGCCTTGAACTCGACGTACGGTACGCCGAAGGCCAGAGCCGGGCGCTGGTCGAGGGAGCCGTGGCCCTGCGGTTCCTGGCTACGCCGTGGCTGAGTATGCAGGTAGGCCCCCACGCTCGCCGCTTTGACACACCACTCGGTGCTGAGCGCTGGGTCACATGGCGATTGGGAGGGCGCGCGGACGTCGCGATCGCCGGCCCGAGCGTGCGCGGACACGCACTGCTGTGGCGCGCACTGGGCCTTCAGGTCAACGTGCCACCGGGTTCGGGCAGCGCGAGCGGTGGCGAGGTCGGCGTCACAATCGACCTGGCATCCCGGCCGGTTTGGTTGGGCCTGGCGTACGGAATCGACCGAGCGCAGGTCCGCGACGCTGCCTGGCGCGAAACCGTTGAGACCCTGACGTTCACGGCTGGACTCCGGAGGCGCTGAGAAAAGGAAAGCCGAGTCCAACTGTCGGGATTGATCGAGTCAACCCGCGATCAACACCAGTGCCCTTCCATTCGTACTTCCATCGTTACAAGGTTCGAGCACCCACTCCTTCACCTGAGGCCGTCATGTTCTCGCGCCCGTGGGCGGCGTTCGCCGTCCTCACCTTCATTGCAACGCCCGTTTTTTCACAGAATCCCCCTGCTCCACCACCAAACCCGACTCCGCAATCGTCCGACACAACAGCCGCCCGACCTCCGCAACGATCACTGCCGCGGCCACAACGCCCGGCGCCGAGCAATGTCACGGTCACGACGGGCGTGAGCGGTGTAGGCAGCGGGGAGGGGGGGGGGATCGCGCTCGACTCCACGCTCCTCGCCGGTTTCCGCTGGCGCAACATCGGACCCGCGAACATGGGCGGCCGCGTGTCGAGCGTCGCGGGCATCGCGAGTCCGTCGAAAACATTTTTCGTCGCGGCCGCGGCTGGCGGCATCTGGAAGACGACCAACGCGGGCACGACGTTCCGGCCGGTCTTCGATAACTACCCCTGCGTCTCGATGGGCGAGCTGGCGATCGCGCCGTCCGACACGATGCAGGTGTGGGCCGGCACCGGCGAAGAAGACTCGCGCAACACGATCTCACCGGGCTGCGGGATTTTCAAATCGACCGACGGTGGGCTGACGTGGAAGTCGATGGGACTCGAGAAGACGGGGGCGATCGGCCGCATCGTCGTCCACCCAACCAATCCGAACATCGTCTACGTCGCGGCACTCGGTCAGCCGTGGTCCGCGAACCCTGAGCGCGGCCTCTACAAGACGACCGACGGCGGGCAGACGTGGCAGCTCATCAAGTTCGTCTCCGACCGCGCTGGCTTCATCGACGTCGCGATGGATCCCGCGAACCCCGAAGTCCTCTTCGCCGCGAGCTGGCAGCGCGTGCGTGGTCCTTACTTCCTTAATAGTGGCGGCCCGGGCAGCGCGCTCTGGAAAACGACCGACGGCGGCAAGATGTGGACCGAAGTGCACGGCGGCGGATTGCCCGAGACGACGAAAGGCCGCATCGGCATCGCGATCGCCGCATCCGATCCGAAAGTCATCTATCTGATGGTCGAAGCGGACACGACGCTGAATGCGCATCCGACTCCCGGCAAAGCCGCGCAAACGCGGCCCTCAGGACTCTATCGCTCGGCCGACGGTGGGGCGACGTGGGAGCGGATGAACGACCACGACGTCCGCCCCTTCTACTATTCACAGGTCCGCGTCGACCCGAAGGACCCGAATCGCGTCTACTGGTCCTCGACGCCGCTGAATTTTTCGAATGACGGCGGCAAGACGATCGGCAACGCGACCGTCGGCATTCACGTCGACCACCATGCGATGTGGATCGACCCGAACGATCCCAGTCACATCCTCGTCGGCAACGACGGCGGCGTCGCGCAGACGTGGGACAAAGGCGGCAACTGGGAGTTCCTGAACACGTTCCCGATCGGCCAGCCCTACATCGTCAGCTACGACATGGGCTTTCCGTACGACGTCTGCGCGGGCTACCAGGACAACGGCTCATGGTGTGGACCGTCGCGACGGCGCCAGGGCGACATCACCAACGCCGACTGGACGACCGTGGGCGGCGGCGACGGCTTCTACACGGCCCAGGATCCGATCGACCCGAGCATCATTTACGTCGAGTCGCAGGGCGGCAACATGTCGCGCCTGAACTTCGCGACCGGCGAGCGCGTCACGCTTCAGAAGCCAAACTACCGGCCGCGCTACACGCAGTTCGAGGACTCGATCGTCATCGAGCGCCCCGACACGACGAGGGCCGAAACCGCGGCACAGCGGCGCCGCATCCAGGAGCTGCGCCTGCGCCAGCGCACCGACTCGGCCGACATCGATCTGCGCTGGAACTGGAACACGCCGTTCCTCATCTCGGCCCACAACCCCGAGACCTTCTACGCCGGCGCGAACAAGGTGATGAAGTCGACGCGCCGCGGCGAAGACCTGTATCCGATCTCGCCCGATCTCACGACCAAAGACTCGATGAAGATCCGCGTCAGCATGCACACGACGGGCGGCGTCACGCCGGACGTCACCGGCGCGGAGACGTATTGCACGATCGTGTCACTGGCGGAATCACCGCTGCGGCCCGGGCTGCTGTTCGCGGGCACGGACGACGGCAACCTCTGGCTCACGAGAAATGACGGCGGCAACTGGGACAATCTGACCGGGGGGGCCGGGGGGGGCCGCTTCCCTGGCGTTCCGGCGGGGACGTACGTGAGCCGCATCGAGCCTTCGCACTTCGATACGGCAACCTTCTACATCACGTTCGACAACCACCGCAACGGCGATTACGCGCCCTACGTCTACGTCACGACCGACTTCGGCAAGTCGTTCAAGTCGATCGTCAATAACCTGCCCGCCGCGCGCGACCTGCCAAATTACGTGCACGTGATTCGCGAAGACGTCGCCAATCGCGATCTCCTCTTTCTCGGCACGGACATCGGCGCCTATGTCTCATTCAACCGTGGCGGCTCGTGGCAGCGGTTCATGACGGGCTTCCCCACCGTTCCCGTGCACGATCTGCGGATTCATCCGCGCGAGCGCGACTTGATGGCGGCGACCCACGGCCGCGCGCTCTGGATCGTGAACATCGCGCCGCTCGAGCAGCTCACCGACAGCGCGATCACGGCGTCGGCGTACCTGTTCCAGCCGACCATGGCCTACGAGTACGGGCAATCGCCACTCGGTGGCGGCAGTCTGGGCCAGAAATCGTTCCGGGCGCCGAGCCCGCAATACGGCGCGGAGATCGTATATCGGCTCGCGACGGGAAACAGCGACCGGCGCGCGCACACACAAATCGTGATTCGCGACGTCCGCGGCGACACAGTGCGGAC
>MNDR01000006.1:12008-16599 GCA_001915025.1 Gemmatimonadetes bacterium 13_2_20CM_2_65_7
CCCGCCCCCCCCACCGGTTGCCGGTGGGGGGGGCGGGTTCGGTGGGGGGGGCTTCGGTGGCGCCGCGCCCGTCGCGACGGGAGATTATCTCGTCACCATCACCGTGGACGGGAAGACGCTGAGTCGAGTCCTGCGAGTGGAGCGCGGCCGCTAGCGGCATGGCGTTCCTCGATACCAAGCATCAGCGCGCCGCGTTCATCGTCCTTGCGTTGGGCGCGGCGCTGCTTTGGTCCCTCGGGTCGTACGCCACAGGGATCATCGGAATTCCGGTCCTCGCCGTCCTGTTCGCGCCGGTGCACAACTGGCTGGTGCGGCACGGGGTGCCGACCGCCCTCGCCGCCTTCGTGGTGACGTTATTGGGCGCGGTCCTGCTGATTGTCCCAGGGCTTCTGATCGCGGGTTTGCTGATCAATCAGGCGCAGGAAATCACGCAGACCGTGCTGCAAAGCCCGATCATCGAGCGGTTCCGCGGTCTGCAGATTCGCGGCATCCCGATCGGGCCCCGCCTCGCTGAGGCGGGCGGCCGTATTGTGGAGGCGATCGGCGCGAGCGCGTTCGGGCTCGTGGGAACCGCCACCCGCATGTCGTTGAACCTCACGATTTCTTTCTTTGGCCTTTACTATGTCCTGAAGCATCCCGGCGACGTCTGGCTTGGCGCGCGTCCCTATATCCCCTTCTCCGACGCCAACACGGAAAAGCTCGGCAAGCGGTTCAAGGACGTGACGGTGTCGACCGTCATCGGCACCGGCGTGGTCGCCGCGCTGCAGGGGGCGCTCCTGGGCATCGCGTTCTGGATCGCCGGGCTGCCCAACGGTCTGTTCTGGAGCGTCGTCACGATGGCGCTGGCGATCCTGCCCGTGGTGGGCAGCGGCATGGTGTGGGGTCCGGCCGCCGTCGTGTTGATCATGCAGGGTCGTGCGGTCGCGGGCATCCTGCTCATTGTGTGGGGTGTCGTCGTAGTCGGAAGCGTCGACAACTTCATCCGCCCGCTGATCTATCGCCGCTTTTCCACCATCCATCCGCTCATCACGCTGATCGGCGCGATCGGCGGCGTGAGCTACTTCGGGCTGCTGGGACTGCTCATCGGCCCGCTGGCCCTCAGCTATTTCTTCGAATTGATCCGGATGTATAGGGAAGAATATCTCGAGCCTGAGGCAGCCGCGTCCGGATAGTAGGGCATGAGTGTGTTCGGTTGTATCCGTGCCCTAAAGGGCCGGTAACAAAACGTTCGATTCACCTCAATGCGATTCGTGCCCGCGCGATTTCGACTCTGTCCCCGTCACCCGGCTGCATCTGCGCGAGGAATTGGAGATAGCGGGGCCGAGCAGCCGCGCGATCTCCCGCCAGCTCCGATGCCCGTGCCGAGCCGTACAGGCTGCGGGCCCGATTCGGTGCGCGCGCGAGTGATTGCTCATAGGCCGCATGCGCTTCAGCATAGCGGTGAACGGCCAGCAACATGTCCGCCTCCAGCTCGCGCGCCGGCAACAGCTCGCCCGGCGTGACCGGCTGTTTTTCGGTTATGTCTTCGAGGTCGGCTGCCGCTTTGGCGTCGCGTAAGGCCGTCGCCGTGTCCCCCGCCGCGAGCTCGGTCCAGGCCAGCGCCGCCTGGTGCTCGATCCCGACCACGCGCGCCCAGTCGTTGTCGCCCCGACGCGTCATGTCCGCCTCGATTTCCCGCAGCGCGGCAACCTCGCTGTCGGCGCGAGTCGTGTCGAAGACGCGGGCGGCGCCGATGCCGCGCGTGAAATGCGCGAGGGCCGCGCCGATCGTCAGGGCGTTGGCGCGCACCGGCAGCCGCGACGCGGCCGACCAATCGCCCCGCTCCAGCGGCAGGCGCGCTTCCAACGCCACGCGGTTGTAATTCACGACGAGCATGTCGTTTGGGGCCGCGGACGTCAGCCCTTGCGCGAGCGCGATAGCGGTGCGCGACTCGTGATCGCGCCCTTCCTGGAGATAGGCGTAGACCAGGTAGTCGAGGGCGTGAAATGCGTCGGGCGGTGCGAGGGGGGGGCCCTGCGCGTCGCGCGTGGCCTCGAATGAGCGCTGGTTCGCGCCGATCGTCTCGTTCCACAGGCCGAGGCGCACGAAGATGTGGGACGGCATATGCTGTGCGTGCGGCGCGGCCGGGGCGATGTTCGCGTAGCGACGCGCGGCATCGAGGCCGAGACTGGCGAGCCGCGGAGAGTCGTTGGCGTGGATGATGTAGTGCGCCAGTCCGGGATGATCGGGGAATTGCTGAAACAGCGGATTGAGAATCTCGGCGGCGCGCTTCTGCCGCGTGAACGTCGTATCGGTCTTGGGCGCGGTCTCGACCAGCGAGAGCGCGTAGTAAATCGCCACCTCGGTATCGTTGGGCAGATCGTGGTAGAGACGCGCCAGCGTATCGGAAGACGCCTGCAGCCGCCGCGCGTTGGGAATCGAGTCGGAGCCGCGATAGAGCGCGGCAGCCGCCGCGAGGAATCCCCGCTCGCGTGGCGTCGGCGCGCTCAACGCGACCGCACGCTCGGCCGCCGCGGCGCCGCGGCGCAGCGGCTCACCCCTCCCCACGGGACCGCCGGGCCCACCCGCGAACGGATTGCCCCACGCCGTGAGCGCCAATCCCCAGTACGCCATCGCGCACGTCGAGTCGGCCTGCGCGACCGCCTGAAATGCCGACTGTCCCTGATCCCACCAAAACGAATGCAGCAGGGCCATGGCGTGCTCGAAGCGCTGCTGTGCCGCTGGATTGCAGGAGACAGGAAAAACCACTCGACCCAGATGGTCGTGCTGAGCGGATAATGATGAAGCAAGGGCGGCAAGGGCGGCAAAGACGGCAAAGCGGAAGCGCGAGAGGATCATGCGGCTAAACTAGCGCCGTCCTGCGACTCCGCCAGTAAAGGAAGACCGGGACGCCGAGCGCGATCAGCCCAGCGCCGATGATTGCGTTGTGAGGGTTCGAGAGGACCGCGCTGATCACGACGTACGCCGCCGCGAGCACAAACACCGCTGGAGTGACCGGATATCCGGGAACACGAAAGCCCCCAGTCATCGGTTCGCGCCTTCTATAAATGAAGAGGCCGGCCACAGTCAGCCCAAAGAAGATCCAATCTCCGAACGTGACGTAGTCCACGAGCTGGCCGAACGTGCCGGTCAGTGTGAGGATGATCGCGCAGACCGCGAGTGCCACGATCGCGGCCGCCGGAGTCCGATACGTTGGATGAAGCTCGGCGAGCTTCCCAAAGAACACGCCGTCGGCTGCCATCGCCTGAAGTACGCGTGGGGTTACGAGGATCACGAGATTCAGAAAGCCAAACGTCGAGAGCGCGATGCCGGCGGCGATGATCTTTCCGCCGATCGGTCCGAGTAGCGCGCCCATGGTCTCAGCGGCCGGCGCCGTGCTCGCTCCCAACCGCTGGACGCCCAATACATGTAAATACACGTAATTCGTGAGGAGATACACCAGGACTACAACCGCCACACCAAGCACCAGCGCTCGCGGCAGGTTGCGCTCCGGCTCGACGATTTCTTCGGCGATGAAGTTCGTCTGTTGCCAACCTCCGTACGTGAAGAGGATAGGGACGAGCGCAGCGCCGAGAGCGGTGGCTGGCGCCGAAGGGGCCGCGGAGGGCGGCGAAGGGGCGGCGATTAGGAGCCCTGCGCCAATCAGCGCCGCGAGGGCGGCGAGTTTCAGTATCGTGAAAATGTTCTGCGTGATCGCTGCAGGGCGGACACCGACGTAATTGATCCCCGAGAGCAACACGATCGCGGCGATCGCGAGCGGCACCGAGAACCGATGCGGCAACCCCAACAGGGCGAGCGTGTAATCCGCGAACGTGACGGCGACGGCCGCGATCGCGCCGGTCGCAATGACGAGCACCAACGTCCAACCGTACAAGAAGGCGGGGAGCGCTCCCCACGTCTCGCGCAGATACACGTAGCCGCCGCCGGCGCGCGGACGCCGCTGCCCCAGCTCGCCGAAACAGAATGCACCGATGAGCGCTACGCCGCCGCCGATGACCCACGCCAGCAGCACCAGTCCCGGCGAGCGCAGCCGCTCGGCGACGGTGGCGGGCGCGCGAAAAATCCCGCCGCCGATGATCCCGCCGACTACGGCCATCGTTCCGGAGAAGAGGCCGAGTCGGCGGGCGTACGACGTTACTTCAGCGATGCCAGCAACCCTGCGTGATCCGAAGGCCAAATTGGGTATGCCGGCCCAGGCAGGCGATCACTCGGCACGTTACCAAAGCGATCGATGGAGCCCTTGACCATGCCGGGACCGCGCGTCCAGACGTAGTCGATGCGCTGGTCGAAATTGGCAATGGGGTCCGACAGATCAGCGATATGGCAGCAGGTCAGCCCCTCTGCGCCACTCCCGGGGTGCAGCGCCGTCCATGTGTCCGTGAATCCCGCGCCGCTCAAAACACCGTACTCCGGCGATCCCGGCGTGTCGTTCAGGTCTCCCATCAGTACGACCTGCTCATCCCCGGCCAGTGTCGCAGCCATCTCACTCGCTTGCGCAGCGCGAATCTGCTCGACCAACCCCGGCGGCGCTCCCGCCAGGTTCGATTCGGTGTGGGCGGTCGCGAACGTGTAGGACCGGTCCCCGACCGTG